>NZ_BAABFC010000021.1:0-47867 GCF_039540575.1 Pseudaeromonas paramecii
GGCTGATTGGTTTGGTTGGCGCCTCCAATTCTCCGGGAATGCCCCGAGTGAACAACCTACAGAGAGATCACAACTAGCTCCGAGTCTAGCAGTCCACCTCGGCATTAAAGCGACGTTGCTCAAAGATCCAGCATTCCATTTTTGTCGGTCAGATCATGAAAAAAGGGCAGATAATTCTGCCCTTTTGGTCTAACGAGAGGTGTTGTTACTGGAGCGAGGGGCTGCTGTGGCCGCCGGCGAACAGGGCTTCAACGTCGATTGCGTCGAAGCGATAGTGACTGCCGCAGTAGTCGCAGTGCATGTCTATGTTGCCCTGCTCGGCCAGCAGCTCGCGGGTCTCCTGTTCGCCCAGCTGCAGCAGCGAGTTGGCGCAGCGCTCCCGGGAGCAGGTGCAGCGGAAGCTCACCGGCTGGGGCTCGAACAGGCGCACATCCTCCTGGTGATAGAGGCGATAGAGGATCTCTTCGGCGGGCAGGCTGAACAGCTCCTCGGCCTTGATGGTGTCGGTGAGCTGCTGCAGGTGATCGAAGTCCTCGGCATGCTCCTCGTGGCTGGCGGGCAGGGTCTGCAGCAGCATGCCGGCCGCCTTGGGTTGACCCAGGTGCATGCCGGTATGGATCCAGATGCGGGTAGGCAGCTGCTCGGATTGGGCGAAGTAGGCTTCCAGGCTGCTGGCCAGGCTGTCACCCGTGAGCGCGACTATCCCCTGGTAGCGCTCTCCCTCGTCCGGGGTGATGGTGATGACGATCTGGCCTTCGCCCACCAGGGTGCGAAGGTCGCCGTCGGCGGGCAGCTCGCCCTCCCAGCGGGCCACACCACGCAGCTGTTGCAGGTGGTCACCATTGATCACCGCAAAGCGTACCGGGCCGTTGCCCTGCACCTGTATGGTGATGGAGCCTTCGAACTTCAGTGTGGCGGTTAGCAGGCTGCTGGCCACCAGCAACTCCCCCAGCAGGGTCTGAACCGGCAGGGGATACGCCTGGGCGGCAATCATCTTGCCGAAGGTATCGTTGAGCTGTACCAGCTCGCCCCGCACCTGGTGGTGTTCGAACAGGAAGCGATGCAGTTGATCCTGAGTGTGCATAGTGTCTCTCATCTTGGCGGTTAACCCTGTTTCCAGCGCAGCAGATCCCGCCGCTGCTTCTTGTCGGGTTTGGTATCGGGTTTGGGGGAGTGGAGGCTGCCCAGGCGTCGTGCCTCGGCATTGCGCTCCCGGCGGGCCAGGCTGTCGGCGGTCTCCTGGTAGAGACGCTGGGCCTCGTCGGCGGGCCGTCGCTGGCCGCTGAGCCCGCGGATCTCGATTTCTTTTTCCTCGTCGCCCTGCCACAGCTTCAGGCGGGCGCCTAGCTCCACCTGCTTGCTGGGTTTGGCGCGCTGACCGTTATAGTGCACCTTGCCCCCTTCGATCATGGCCCGGGCCAGGGCTCGGGTCTTATAGAAGCGGGCGGCCCAGAGCCATTTGTCCAGGCGCAGGCCATCGTCGTCGTTATGTGGGGCTGGCATGCTGAAATCTCAAGGCTTAACCAGAATGAACGTCATATTGGCGGATTATAACAGTCCAATGGGCGCCCTTGTGTCAGGAATTAGATCCCTGTCCCCCTCAATGGGTTGTCAGCGGCCAGGGCCCGGGTGAGAATACCCGGCTACAGCCGCCCGACCCTGTGTCGGTGGTGGGTTGAACGTTTTACAAAGGATGAGGCATGGAGCAGTACAAGAGTCTGTTGGCGTTGTTTGGGTGGGTGTCCCTTTCCCGCTGGAGCCAAATAAGCATGTGGCTGCTGATCCTGCTTTGTACCCAGCAACTGGCCCAGCTGACCTGGCGCTGGTGGCCTGGCTTGCAAACCGCCGATCGCCCGGTCCGGCTGGCGCCGGCGGCACAGGTGGGGCAGGGCCCCGAGCGCCTGGATCTGGGGCCGTTGCAACGCTTGGCACTGTTTGGCAAGCCAGAACCGCGTTCGGGGGCGGCCCAGGGGGGCGAGCTGCTCCCGCCGGAGCAGGTGAGCCTGTCGGCCCCCAAAACCAAGCTCAACATTACCCTGACCGGGCTGCTGGCCAGCACGGATCCCAAGCGCTCCATTGCCATCGTGGCTCAGGGCAGCAATCAGGCCAGTTATCTTATTGGTGACAAGATTGACGGTACCCCGGCCAAATTGCGCGCCGTGTTGCCGGATCGGATCATCATCGACAATCAGGGGCGTGATGAGACCTTGATGCTGGATACGGAGAGCGCCACCGCGCCCCGCAGCAGCATGCCGCCACCGCCGGGCCGGCCGCAGGAGGAGAATCTGTCCGACCTGCGGGACAATATCAACGACAATCCGGCACAGTTGCTGGATTACATCACCATCTCCCCGGTGCGGGAGGACAATGTGCTCAAGGGCTATCGTCTGAATCCCGGCAAGAAGCCGGAGCTGTTCGGCAGCCTGGGGCTGCAACCCAATGACCTGGCGCTCAATATCAATGGTTACGATCTGCGGGATCCGGCGCAGGCCATGCAGGCCATGCAGCAGATGAAAGAGGTTGGCCAGCTGGAAATGACGATAGAGCGCGATGGCGTACAGCAGAGCCTGTCGGTGTCACTGCAACAATAACGAATATTTCAGGGAGTCGAGCGGTAAATGATGACAAGAAGTAAGGCAAGCTGGCGCGCCTGTCTGCTGGCGGCGGTCTTGATGGCCCCAGCCATGAGCCCGGCGGCCGAATTTTCGGCCAGCTTCAAGGGCACCGACATCGAAGAGTTCATCAACACTGTCGGTAAGAATCTGGGCAAGACCATCATCATAGAGCCCTCGGTGCGCGGCAAGATCAACGTCCGCAGCTATGACCTGCTCAACGACGAGCAGTACTACCAGTTCTTCCTCAGCGTGCTGGATGTTTATGGCTTTGCCGTGGTGCCCATGGACAATGGCGTGCTCAAGGTGGTGCGCGCCAAGGACGCCAAGACCTCGGCCATTCCCGTGGTGGACGATGGCCAGCCGGGCATGGGCGACGAGATGGTGACCCGGGTGGTGCCGGTGCGCAACGTCTCGGTGCGGGAACTGGCTCCCCTGTTGCGTCAGCTCAACGACAACGCCGGCGGCGGCAACGTGGTGCACTATGAACCCTCCAACGTCCTGCTGATCACCGGCCGCGCCGCCGTGGTCAACCGCCTGGTGGATATCGTCCGCCGGGTGGACCGGGTGGGCGATCAGGACGTGGACATCGTCAAGCTCAAGTATGCCTCCGCCACCGAGATAGTCCGCCTGGTGAATACCCTCACCAAGGAAGATGGCAAGAACAGCGTCAGCTCTGTGCTGACCCCCAAGGTGGTGGCCGATGAGCGCACCAATTCCGTGGTGGTGAGCGGCGAACCCAAGTCGCGGCAGCGGGTGCTACAGCTGGTGCGCCAGCTGGACCGGGATCAGGAAACCCAGGGCAATACCCGGGTCTTCTACCTCAAGTATGCCAAGGCGAAGGATCTCGCGGCCGTGCTGGGCGGCGTGAGCAAGACCGTCGAGTCCGAGAAGCAGCAGGCCAAGGGGGCCACCAGCGCCAAGAGCAACATGAGCATAGATGCAGACGAGCAGACCAATGCCCTGGTGATCACCGCCGAGCCGGACGTGATGGGCGAGCTGGAGAAGGTCATCGCCCGTTTGGACATCCGCCGTGCCCAGGTGCTGGTGGAAGCCATCATAGTGGAGGTGCAGGACGGCGATGCCCTGAGCCTGGGGGTACAGTGGGTTAACCGCTATGGTGGCGGTACCCAGTTCACCAACACCGGTCTGCCCACCAGTACCGTGGTGCAAGGGGCGCTGGACTACCAGAACGACGGCGAGATCAGCAGCGATGTGTTGAAATCCCTGTCTTCCTTCAACGGCTTGGCAGCGGGCTTCTATTCCGGCAACTGGGGCGCCCTGCTCACCGCCTTGTCCAGTAACACCAAGAGCAACCTGCTGGCCACCCCCAGCATAGTCACCCTGGACAACAAGGAAGCCACCATCAACATAGGTCAGGAAGTGCCGGTGACCACCGGCTCCCAGACCTCATCCACCGGCAGTGTCTACAGCACGGTGGAACGCAAGACGGTGGGCACCAAGCTCAAGGTGACGCCCCAGATCAACGAAGGGGATTCTGTGCTGTTGGAGATCGAGCAAGAGGTTTCCAGCGTGGCGGACTCCACCAGCAGTACCAGCTCGGATCTGGGCTCCACCTTCAACACCCGCACCATCAGCAATGCCGTGCTGGTGAAGAGCGGTCAGACGGTGGTGCTGGGCGGCCTGCTGAGCGATGGCACCACGGAAACCGTCTCCAAGGTGCCGCTGCTGGGGGACATTCCCTTGCTGGGCAACCTGTTCCGCTCCACCAGCAACAGCAAGTCCAAGCAGAACCTGATGGTGTTTATCCGGCCGACCATACTGCGCGACGCCGGCTCCTACGACAGCATCTCCTCCACCAAATACAACCTGTTCCGTGCCCGCCAGCTGGCGGACAAGGAGGCCGGCTCCAGCCTATTCCCGTCTCAGGATAGCGCCATATTGCCGGAATACGGCGGCGACAATCTGAGCCCTTCGGTCTATGACGGGGGCAGCCAGTGAGTGACGCCATCTTAGGGGATCTGCCTCACGCCCTGGGCGAGGACGAGCCGCCGCGGGATGCCTTCCGGTTGCACTTTGCCTTTGCCCGGGATCAGGGCGTCATATTGCTGGAGCGGCCCCAGGGCCGCCTGCTGTTGTGCCGGCATGACGTGCGGCCCGAGGCCATGCTGGAGGTGCGCCGGTTGGCCGGTGGCCCCTTCACGGTGCAGTGGCTCGATGGCGAGGCGTTCGATGAACAGCTGACCGAATGCTATCAGCGTGACTCGTCCGAGGCGCGTCAGCTGATGGAGGATCTGGGCAACGAGATGGACTTCTTCACCCTGGCCGAAGAGATGCCGGAGAACGAAGATCTGCTGGATGCCGACGACGATGCCCCCATCATCCGCCTGATCAACGCCATGTTGAGCGAGGCCATCAAGGAAGAGGCGTCGGACATTCACATCGAGACCTTCGAGCGCCAGCTGGTGATCCGCTTTCGTATCGACGGCGTGCTGCGGGAGATCCTCAAGCCGCAACGGCGCTTGGCCTCCCTGCTGGTGTCGCGGATCAAGGTCATGGCCAAGCTGGACATCGCCGAGAAGCGGGTGCCCCAGGATGGCCGTATCGCCCTGCGCATCGGTGGTCGGGCGGTGGACGTGCGGGTCTCCACCATGCCTTCCAGCCACGGCGAACGGGTGGTGCTGCGGCTGCTGGACAAGAACAGCGTGCGGCTGGAGCTCAAGCAGCTGGGCATGACGGTGGCCAACCGCGCCCATATCTCGGATCTCATCCGCAAGCCCCACGGCATCATCTTGGTGACCGGGCCCACGGGTTCGGGCAAGTCCACCACCCTGTATGCCGCCCTGTCGGAGATCAACTCCCGGGATCGCAACATCCTCACGGTGGAGGACCCTATCGAATACGACCTGGAAGGCGTCGGCCAGACCCAGGTCAACAGCAAGGTCGACATGACCTTCGCCCGAGGGCTGCGGGCCATACTGCGTCAGGATCCGGATGTGGTGATGGTGGGGGAAATCCGTGACCTGGAGACGGCGCAGATCGCCGTGCAGGCCTCCCTCACCGGTCACCTGGTGATGTCCACCCTGCACACCAACACCGCCATCGGTGCCATCACCCGGTTGCGGGACATGGGCATAGAGCCCTTCTTGCTCTCCACCTCCCTGCTGGCGGTGCTGGCCCAGCGCCTGGTGCGCACCCTGTGCCCCCATTGCAAGGCGCCCCATGAACCCAACGCCCAGGAGCGAGAGCTGCTGGGGCTGGCCGCCGACAGCCATCAGGTCATCTACCGCCCCAGTGGCTGCGAGGCCTGCAACCAGACCGGCTATCGCGGCCGGACCGGCATCCACGAGCTGTTGCTGGTGGACGAGCACGTGCGCGAGGCCATCCATGCCGGGGAAGGGGAGATGCAGGTAGAGCGACTGATCCGCGACCATACCCCCAGCATCCGCCATGACGGCCTGGACAAGGTGCTGGCCGGCATCACCAGCCTCGAAGAGGTGTTGCGCGTGACCCGGGAGGACTAACCATGGCCGCCTATGCCTATCAGGCCCTCAACGCCAAGGGTCGCAAGAAGCAGGGGGTGCTGGAGGCCGACTCTGCCCGCCAGGTGCGCCAGCAGCTGCGGGAGATGGGGCTGACCCCCATCGAGGTGAACGAGGCCAGTGAACTGGCCCGTCAGGAGGGGCGCAGCTTCAGCCTGTTCCGCCCCCGTATCGGCACCAAGGATCTGGCCCTGATCACCCGTCAGCTGGCCACCCTGGTGGCGGCGGCCCTGCCCATCGAAGAGGCCTTGAAGGCGGTGTCGCAACAGTGCGAGAAGCCACGCCTGCGCAGCCTGATTGCCGCGGTGCGCAGCAAGGTGGTGGAGGGCCACTCGTTGGCCGATGCCATGGCGGGCTTCCCCGGCGCCTTCGATCAGCTCTATCGCGCCATGGTGGCGGCGGGCGAGAAGTCCGGTCACCTGGACACTGTGCTCAACCGGCTGGCGGACTACACGGAGCAGCGGCAGCAGCTGCAGGGCAAGCTGATGCAGGCCATGATCTACCCGACCGTGCTGACCCTGGTGGCCATCGGCGTCATCAGTGTGCTGCTCACCTCAGTGGTGCCCAAGGTGGTGGAGCAGTTCATTCACATGAAGCAGCAGCTGCCGGCCAGCACCCGGTTTCTCATCGGCGCCAGTGATTTCCTGCGGGACTATGGACTGTTCCTGTTGATGCTGCTGGCGGCCTTGGGTCTGCTGTTTGCCTGGTGGAACAAGGCGCCGGAGCGCCGCATCCATTATCATGCCCTGTTGCTGCGCCTACCGGTCATCGGCCGGGTCAGCCGCGGCCTCAACACGGCGCGCTTCGCCCGTACCTTGAGCATCCTGAACTCCAGTGCCGTGCCCCTGCTGGAAGGCATGAAGATCAGCGGCCAGGTGCTGGCCAACGACTTTGCCCGGGCCAAGCTGGCGGAAGCCGCCGAGCGGGTACGGGAAGGCACCAGCCTGCGTGCGGCCCTGGACAACACCAAGCTGTTCCCCCCCATGATGCTGCACATGATCGCCTCCGGCGAGCGCAGTGGCGAGTTGGACAGCATGCTGGCCCGGGCGGCGGACAACCAGGATCGGGAATTCGAGGGGCAGGTCAACATGGCCCTGGGCGTCTTCGAACCGCTGCTGGTGGTGGGCATGGCCGCAGTGGTGCTCTTTATCGTCATGTCCATACTGCAGCCCATACTGCAGCTCAACAATATGGTTAGTCAGTAATTCATCTATCGGGAGACCCTTATGCAAACTCGTCGTCAGCGCGGCTTTACCCTGCTGGAAATCATGGTCGTCATCGTCATCCTCGGCATCCTGGCCAGCCTGGTGGTGCCCAATCTGATGGGCAACAAGGAGAAGGCGGATCGCCAGAAGGCGGTCAGCGACATAGTGGCGCTGGAAAATGCCCTGGACATGTACAAGCTGGACAACAGCCGTTACCCCACCACGGAACAGGGGCTGGATGCGCTGGTCACCAAACCCGAGTCGGATCCGGCACCGCGCAACTACCGTGACGATGGTTACATCAAGCGTCTGCCCATGGATCCCTGGGGCAACGCCTACCAGATGCTGAGCCCGGGCGAGCACGGCAAGATTGACGTCTTCTCCATGGGACTCGATGGTGAGTCCGGCACCGAGGACGACATAGGTAACTGGAACCTGGACGGCGAGAAGGCGGATAACTGATCCATGCCGCGTCGCCAAACGGGCTTCACCCTGATTGAAATCATGTTGGTGGTGGTGATCCTCGGCTGTGCCGTGGGCATCGCCATACTGTCGCTGCCCGGCATGGGGTCCCAGGGCAAGGTGCAGGATCTGCGCAGCGAGAGCGAGCGGCTGCTGGCCACGGTGCAGCTGGCTGCCGAGCAGTCGGTGCTGGAAGGCCGCACCCTGGGGCTGCGGGTCGATGAGCACGGCTATCAGTTTCTGATCCGCCGTACCAAGACCAGCGCCGAGGCGCAGGGTGCGGTCAGCAGTGCCGCGCCCCTGGATCAGGGGCTGGACTGGAACAACCTGGAGTGGGTGCCCTACGAGCAGGGCAAGTTCCCGGCCAAACGGGACTATGGAGACAGCCTGAGCCTGAGTCTGACGGTAGGGGGCCTGCAGCTGGAAACCGAGGAGAGCCGGCTGGTCTCCTCCGATCGGGATTGGGGCGTGTTGCCCGAGGGGCAGCAGGCGGATCCGCAAGTGCTGTTCCTACCCGGTGGTGAAGTGACCCCCTTCTCCCTGACGCTGAGCAGCGTCGAGGCCGACGCCGACCAGACGCGGCAGATCCGCGCCGACGAGCTGGGCCAGTTCACCCTGTTGCAGGGTGATGAGATAGAGGCGGCAGATAAATGAAAGCGGCCGGCATGACGCTCCTGGAGGTGATGGTGGCCCTGGCCGTATTTGCCGTGGCGGGCCTGGCCCTGGTGAAGAGTGCCGGTGACCAGGTGAGTGGCCTGGGCTATCTGGAGAGTCGCACCTTTGCCAACTGGGTGGCGGACAACCAGATGGCCGAACGGCGCCTGGAGGGCAAGTGGCCCAGCCTGAGCTGGGTCAACGGCAAGGAGGAGATGGCCGGTCGCACCTGGTACTGGCGCTGGCAGGGGGTGCAGACCGCCGATGACAGTTTCCGTGCCCTGGATGTAGAGGTGCGGGCCGAGGAGAAGGACGAGTCACCCCTGGTGACCCTGCGCAGCTATGTCAATCAATAACCACCAGCCCGCTAAGGGCTTCACCCTGTTGGAGGTGCTGCTGGCCATCGCCATCTTCGCCAGCATGAGCCTGGCTGCCTATCAGGTGCTGCAGGGAGTGCTGCGTAACGATGAGGTGACCCGCACCCAGGTGAGCAGGATGGGAGAGGTGCAGCGGGCGTTTGCCGTGCTGGCGCGGGACTTCCAGCAGGCGGTGCCGCGGCCGGTTCGGGTGTCCGGGGAGGCCAGCACCGAGGTCATCCGGGTCAATGCCGCCGAACTGCAGAGCGAGGGAGATGCCGTCGCCTTCGTGCATACCGGCTGGCTCAACCCCGGCGCCCAGCTCCCTCGCTCCAACCTGCAGTGGGTGGGCTTTCGCCTCATGGAGGGTAAGCTGCAGCGGCTCAGCTACCTGTTCCCGGATCCCGTGATCGGCACCGAGCCTCAGGAAGCCAGCCTGCTGAGCCGGGTCACCGGCTTTAAGCTGCGTTACTGGCAAAACCGTTGGCTGGAGAGCTGGAGCGACACCAGCCGCCTGCCCACCGGCATCGAGGTCACCCTGGAGCTGGAGGATTACGGCAGCATCCGCCGGGTGTTCACCCTGGTGGAGAGCGGCTCATGAGGCGGCAGTCCGGCGTCGCCCTGCTGGTGGTACTGCTGATCCTGGCGCTGATGATGCTGGTGGCCGGTAACATGAGCAGCCGCTTCTTTCTGGCCATGCAGCGCAGCGCCGCCCAGCAGCTGAGCCTCTCCGGTTACTGGTTTGTGCGCAGCGGCGAGGCCCTGGTGGCCAAAACCTTGCTGCAGGACATCAAGGATCAGCCCAACAAGACGGACTTGTCCCAGTACTGGGCCACCGACGGCCAGGTGTTTCCGCTGGATAACGGTGACCAGTTGGCCGGCCAGGTGCGGGATGGCCAAGCCTGTTACAACCTCAACGGCATCAATGCCGGCACCACGGGCGTGGACGACAACGACGACGGCGAGGGCAACCTGCCCTACGAGGCCCAGGTGTTTCGGCATCTGCTGATGGCCCTGGATGTGGAGTCTTTCACCGCCACCCAGATCACCGAGGCCCTGCGGGACTGGATCGACAGTGACAGTGATCTGGTCTCCAGCAACGGTGCCGAGGACAGCTATTACGAGGGGCTGCCGGTACCCTACCTGCCGGGCAACACCCTGATGCAGGATGTCACCGAGCTGCGGGCGGTGCGGGGGGTGAGCGCCGAGCTATACCGGCGGCTGGAGCCCTATATCTGTGCCCTGCCCACCACCAGCCTGGCGGTGAACGTCAATACTCTGCGGCCCGCCCAGGCGCCCCTGCTGTCTGCCCTGTTCCTGGAGCGGCTGGAGGTGGATGAGGCTCGCAAGCTGATTGAGGAGCGGTCGTCGGACGGTTGGAACACCACCAGCGAGTTTTTGGCCGAGGAGGCCATCACCAACCTCAGTGGCCTGGGGGATAAGCCCAGCAATGTCATCACGATCAAGAGTAATTACTTTGATGCCCTGATCGAATATCGAACCGACGAGCGGCGCCTGCTGATGCGCAGCCTGTTTATGCGGACCGATGCCAACAAGTTGAAAGTGATCCGCCGGCAATACGGAGGGCTGGAGTGAGCGAAATAGTGGTAATTCGGCTGGGCAGCCAGGCCAGGGACCCCATTCCCTGGCTGGTCTGGGATCCGGCGGGGGATGAGGTCATCGCCAGCGGCGTGCTGCCCGGCGCCGCGCACCTGAACCAGCTGCATGAGCGGGCCGGCGGTCGGCCGCTGCATGTGCTGGTGAGCGCCGCCGACCTGGCGTTTCGCCAGGTGACGGTGCCGGGCCGCCTGACCCGTCAGTCCCTCAAGGCGCTGCCCTACCTGCTGGAAGAGGAGCTGGCCTCCGACGTGGACGCCCTGCACCTGGTACTGCTGGAGCAGCAGGGCCAGCAGGTGGATCTGGTGGCGGTGGAAAACAAGCGGATGGACAGCTGGCTGGCGTGGTTGACGGAGACGGGCCTGCAAGCCCGCAGCCTGTTGCCGGATGTGCTCTGTCTGCCCTGGCAGGACGATCGCTGGAGCGCCGTGCCGTTGGAGGGACAGTGGCTGATCCGCCGCAGTGCCAGTGCCGGCATGGTGGTGGAGCCGGACTGGCTGGATCCCCTGCTGGTGCGCATCGATCCGACTCCCAGGATCGCCAGCTATGGCCCTGTGCCGGACGGCGCGCCGGGTGAGTGGCAGGCCGAGCCGCCCGTGCTGGCCATGCAGCTGCTGGCAGCCGGTGTGCTGGGCAACCGGGCCAACCTGCTCACCGGGGCCCATCGCCGGCAACCGGAATGGGCTCGCCTGTGGCAGCCCTGGCGCAAGGTGGCCATCGCCGCCGGCGTCTGCCTGCTGGTGGTGCTGGCCAATCTGGGCAGCGAGCGCTGGCAACTGGCGCAGCAGGAGCAGGCCCTCAAGGTGCAGATCGACGGCGTCTACCGTCAGCTGTTCCCGGCAGACAAGCGGCTCATTGATCCGCGCAGTCAGCTGAAACAGCACCTGGCGGTGCTGGAGGGGGCCGCCGGCCAGCAGGGGCTGCTGCAGATGCTGCAGCAACTGCATCCTGTGCTGGCCAAGTTGCCGGATCTGCGCCCTCTGACCCTGCGCTACGACGGCAAGCAGCAGGAGCTGCGCATGCAGATGTCCGCCGCCGGCTTTGACAGTTTCGAGCGTTTCCGGGCCCAGGTGGCGGATACCTTTGAGGTGAAACCGGCCGAGCTACGCAGCGAGGGCAATCGGGTCACCGGCACCCTGATCCTGAGGAGCAAGTCATGATGCAGACATGGATACAGCGCTGGCAGACCCTGAGCGAGCGGGAACGCCGCCTGCTGCTGCTGGGCGGCGGCGCCCTGCTGCTGGCCATCCTCTACTGGGGGCTGTGGCAGCCCTTCCAGAGTGGTCTGGAGGCGAGTCGCGCGCGGGTGGCCAAGCAACAGGCCACCCTGGCCTGGATGCAGGAGCAGGGGGGGCGGGTGCTCAGCCTGCAGCGCCAGGGCGGCGCCAAAGTGGATCTGTCCGGGTCACTGGAGTCGGTGGTGAACCAGAGCGCCAGCCGGGCCAAGATCACCCTGACCCGCATGCAGTCCCTGTCCGGCCAGGTGCAGGTGGAGATAGAGCGCCTGCCGTTTGATCGCTGGCTGGAGTGGGTGCGTCAGTTGGAGGAGCAGTATGGCGTCACCGTCGCTGCGCTGGAGCTGGCGGCCCTGCCGGAGATCAAGGGCGAGGTGAAGGTGAGACGTTTGGTTCTGGAGCGCCGTTCATGAAGTCATGGTGGTTGGGTGGCCTGCTGAGCCTCTTGTGTTATCTCGGTTTCCTGCTGGCCCAGCTGCCGGCCCAGGCGGTGGTCAATGCCCTGCCGTTGCCGGCGCCCCTGCGGCTTGAGGGGGTGCAGGGTTCCTTGTGGCGTGGCGAAGTGGATCGACTGCGTTGGGGCCCCGAGCAGCTGGATCGTGTCCGCTGGCACCTGCCGGTCACCAGTCTGTTGTGGCTCGCCCCCAGCCTGGAGCTGGAGTTCGGCCGCCGCCAGGGGCTCAACGGCCAGGGGGTGGCCAGCGTTGGCCTGGGGGGGCAGCTGAGCCTGGAGGGCTGGCAAGTCAGCCTGGATGCCGAGGATCTGGTGCCCCGCCTGCCGCTGCCCATCCCATTGCAGGGCAGCGGTCAGCTGCAGTTGAGCCTGCCGGAGGCCAGCCTGACGGCCAAGGGCTGCGAGGCGGTGAAGGGCACCCTGCGCTGGCGTGGCGCCAGCCTGTTGACCCCGGCGGGTGAATTGCCTCTGGGCGAGCCTGTGCTGACCCTAAGCTGCCGTGGCGGCAAGCTCATCGGCAAACTGCAACAAAGCAGCGATAGCCTGAGCCTCAGCGGTGAAGGGGAGTGGGGCTGGGATGGCCGCTACCAGTTCAAGGGCAAGCTGACCCCGGGGCCGGCCATGCCGGCGGACATGCGCAGTACCCTGGCCATGCTGGGACGCCCGGACAGCCGCGGCGTCGTGACCCTTAACGTCAACGGTCGGCTCTGACCGGATTGGCCAGCAGCGCGGGGATCAGGCAGCCGTAATCGCAGATCCCCGGCACGTCGGCCATCACCTGGCGTGGCCGCTGGCTGTCGGGGTTGAGTATCCCCAGCCGGTGGCCGATGCCGAACTCGCCTGCCGCCGCCAGGATGCGGGGCGAGTCATCCACAAACAGGGTGCGGGCCGGGTCGAAGGCCAGCGTCTGCCGCAGTGCCTGCCAACAGCCCTGATCTTCCTTGCTGACACCAAAGCCATGGGTGGAGTAGAGTCCGTCCAGATAACGATCCAGCCCGGTGCGCTTGAGTTTCAGCGCCAGGCTGTCCGGGTGGGCATTGGTAAACAGGTAACAGCGACGGCCGCTCAGCCGCAGGGCCTCCAAGAAAGGACGGGCGTCGGGGCGCCAGCGGATCTTCTCGGCTATCTCCTGCTTGAGGCCGAGGATGTCCAGGCCGAGCGTGTCGCGCCAGTAGTCCAGACAGTACCAGTCGAGGGTGCCGGCCACGGCGGCAAACACAGGATCCAGGGCCGCCCGGGCCTCCTCCAGATCCAGCCCGCGAGCAGCCCCCCAGCGCGCCGGCACCAGCTGCTGCCAGAAGTGGTTGTCGAAGTGCAGATCGATCAGGGTGCCGTCCATGTCCAGCAGGACGGTGTCGATGTGGCGCCAGGCTAACATGGTATTCCTTGTGCAAGTTTGTTTTAATCGCCCCACGGGGCAAGAGGCGGCGATTATATGCCGAACCAGGGTATGAAACAGCACAGAGTCAAACCGGATGTCCTCAAGCGCGAGCTGGTGGCCGAGAGCCGGTTGTTCAAGGTGGAGGCGGTGCACCTGCGCTTCGAAAATGGCGCCGAGCGGGTGTACGAACGCATGGCGGGCGGTCATCGCGGCGGCGTCATGCTGGTGCCTCTGCTGGGGGACGATACCCTGCTGCTGGTGCGTGAATATGCCGCCGGCACCCACAGCTACGAGCTGGGGTTTCCCAAGGGGCTGATCGATGCCGGGGAGACGGCGCCGGAGGCGGGCAACCGCGAGCTGATGGAAGAGACGGGCTACGGTGCCCGTGAGCTGGTGGCCCTGAAGACCCTGAATCTGGTGCCGGAGTTTTTTGCCAGCAGCATGACGGTGCTGCTGGCGAGGGATCTCTATCCCGAGCTGCGGGAAGGGGACGAGCCGGAGCCCTTGGAGCTGGTGACCTGGCCGTTAAGCCGGGCACAGGAGCTGTTGTCGGCGCCGGACTTCAACAATGCCCGCAGCGTGGCCGCCCTGTTGCTGGCGCTGGGTTATCTGCAGGCACAGTCGGCAGGCGAACCGCCGGCCTAGTCGTCGTAGGATTCGATGGGCTTGCCCAGGGCCAGCATGATTTCCTTGGCCTGGGTGGGTATGTCGTCGGGTCTGTCCTTGCGCAGGTCTTCATCGCCCGGTAGGGGCTGGCCGGTGAAGGCATGCAAAAAGGCTTCGCACAGCAGTTCGCTGTTGGTGGCATGACGCAGGTTGTTGACCTGGCGGCGGGTGCGTTCGTCGGTGAGGATCTTCAGCACCTTGGTGGGGATAGAGACGGTGATCTTCTTGACCTGCTCACTCTTCTTGCCGTGCTCGGCATAAGGGCTGACGTAATCGCCGTTCCACTCGGTTTTCATGCTCTACCTGCGGTCGTAAAGGATGGGCAGCAAGTTTAACCCTTATGGTTTGTCGTGGCAATCCATAGGCAAAGCCTTTTAGACGTCTAGAAGTATTGACGGCTTTTTTGCCCTCACGTAAGGTGAGCGCAATGCCGCCAGCCAACGCGAGGAGTGCCATGGCTCAGTTCAAACCTCAGACCCACGCCGTCAAGGCGGGGATCGCCAGCGACGGCCAGCACGGTGCCGTCGTGCCCCCGATTTACCTTTCCACCAACTACACCTTCGCCGGCTACGGCCAGAAGCGGGCCTTCGACTACAGCCGCTCCGGCAATCCCACCCGCCAGACCCTGGCGGAGGCGCTGGCCGCCCTGGAAGGCGGTGCCGGCGCCGTGGTGACCGGCACCGGCATGGGGGCCATCCACCTGGTGGCCACGGCCCTGCTGAATGCCGGCGATCTGCTGATCGCGCCCCATGACTGTTACGGCGGCACCTACCGCCTGTTCCAGCACGTGGCGGCCAAGGGCCACTATCGGGTGCTGTTCGTCGATCAGGGTGACGATGCCGCCTGGCAGGCCGCCTTGGCCCAGGGGCCCAAGCTTATCTGGATCGAGACCCCCTCCAACCCGCTGCTGCGGGTGGTGGACGTGGCCAAGCTGTGCCAGCAGGCTCAGGCGGTGGGCGCCACCGTCGCGGTGGACAACACCTTCCTGACGCCGCTGCAGCAGCAACCCCTGGCCCTGGGGGCGGACATAGTGGTGCACTCCACCACCAAGTACCTCAATGGTCACTCCGATGTGGTGGGGGGCGTGGCCATCGCCAAGACCCCGGAGCTGGCCGAGCAACTGGCCTGGTGGGGCAACTGCCTGGGGCTGACCGGCGGCGCCTTCGATGCCTACCTGACCCTGCGGGGCCTGCGTACCCTGGCGCCCCGACTGCGCACCCACCTGGAGAACGCCCAGCAGGTGCTGGCCTTCCTGCAGACCCAACCCCTGGTCAAGACCCTGTATCATCCCAGCCTGCCCAGTCACCCGGGACACGCGATCGCCTGTCGGCAACAGCAGGGCTTCGGCGCCATGCTGAGCTTCGAGCTGGAGGTGAGCCAACCCCAGCTGGAGGCTTTCCTCGGCGCCCTGGAGCTGTTCTGTCTGGCGGAGTCTCTGGGTGGGGTGGAGAGCCTGGTGGCCCACCCGGCCAGCATGACCCATGCCGGCATGGATCCGGAGGCGCGCAAGGTGGCCGGCATCTCGGATCAGCTGCTGCGCCTGTCCATCGGCATTGAGCATGCGGACGATTTGGTCGAAGATCTGCGGCGCGGCTTCGCCGCCGTGGCGGCGCTGGGCGCCTGATAGTCAACAACTTGCAGTGGTAACGAGGTAACACCATGTCCATCCAGGAAAGCAGCCAGGGCCGTCAGGTCCATAAGTTTGGTGGCAGCAGTCTGGCGGATCCCGCCTGCTATCGGCGGGTCGCCGGCTTGATCGAACAGCAGGCCGGCCTGCATCCGCTGGTGGTGGTCTCCGCCGCCGGCAAGACCACCAACCGGCTGCTGGAGCTGATGGAGCTGGTGGCCAGCGGCGACCATGCCGCCGCCGATGCCCTCGCCGCCCTGCAGGGCTACCAGCAGGGCCTGATCGACGGTCTGCTGGACGGGGAGCGCCGCCAGCGGCTCAGCAGCCAGCTCATGACGGATCTGCAGCAGATCGGTCGGCTGCTGGAGAGCCGGTTGGACAGTTACCAGCGCCACTATGTGCTGGCTCACGGCGAGGTCTGGTCCGCCCGCCTGCTGGCCGCCCTGCTGGAGGAGCGGGGCAATCAGGCCGCCTGGCTGGATGCCCGCGAGTTTCTGCTGGCCGAGGAGGCCGCTCTGGCCCGGGTCGACGTGGCGGTCTCCGGCCAGCGCCTCACCGAACAATTGAGCCGGCTGGGCCAGCAGACCGTGGTGATCACCGGCTTCATCGCCGCCGATGCCCAGGGGCGCACCCTGCTGCTGGGGCGCAACGGTTCCGACTATTCCGCCACCCTGATCGGTGCCCTGGCCGGTGCCGAAGCCACCACCATCTGGAGCGACGTGGCCGGGGTCTACAGTGCCGATCCCCGTCAGGTGAAGGCGGCCCGTCTGCTGGAGCGCCTCTCGCTGGCCGAGGCCAACGAGCTGGCCCGGTTGGGGGCGCCCGTGCTGCACTCCCGCACCCTGCAGCCCTTGCTGGCCAGCAGCCAGCGCCTCAGCCTGCGCTGCAGCTATGACCCGGAGGGGGGCGCCACCCACATACTGCGCAAGCAGGCCCTGGTGAAGGGCGCCCGCATCGTCACCTCGGTGGAGCAGGTGGCCCTCATCGAGCTGAAGATCCTGCCCCAGGTGCCCTATGCCGAGGCAGTGGGGGAGATAGAGGCCCTGCTGGCCCGCCATCAGCTGTCGCCGCTGACCGCCCATCAGCAGGCGGATCGCAAGCTGCTGCGGCTGGCCTACACCTTGGAAACCGTCAGCGGCGCCTTCGCCCTGCTGCAGGACTCCCAGCTCGAAGGCGGCTTCACCGCCCTGAGCCAGCGGGAGGGCTACAGCCTGGTGGGGCTGGTGGGGGCCGGGGTCTGCGACAACGCCGAACAGTGTCACCGCTTCTACCGTCTGCTGGCCGATCAGCCCCTGGAGTTTGTGCAGACCGGCCGGGATGGCCTGAGCCTGGTGGCCCTCATCCGCGAGGTGACCCTGGAACCCTTGCTGCTGGCCCTGCACGAGAGCCTGTTTGATCAGGTGCACAAGGTGGGCCTGGTGCTGTTTGGCAAGGGCAACATCGGCAGCCAGTGGCTGGGGCTGTTTGCCCGGGACAAGGCCCGGCTGGAGGCGGCCCATCCGCTGCAGTTCACCCTCTATGGGGTATTCGACTCCCGCGGCGGTGTCTTGAGCGAGGAGGGGCTGGATCCGGCGCGCCTGCTGGAGCAGTTCGAGCCGCAGGCCTACGACTGGCCGACCCTGCAGCAGCAGCTGGAGCAGCACCCCTTCGATCACCTGGTGGTGCTGGATCTCACCGCCAGCACAGAGCTCAGCCGTCGCTACCCCGAGTTCGCCCAGCTGGGGGCGCACCTCATCACCGCCAACAAGTTTGCCGGCGCGGCCGAGGCCGAGTTCTACCAGAAGGTGAAGCAGAGTTTCGCCGACCACCAGCTCTACTGGGGCTACAACGCCACCGTGGGGGCCGGCCTGCCGGTACAGTCCAGCATCCAGATGCTGCAGCAGTCCGGCGAGAAGGTGCAGGGCATCAGCGGCATCTTCTCCGGCACCCTGAGCTGGCTGTTCCAGCAGTACGACGGCACTGTGCCCTTCTCCACCCTGGTGGAGCGGGCCTGGCAGCGGGGTCTCACCGAGCCGGATCCCCGGGAGGATCTCTCCGGCCAGGACGTGCGGCGCAAGCTGCTGATCCTGGCGCGGGAGGCGGGCTTCGAGCTGGAGCCGGAGCACATCAGCCTCAAGGGGCTGGTGCCGCCGGGCCTCAAGGCGGTGAAGCCGGAACAGTTCATGGAGCGGCTCGGCGAGCTGGACGACATCCTGCTGGATGAGCTGGAGGAGGCCCAGTCCCAGGGCAAGGTACTGCGCTACGTGGCGCGGCTGGAGCGTAACGGCTCGGCGCGGGTGGGGTTGGAGGCGCTGGATCCGCACCATGTGTTTGCCAATCTGCGGCCCTGTGACAATATTTTTGCCATCGAGACCGATTGCTACCGCCTGGCGCCGCTCATCATCCAGGGGCCCGGCGCGGGGCGCGAGGTGACGGCCGCTGCGGTACAGGCGGATCTGTGGCAGGTGTGCCTGGCCTTGTAACCCTTGCGCACCGCGACAAGGGGCGGCCCGGGCAGGAGGGGAGGAGCTATGATCCTGCGCCTGTTGTGTTTGATGCTGCTGTGTCTGGGCGCTCACGCCCGGGCCGCCCTCGATGTACGCCCGGCGCAGTTCAGTCTGGGGGAGGCGGCGGCCTACCTGGAGGATACCCGTGGCGAGCTGAGCTTCGATAAGGTGAGGGCCCTGCCGGCCCTGGCCTTCACCCCGGTGGGCTGGCCCGTGTTCAGCCGGCCCTTCACCCGATCCAGCTACTGGTTTCGAGTGCCGCTGAATAATCCCGATGCCCACTCCCTGACACGGCTGCTCTGGCTGGACGCCCCCTGGCTGCATCGCATCGACGGTTACCTGCTGGCGGCGGATGGGCAGCTGACCCGCTTCATCCTCGGCAATGGCCTGCCGTTTGAGCGGCGCAGCCTGCCGTTGATCCCCCCCAACCAGCGGCTGGTCTTGCCTCCCGGTGACAGCCTGCTCTACCTGCGGGTGCAGACGCCGGATCCCTTCATCGTCTCCCTGAACCTGATGCCGGAGCGGGACTTCCTGCTGGATCAGGGGACGCGCAGCCTGCACACCGGCCTCATCTATGGCGCCATCCTTTGCCTGCTGCTGTTCAACCTGCTGCTGTTTCCTACCGCCGGCGGGCGCTACCAGCTGGCCTACGTGGGGTATCTGGGCAGCTTCTTGCTGATGAACGCCGCCTACAACAACTACACCTTCCCCCTGCTGTTCGCCCAGCATCCGGACTGGCAGGACTGGATGCAGTCCGGCGCCATCTTCGCCTTCTTGATCACCGGCCTGGTGTTTACCCGCTCCTTCCTGGGGCTGGCACAGCGCCACCGCCGGTTGGGCCGGCTGACCCGCCGGCTGATATGGGGGTTGCTGGGGATCGCGCTGCTGTCACCTGTGCTGGGTTATGCCACCCATGTGCACCTGGCCATACTGCTGTCGAGCCTGACCAGCAGCTACTGCTGCCTGGTGGGCTGTTATTCCTGGTGGCGCGGCAACGGCTCCGCCCGTTTCTTCCTGCTGGGGGCGGCCAGCGGCCTGCTGGGCACCCTGGTGACGGCGCTGACCGTCATGGGGGTGTTGCCCTACAGCTACCTGGGCTACAAGGCGCTGGATCTGGGGCTGGTGCTGGATGGGGTGCTCATGTCCCTGGCACTGGCCGACCGGCTCAAGCAGACCCGGGAGGATCAGCTGCGGGCGCAACTGGAGGCCACCACCGACAGCCTCACCGGCCTGTTGAACCGGCGGGCATTTGAAAACCAGGCGGGCGAGCTGCTGGCCCGGGCTCAGCGTGGGGCGCCGCTGGCGGCCTTGGCCCTGGATCTCGACGGCTTCAAACAGCTCAACGACACCCAGGGCCACCTGTGTGGCGATGCCATGCTGCGCCATGTGGCGCGGCTCATCGACGCCCGGCGACGGATCAACGATAGGGCATACCGCCTGGGGGGGGATGAGTTCCTCATCTTGCTGCCGGATACAGACGAAGCCCAGGCCAGTGCCCTGCTGCAGCGCTTGCAACGCTGTTTTGCCTGCCAGCCGCTGCACTATCAGGGGCAGGTGTTGCCGGTGCGGTTGAGCCTGGGGCTGGGGCAGTGGCAGCGTGGCGATGGCAGCCTGGCTGGGCTGCTCAAACGGGCGGATCAGGCCATGTATGCCCACAAGCACCAGGGGCGGTCGGCTCTGGACAGCCTGTTGCCGGAGACGTCATGAGGATACAGGAGTTTGCCCGGCGCACCGGGCTCAGCGTGCACACCCTGCGCTACTACGAACAGATCGGCCTGCTGGCGCCCGTCAATCGTTCCCCGGCGGGGCACCGCCGTTACGGCGAGCGGGAGTTGGCGTGGGTGGGCTTCATCCAGCGGCTCAAGGCCACCGGCATGCCTCTGGCCCAGATCCAGCACTACGCCACCCTGCGGCTGGCCGGGGAGGGCAGCCTGACGGCCCGGCGGCAGCTGCTGGAGGGCCATGCGCTGCAGCTGGCCGAAGCCCTGGCGGTACAGCAGGCGCACCTGGCGGCCCTGGAGCAGAAGATCGCCTGGTATCGCCAGCAAGAAAAAGCCCTTGATCTCGAGTGAACTCGAAGTTTTACCCTCAGGCTGTCATGTCATCCAAGGGAGTCTGAGCAATGAACAACGCACGTTTTACCGCCGGTTGGGCAAAATTGGCCGAGATCGATGGTGCCGCCGGCGAGCAGGTGATGGCGGCCCTGGCGCCGGTGGCACCGGATCTGGGCCGCTACATAGTGGAATTTGCCTTCGGCGACCTCTATAGCCGCCCTGGGCTGGATTTGACCAGCCGCGAGCTGGCGACGGTGGCGGCCCTGACGGTGATGGGGCATGCCCAGCCCCAGCTGGCGGTGCATGTGCATGGCGCCCTGAACGTCGGTTGCTCGCCGCAGCAGGTCATCGAGGTGATGTTGCAGATGGTGGCCTACGCCGGCTTCCCCGTGGTGATCAACGCCGTGCTCACCGCTCAGGGGGTGTTCCAGGCGCGGGGCATCAGCCTGCCGTTGCCGGCGACGCCGGCTGATTGACCACGGCAATGGCCTGGGCCAGCCAGGGCAGGGGCGGCAGTCCGTAGGCCGCCCGAGCCCGGTTGCAGGCGCCCTCGGCATCCCCGGCCTCAAATTCCCGGCAGGGGGAAGGGCGGTTGGGGTAGATGGTGCAGCTCACCGCCTCGCCTATGGTGCCCGTCAAGGCCACACAGCGCGGCTGGGCCTGGTTGGTGCCCAGCATGCAGCCGCGAAATGGCGGCAGCGGCTCCACCAGCGCCTCGGGCACCTGGTATTCCCCTTCCACCTCTCCCCAATAAAACGACACGCGAAAGAAGCCGCAGCAGGCGCCGCAGCTCATGCAGACATTGTCACCACTCACATGAAACTCCGATACGGCCAATGACCCAGGACGGGCGCAACAGGAAAGCTGTCAGCAATCTACCCGGCGCGCTTAAAAGCGCAATTGAGCTTGCATCTTCTGACGATGGACGGATTTGCACGGGGAAGACGGCAAGGTGCGGATAGCTGATGCGGGTTGGTGCCCTGGTGCGAGGCGGCGACACCAAAATCGAGCAATCACTCTATATTTGCATGGTTTTTCTTTTTATATCTGTAGTTTACAACCGATGTGATTTACAGCGACACCTTATGCAGGTTGCCCTATGACGCCTGTGCTCCTTGCTCAACTTGCCCTGACACTCTCCCCACATCCGCTTACCGCCCTTAACTGGCACGCTCGTTGCGATGGCCGCCTCAGGTACGTCGGCGAACTGGTTGCCGAACGTGAGTGACGTCATTTGATTGCAAGGAGCAACATGATCATTCTTCCGTCCAAGACCCTGCTCTCCAGCCTGGTGGTTGCCGCGCTGCTGACCGGCTGTGGTGACAGCAAGGAATCCGCGAATCCGGTGGTTGCCGAATTTTCCCCGGTGGAGGGCACCATAGCCCAACTGCACGCCGCCCTGACGGCCGGCACCACCAGCTGCGAGGCCGTGGTGCAGCAATATATCGATCGGATTGCGGCCTATGACAGAACCGGTCCGACCCTCAACAGCGTCATCAGCGTCAGCGACGAGGCCTTGACCACGGCCAGGGAGCAGGATGAGGCGCTGGCTGCTGGCGAGAGCATGCAGCCGTTGCAGTGTGTGACCGTCCTGCTCAAGGACAACATCGACACCGCCGACATGCCCACCTCCGCCGGCGGTCTGGCCCTGCAACACAGTCAGCCGGAGGACGATGCCTACATAGTCAAGCGGCTGCGCGAGCAAGGTGCCATCATACTGGGCAAGGCCAACCTGGATGAGTTCGCCTTCGGCTACCAGGGCAGCAGCTCGGTGGGCGGTCAGGTGAAGAATGCCTATGACCAGACCAAGGGGCCGGGCGGTTCCTCCGCCGGGACCGGCGCCGCCATCGCCGCCAGCTTCGCCATGGTGGGGTTGGGTACGGACACGGGCGGCTCCATTCGGGTGCCCTCCTCTTTGGAGGGGCTGGTGGGGCTGCGTCCCAGCCTGCGGCTGGTGAGTCAGGATGGCGTGGTGCCCCTGGCCCATACCCAGGACACCGCCGGCCCCATGTGCCGTACCGTGGAAGATTGTGCCCTGGTGATGGATGCCCTGGTGGGCTACGACAGCGCCAGCGACAGCGGCCAGCGCAACAGCTATGAGTACGATGCCCCCCTGGTGGCCTCCGCCTACGAGTACCAGCAGGTGACGGGTGTGCCTGCCAGCTACGCCAGCGGCCTGAGCGCCACCGCCCTCAAGGGGGCGCACATAGGCGTGGTGCGGGCCCTGTTCGGTGATGGCGAGTCGGAAGAGAACCAGGCGGTGCAGGCGGTGCTGGACTCGGCGCTGGCGAAGATGACCGCGGCCGGTGCCCTGGTGGAGGAGGTGACCATCCCCAACCTGGACACCATCTTGTCCACCTACAAGAGTGTCTCCCGTTACGAGTTCTGCAACGACCTCACCAGCTACCTCAGCGCCTGGTCCAACGAACTGGATGGCCATTACACCAGCTTCCAGGCGGTGGCCGACAGCCTGGAGTACGAGACCCGCAACCAGTCCACCTTCACCTTCTACGGCTCCTTCTGTGGTGATCAGAGTGCCAACACCGACTATCAGCTGAACCTGATCGAGCGACCCATAGTCGTGCGCGGTGCCCTGATGCAGGCGCTGGAGAACCTGAGCGAGGCCGGGGTCTCCCAGGGCGAACCCTTCGATGCCTTGGTCTATCCCAGCATCCTGGGGCTGGCACCGGCGCTGGGCTCCTCGCCCACCTCCGGCAGCAACAACCGCCTGAGCCCCTTCTCCGGCTTCCCGGCCCTGACGCTGCCGGCCGGCATGGCAGATACCGACCCGGCGCTGCCGGTGGGCATCGAGCTGCTGGGGCGGGAGTTTGACGAGCAGACCCTGCTGAACCTGGCCTACGGCTACGAGCAGGTGGCCCAGCCCCGTCAGGCCCCCACCTTCACCCCGGCGCTCTGAGCCCGAGCCCCAAGACAAAAGCCCCTGCACTGCAGGGGCTTTTTTATGGCCGGGGGTTGGACATCGACCGACGCTGGGGTTACCAATCAGCGCGGCTTTACCCGCTGCTTCCGTGAACCGGTGGGCTGTCTGCCCGCCCACTACCGGCGGCGTTACCAGGGCTGAGAGTCATTCGGCGATGGGCGCCACGGTGGCGCCGAGGCTGCGCACCAGATCCGCCGGGGTCAGCCCCACCGACAGGCCACGCTTGCCGCCACTGACCAAGATCTTCTCCTGGGCCAGGGCCCGGCTGTCCAGCAGGGTGGGCAGCTTCTTCTTCTGGGCGAAGGGGCTGATGCCCCCCACCTTGTAGCCGGTGAGGCGCTCGGCATCGGCGGGCTTCAGCATCTCCACCTTCTTGAGCCCGGCGGCCTTGGCGGCCTCCTTGAGGTTGAGGTGGCAGTCCACCGGAATGACGGCCACCACCACCTGTTTCTCCTGGTGGATCAGCAGGGTCTTGTAGACCACCTCGGCGGGCAGGCCCAGCTGGTCGGCGGCGTGACGACCGAAGTCCTCACTCACCTCGCAGTGATAGCTGTGGCTGTCGAAGGGGATCTGGCTCATTTGCAGATAACGGATAGCAGGGGTCATACGCCTATTCTCCATTGTGATGTGGGCAGAGGTAACGCAGGCAAAGAAAAAGGCCGGGGTTTCCCCCGGCCTTGCTGTGACAGGACTAGCCCGTATTGCGCATACCGGCGGCAATCCCGGCGATGGTCACCATCAGGGCCTGATCGATCTCCGGGTGCAGGGAGTCGGGATCGGTGCGGGAGCGGTTGAGCAGCTCCACCTGCAGCATGTTCAACGGATCCGTGTAGGGGTTGCGCAGCTTGATGGACTCCTTGATCCAGGGCTGATCATCCAGCAGACCACCCTGGGGCCGCAGCTTGAGCACGGCGGCGATGGAGGCCTTGAGCTCTTCCCGCAGGCGCTGACCCAGGGGCCACAGCGCTTCGGGGGCCAGGCGGTGGTCATAGTACTCGGACAGACCCAGGTCGGCCTTGAGGAACACCATCTCCAGCATCTCCAGCCGGGTGCGGAAGAAGAACCACTCCCGGCTCATCTCCCGCAGCAGCTCCTCGTGGCCATCGGCCATGGCCCGCTCCAGGGCTGCGTGGGTGCCCAGCCAGGCGGGCAGCATCAGGCGGTTCTGGGTCCAGGCGAAGATCCAGGGAATGGCGCGCAGGGATTCGACGCCGCCGTTGGGCTTGCGCTTGGACGGACGTGAACCCAGGGGCAGCTTGCCCAGCTCCATCTCGGGGGTGGAAGCGCGGAAGTAGGGCACAAAGTCCGGCTCGCCACGGATGATGCTGCGGTAGTGATCGCAGGAGACCTTGGCCAGCTGCTCCATCAGATCGCACCAGGCTTGCTTGGGCTTGGCCGGCGGCAACAGGTTGGCTTCCAGCACGGCGCTGGTGTACAGCTTGAGGCTGGTGATGGCGACCTTGGCCAGACCGAACTTGAAGCGGATCATCTCGCCCTGCTCGGTGACCCGGAAACCGCCCTTCAGGGATCCCGGCGGTTGCGACAGTATGGCCTGATGAGCCGGCCCACCGCCACGACCCACGGTGCCACCACGGCCGTGGAACAGGTTGAGCTTGAGGCTTTCGCGCTCGGCGATGGCCACCAGCTCTTCCATGGCGCGGTACTGGGCCCAGTTGGCGGCCAGCATGCCGGCATCCTTGGCGGAGTCGGAGTAACCGATCATCACGTACTGCTGGCCCTGGATATAACCGCGATACCAGTCGACGGACAACAGACGGTTCATCACGGCGGCGGCGTTTTGCAGGTCGGCTTGGGTCTCGAACAGCGGGGCCACCGGCATGCGGAAGGTGACGCCACATTCTTTGAGCAGCAGCTGTACCGCCAGCACGTCGGAGGGCTGGCGGGCCATGGAGATGATGTAGATGCCGAAGGCATCCGGATCCACCTCGGCGATCACCCGGCAGGTGTCCAGCACCTCTTGGGATTCTTCGCTGGGTTGCCAGTCGCGGGGCAGCAGGGGGCGGCGGGAGTTGAGCTCGTTCAGCAGGAAGGCCTGCTTGTCCTCTTCACTCCACTGGGCGTAATCCCCCAGGCCCAGATAGCGGGTCAGCTCGGACAGCACCAGGCCGTGGCGTTCGCCATCCTGACGGATGTCCAGCTTGCTCAGGTTGATGCCGAAGCACGCCAGGCGACGCAGCACATCCAGCAGCAGGCCGTCGGCGATGATGCTCATGCCGCACTCCTGCAAGGAGCGGTAGCACAGCTCCAGCGGTTCACGTACCTGACAGGTCCGGGTGATGAGGTCGCGGCTCTCGGAGCGCTGGCCCTGCACCTTGGTGGTCAGGTGTTGCAGGGTTTCTTTCAGATCGTCTCGCAGGGAGCGCAGCAGCACCCGATAGGGTTCGGAACCTTCGCCGACCCGGGCGCGCAACTCGGCGCTGCAGTCGATCATGGACAGCTCGGAGACCAGCTCCTGAATGTCCTTGAGGAACAGGTTGATGGCCACCCAGCGGGACAGGGTCAGCACTTCCCGGGTCACGTTGGCGGTGACGAAGGGGTTGCCGTCACGGTCGCCACCCATCCAGGAGGCGAAGCGCACCGGCGCGGCATCCAGCGGCAGGCGCAGGCCGAACTCCTCGTGCAGTCGGTCATCCAGCTGACGCATGAATTCGGGAATGGCGGGCCACAGGTTGTTCTCTATCATGGCGAAGCCCCACTTGGCTTCATCCACCGGCGTGGGCCGCTGTTGACGGATTTCGTTGGTGTGCCAGGCCTGATTGATCAACTGCTCGATGCGGTGCAGGAAGAACTGACGCTCACGGTTGCCCAGATCCTGTAGCTCCAGGTATTCCAGGCATTCGTTCAGTTGCACGTGCTTGTGGATCAGGGTGCGGCGGGTCACTTCGGTGGGGTGAGCGGTGAGCACCAGCTCGATGTCGAGATCGGTGACCGCCTGCAGGATCTGCTCCTTGCTCAGGTCGGCAGCCTTGAGCTTGACGAACAGCTTGTCCAGCGCGTCGGCACTCAGGTAATCCTCGCCCTGACGGGAAATGGTGTGGAACTGTTCGGCCACGTTGGCCAGATTCAGGAACTGGCTGAAGGCCCGGGCCACGGGCAGCAGCTCGTCATCACTCAAGTTGTGCAGGGTGTCGAGAAGGCGTTGACGATCTTCTGCATTTCCCTTGCGAGCGGATTTGGACAGGCGGCGAATGGTCTCGATCTTGTCGAGAAACTCCTCCCCCATGTGCTCCTTGATGGTCTTCCCTAATAGTTGGCCAAGCAGGCCCACGTTTCCGCGCAGCGCCGCATACTTGTCGTTCATAGTCGTCCTTCCCTAATTTTGTGAGGATTACTACAGAAGCCCCTCACCAGCAGACGTAACAATCTATCCGTAATGGGTGAGCCAGGTCAAATAGTGAGCCCGCTCCAACCTGCAAATTTATGCGGGGCGGGCTCAATTGAGGCAATTAGCAGCAGAAGCGGCGCACCAGGTGCTGCAGCACAGCCTGGGTGGGCTTGACGAAGGAGAGATCCAGGTACTCGTCCGGCTGGTGGGCCTGGGCGATGTGGCCCGGGCCCAGCACGAGCGTGTCGCAGCCCAGCTGCTGGATGAAGGGGGCCTCGGTACAGTAGTTGACCGCTTCTGCGGCGTGGCCTGTGGCCTGTTCCGCCTCGGCGATCAGGGGGGAGTCCTCGGCGCAGGCATAGGGGGGAATGGGGTCATGCAGGTGACTGATGTGCAGGCAGCCGGGATGGCACTCATGTAGCTCGCCGAGGTTCGCCTGCAGCAAGGCCACCAGCTCCTCCGGGCTGACACCCGGGATGGGCCGCAAGTCGATGTGCAGCTCACAGCAGCCGCAGATACGGTTGGGGCTGTCCCCACCGTGGATGGCGCCGAAATTCAGGGTGGGGTAGGGCACCTTGAAGTGGTTATTGTTGTATTTTTCCTTCAATTCTTGCTGCAGCCCCATCAGTTTGCCGATGGCTTTATGCATCAGCTCGATGGCGTTGACGCCGTTGGCCGGATCTGAGCTGTGGCCGCTCTTGCCCGTGATGCGGATGGACTCGGACATGTGGCCTTTGTGCATGATGACGGGGACCAGGCCGGTGGGCTCACCGATCACCGCATAGTCGGGCTTGAGTCTGGCGGCTTCGGCAATGGCCTTGGCGCCGGCCATGGTGGTCTCTTCGTCGGCGGTGGCCAGGATGCGCAGGGGCTTGGTGAGCTGGGTCAGATCCAGCTCCTGCAAGGCGGCGACAATAAAGGCAAAGAAGCCCTTCATGTCGATGGTGCCCAGGCCGTAGAGGCGATCCCCCTCCTGGGTGACCTTGAAGGGATCCTTGCTCCAGCGGTCAGCATCAAAGGGGACCGTATCCGTGTGCCCCGCCAGCAGCAGGCCGCCACTGCCCTGGCCCAGGGTCGCCACCAGATTGAACTTGCCCGCCAAGCCCGCCACCGGCTGTACCTCCACCGCAAAGCCCAGTCCGGTAAACCAGTCCGCCAGCAGATTAATCACCTGCTGGTTGCTCTGATCCCAGGCAGGATCCGTGCTGCTGATGGATGGGATGGCGATGATATCCCGATACATTTGAAAAAAATCTAGCTTGGACATAACTGCTCCTTGCGGGCCGGCGGTGAATCTGGTAAATAATACAAATGCAAAATCAGTGCATAAATATTAAATTAATCGAGTTGGTCGGCACGGTAAAGAAATAGTGGCAACTGTGTGTCGGAATTGTGTCGCAGCCGCGACAACGAAACTCCGACCCTGACATGGGCAGGATGCCCTGTCCAGCCCCGTTTCGAGGCGACCCGCTTCCTTCAGGTTTTCGTAGCGAGATAGAGAATAGCAAGATGCTTAACGTGGTCATCATTGGCGCCAGTGGCTATGCCGGCGCAGATCTGGCGGGCCTGGTTCAGGGCCACCCTCAGCTGCAGCTCAAGGGGCTGTACGTCTCCGCCAACAGCCAGGATGCCAACAAGGCCTTCTCCGCCCTGCATCCCCAATACCTGGGCCTGATCGACCTGCCGGTGCAGCCGCTGACCGACGAAGGCATGGCCGAGGCCATGGCGGGCACCGATCTGGTCTGCCTGGCCACCGCCCACGAGGTGAGCATGGATCTGGCGCCCCAGTTTCTGGCCGCCGGTATCAAGGTATTCGATCTCTCCGGCGCCTTCCGGGTGGAGCAGGCCGGCTTCTATGACCAGTATTATGGTTTTGCCCACAACCAACCCGAGTGGTTGAACAAGGCCGTCTACGGTCTGGCGGAGTGGAATGCCGACGCCATCGCGCAGGCCGAACTCATCGCCGTGCCCGGCTGCTACCCCACCGCCTCCCTGCTGGCCCTGAAGCCGCTGCAAGAAGCGGGGCTCATCCAGGCCGGTAGCAAGCCCATCATCAATGCGGTGTCCGGTGTGTCCGGCGCCGGTCGCAAGGCCGCCATCGGCACCAGCTTCTGCGAGGTGAGCCTGAATCCCTATGGCGTGTTCAACCACCGCCATCAGCCGGAGATCAGCCATCACCTGGGCACCAGCGTGGTGTTCCAGCCGCACCTGGGCAACTTCGTGCGCGGCATTCTGGCGACCCTCTATGTGCAGCTGGCGGACGGTGTGACCGCCGAGCAGGTGGATGCCGCCTATCAGGCCGCCTACGGTCACCAGCCGCTGGTGCGCCTGAGCGCCCAGTGGCCCTCTATCCGCAGTGTGGCCGGTCGGCCCTTCTGCGACCTGCACTGGCAATTGCAGGATGGTCTGCTCATCGTGGGCTCCGCCATCGACAACCTGCTCAAGGGCGCCTCATCCCAGGCCATGCAGTGCATCAACATCAATTACGGCTTTGACCAGACCACTGGCCTCATCTGATTGGAGAATACGATGGCGAACAACACCCTGGTAATCAAACTGGGCGGCACCCTGCTGGAGAGCGACGAGGCCCTGACCGCCCTGTTCGACGGCCTGACCCAGTTCCTCAATGACAGCCATAGACCCCTGGTGCTGGTGCACGGTGGCGGCTGCCTGGTGGATGATCTGCTCAAGGGCCTGGGGCTCAAGAGCACCAAGAAGAACGGCCTGCGGGTCACCCCGTTTGAACATATTCCGCTGATCGCCGGCGCCCTGGCGGGCACCGCCAACAAGCAGATGATGGCCAAGGCCATCGCCCACGGCATCAAGAGCGTGGGTCTGTGTCTGGCGGACGGCGCCATGTGCAAGGTCACCCAGCTGGATCCTGAACTGGGCGCGGTGGGCGAGTGTCAGCCCAACGAGGCCAGCCTGGTGCAGGCGGTGCTGAACATGGGCTGCATGCCGGTCATCAGCTCCATCGGTATCACGGAGCAGGGCGATCTGATGAACGTCAACGCCGACCAAGCGGCCACCGCCATCGCCGAGCTGCTGGGCGCCGATCTGGTGATGCTCTCCGATGTGAGCGGCATCCTGGATGGCAAGGGCCAACTGATCCCCGAGATGAGCCAGGCCAAGGCCGAAGAGTTGATCGCCAAGGGGGTCATCACTGGCGGCATGGAAGTGAAGGTGCGGGCTGCCCTGCACGCCGCCGCCACCCTGGGCCGGCCCATCGCCGTGGCCAGCTGGCGTTATCCCGAGCAGCTGTCCAGCCTGCTGGCGGGCGGCGCCGTGGGGACCAAGGTCATGGCCTGAGCGCCACACTCGTTTTAAAGCAATAAGGAGAGAGCAATGCGTCACCTGTTAACGTCAATGGAATTCACTCAGGATGAGCTGCTCGGGCTCATTGCCCTGGGCCGCGCCATGAAGGCCGACCCGGCAGCCTACCGCACCAGCCTGGCCGGCAAGAGTGTGGTCACCCTGTTTGAAAAACCGTCCCTGCGTACCCGGGTGACCTTTGACATCGGCATCAATCGTCTGGGGGGCCATGCGGTCTACCTGGATCAGCAAAACGGCGCCATGGGGCAGCGGGAGAGCGTCAAGGACTTCGCCGGCAACCTGTCACGCTGGTGCGAGGGGATAGTCGCGCGGGTCTATGACCATCAGACGCTGATCGAGCTGCGGGATCACGCCAGCGTGCCGGTGGTGAACTCCCTGTGCAACCTTTATCACCCCTGCCAGGCGCTGGCCGACTTCATGACCATCGCCGAGAACTATGACGATCTCTCCAAGGTCAAGCTGGCCTACCTGGGCGATGGTAACAACGTGACCCACTCCCTGCTGATCCTGGGGGCCTTGCTGGGCACTAGCGTCACCGCCGTCTGCCCCAAGGGCAACGGCCCGGACGTACAGATCTTCAATCAGGCTCTGGACCTGGCGAAAAAGAGCGGTGCCCGTCTGGCGGTCACCGACCAGGTAGAGGATATTAAGGGCTTCGATGTGGTCTACACCGATACCTGGGTTTCCATGGGTGACAACACCCCGCTGGAGACGGTAAAAGACAAGTTCATGCCCTATCAGATCAACCAGGGCTTGCTGGATAAGACCGGCATTCGCCACGTGCTGCACTGCCAGCCGGCGCACCGGGAATTGGAAATTACATCGGAAGTGATGGACGGGCCGGCCTCCCTCATCCTGGATGAGGCGGAGAACCGCATGCATGCCCAGAACGCCATCCTCCACACACTGATCAATCAAGGAGACAAGTAAATGGAAGGCATCAACAAGGTTGTATTGGCCTATTCCGGTGGTCTGGATACCTCTGCCATCGTGCCCTGGCTCAAGGAAAACTACGGCTGTGAAGTGATCTGCTTCGTGGCCGATGTGGGGCAAGGGGCCGATGACCTGGAAGGGGTAGAGCAAAAGGCCCTGGCCTCTGGTGCCTCCAAGTGCATCGTCAAGGATCTGAAGGACGAGTTCGTCAAGGATTACGTCTATCCGACCCTGAAGACCGGCGCCATCTACGAAGGCACCTACCTGCTGGGAACCTCCATGGCGCGGCCCGTGATCGCCAAGGCCATGGTGGAAGCGGCCATGGCCGAAGGCGCCGATGCCATCGCCCACGGCTGCACCGGCAAGGGCAACGACCAGGTGCGTTTCGAAGGCGCCGTGGCCGCCCTGGCGCCGCAGCTGAAGGTGATCGCCCCCTGGCGGATCTGGACCATGCGCTCCCGGGAAGAGCTGCTCAACTACCTGTCCGAGCGCAACATTCCCTGCAAGGCGTCCATCACCAAGATCTACAGCCGGGATGCCAACGCCTGGCACATCTCCACCGAAGGTGGCGAGCTGGAAAGCACCTGGAACGAACCCTCCGCCGCTGTATGGCAGTGGACCGTGGATCCGGAAGCTGCGCCGGACAAGGCCGAGTACGTCAAGCTGACCGTCGCCCAAGGCGAAGTGGTGGCGGTGGACGACCAGGCCCTGTCGCCCTACGAGGTGCTGCTGACCCTGAACGAGCGTGCCGCCAAGCATGGCGTCGGCCGTATCGACATCACCGAAAACCGGCTGGTGGGCATGAAGTCCCGTGGCTGCTACGAAACCCCCGGTGGCACCGTGATGATGGCTGCCCTGCGGGCGGTGGAAGAGCTGGTGCTGGACAAGACCACTCGCGCCTGGCGCGAGAAGCTGGGGGCCGAGTTCTCCCACCTGGTGTATGACGGCCGCTGGTTCACCCCGCTGTGCAAGGCCATCCTGGCCTCTGCCGACGCCATCGCCGAAGATCTCTCCGGTGAGGTGGTGCTGAAGATGTACAAGGGCTCGGTGACCGCGGTGCAGAAGCGTTCCGTCAACAGCCTCTACTCCGAAGACTTCGCCACCTTCGGTGCCGACGAGGTGTACGACCAGAGCCACGCCGAAGGCTTCATCCGTCTCTACACCCTGGCCAGTCGCATCCGCGCCCTCAAGGAGCAGAGCAAGTAAGCCGGGTCAGCCAGCGCTCCCTCAGGGGCGCCAGTAATCCAACGACTCCTGCCCTGGCGGGAGTCGTCATTTCTTGAACAGACAGATTTGGAGAAGCGCCATGGCCTTATGGGGCGGACGGTTCAGCCAGGCGGCTGATACGCGGTTTAAACAATTCAACGACTCACTGCCGTTTGACTATCGGCTGGCCGAGCAGGATGTGCTGGGGTCCATCAGCTGGTCGCGGGCGTTGGTTAAGGTGGGGGTACTCACCGCCGAGGAACAGCGCAAGCTGGAGGCGGCCATGCAGGATCTGCTGGCCCAGGTGCAGGCCGATCCCGAGCAGATACTGCAATCGGACGCCGAGGACATTCACTCCTGGGTGGAGAGTCAGCTCATCGCGCGGGTAGGGGATTTGGGCAAGAAGCTGCACACCGGCCGTTCCCGTAACGACCAGGTGGCCACGGATCTCAAGCTCTGGTGCAAGACCCAGGGCGCCCAGCTGCTGCTGGCCATTCACGGCCTGCAACGGCAGCTGGTGGCGGTGGCCGATGCTCATCAGGGTACGGTACTGCCGGGCTACACCCACCTGCAACGTGCCCAGCCCGTCACCTTCGCCCACTGGGCCCTGGCCTATGTGGAGATGCTGGAGCGCGACTACAGCCGGCTGCAGGATGCCCTGGCGCGACTAAACCTGAGCCCGCTGGGCTGCGGCGCCCTGGCTGGCACCGCCTACGCCATCGACCGTGAGGCCCTGGCACTGGACATGGGCTTTGCCGGGGCGACCCGCAACAGCCTGGACACGGTGGCGGACAGGGATCATGTGGTGGAGCTGATGAACTGTGCCTCCCTGTCCATGATCCACCTGTCGCGCTTTGCCGAAGATCTCATCTTCTACAACACCGGTGAGGCGGGCTTCGTCGAGCTGTCCGACAAGGTCACCTCCGGCTCCTCCTTGATGCCGCAGAAGAAGAACCCCGATGCCCTGGAGCTGATCCGTGGCAAGGTGGGTCGGGTGGTGGGCGCCCAGATGGGCATGATGATGACCCTGAAGGCGCTGCCGCTGGCCTACAACAAGGACATGCAGGAAGACAAGGAAGGGCTGTTCGATGCCCTGGACACCTGGCACGACTGCCTGGACATGGCGTCTCTGGTGCTGGATGACATCAAGGTGAATCAGGCACGCACCCTGGCGGCGGCCCAGGGCGGTTACGCCAATGCCACCGAACTGGCCGATTACCTGGTGGCCAAGGGCATTCCGTTCCGCGAGGCCCACCATATCGTCGGTGAGGCCGTGGTCTATGCCATCCAGGTGGCTAAGCCACTGGAAGATCTGAGCCTGGCCGAGCTGCAGCAGTTCAGCTCAGTCATGGCTGAGGATGTCTATCCTGTGCTGTCGCTGGAGTCCACCCTGGGCAAGCGGGTGGCCAAGGGCGGCGTGGCGCCGGATCAGATTGCGGCGGCCTTGGCCGAGGCGCAGTCCCGCCTCGCGGCCCGTCAGTTGTAACGGTCGGTGCGTCACGCGGAAAAACGCTACACGAAGGGGGCTTAGCCCCCTTTTTTCAGTAGGGCGAATGTCGCTGTGGAAGAGTCTGCTGCTGGGCCTCGGATTGTTGAATAAAGCAGCAGATAACCCCTTGCAACGGCGCAAGGGATCCGTATAATGCACGGGCTTGCCAATCTGGCTAAGCAGAGCCTGCGGGCTCGGCCACGGTGGAATATCTACCGCTGGTTCCACAGTCCCTTCGATTGGAAGGGAAATGTTTGAAATCAGCCACCAACCTCAATGGGGTTTGGTCGGTTTGGTTTTATGTTCTTTTTGCCATTTGGAGCTCTGGTCCATGCAGAACCAAAGAATCCGTATCCGCCTGAAGGCTTTTGATCATCGTTTGATCGACCAGTCCACCGCGGAGATCGTTGAAACTGCCAAGCGCACTGGCGCCCAGGTACGCGGTCCTATCCCGCTGCCGACTCGCAAAGAGCGCTTCACCGTACTGATTTCTCCACACGTGAACAAAGACGCACGTGATCAGTATGAGATCCGCACTCACAAGCGTCTGGTAGACATCGTTGAGCCCACCGACAAGACCGTTGACGCCCTGATGCGTCTGGATCTGGCCGCTGGCGTCGATGTACAGATTAGCCTGGGTTAATTACGGAATAGAGGTTGATAACAATGACAATCGGTCTTGTAGGTCGCAAGCTGGGCATGACCCGCGTCTTCACTGAAGACGGCGTGTCCATCCCGGTGACTGTTATCGAAGTTGAAGCAAACCGTGTGACTCAGGTTAAGTCTCTGGAAAGCGACGGCTATGTTGCCATCCAGATTACCACCGGCACCAAGAAGGCTAACCGCCTGACCAAGGCTGAAGCAGGTCACTTTGCTAAAGCCGGCGTCGATGCTGGTCGTGGTTTGTGGGAATTTCGTCTGAATGAAAGCGAAGCGGCCGACGTAGCCGTTGGTGCTGAGCTGAACGTTGGCGTGTTTGCTGACGTTAAAAAGGTAGACGTTACTGGTACCTCCAAGGGTAAAGGCTTTGCCGGTACTGTTAAGCGCTGGAACTTCCGCACTCAGGATATGACCCACGGTAACTCCCGTTCGCACCGCGTTCCGGGTTCCATCGGTCAAAACCAATCCCCGGGTAAGGTATTCAAGGGCAAAAAGATGGCTGGTCATCTGGGCAACGAACGGATCACCGTTCAATCCCTGGAACTGGTTCGTGTCGACGTTGAACGCAATCTGCTGCTGGTTAAAGGCGCAGTTCCTGGCGCAACCAACGGCGATCTGATCGTTAAACCCGCCGTCAAAGCGTAACGTCTGAGGAGATAGTAATGGAATTGGTAATGAAAGACGCCCAGAGCGCTCTTCAAGTTTCCGAAACTACCTTCGGGCGTGAGTTCAACGAAGCCCTGATCCATCAGGTAGTTGTGGCTTATGCCAACGGCGCACGCCAAGGTAGCCGCGCTCAGAAGAGCCGTTCCGAAGTGTCTGGCGGCGGTAAGAAGCCGTGGCGTCAGAAGGGTACTGGCCGTGCCCGTGCTGGTAGCATCCGTTCCCCCATTTGGCGTTCCGGTGGCGTGACCTTCGCTGCGCGTCCTCAGGACCACAGCCAGAAGGTGAACAAGAAGATGTACCGCGCCGCTCTGCAGAGCATTCTGTCTGAGCTGGTACGTCAAGAGCGCCTGATCGTGGTTGAGCAGTTCGGTATCGATGCTCCCAAGACCAAGGATCTGGTAGCCAAGCTGAAGGGTCTGGACCTGGCCGATGTGCTGATCGTGACTCCGGAAGTCGATGAGAATCTGTTCCTGGCCGCCCGTAACCTGTACAAGGTTGACGTGCGCGATGTGACTGGCCTCGACCCGGTTAGCCTGATCGCTTTCGACAAGGTATTGATGACTGCCGACGCAGTGAAGCAAATCGAGGAGATGCTGGCATGATCCGTGAAGAGCGTCTGCTGAAAGTTCTGAAGGCTCCGCACATCTCTGAGAAGAGCACCATGGTGGCTGAAAAGCAAAACACCATCGTGTTCAAGGTTGCCACTGACGCGACCAAGGCGGAAATCAAGGCTGCAGTTGAAAAACTGTTTGAAGTAAAAGTTGAAGCTGTTCGCACCCTGAACGTGATGGGCAAGACCAAGCGTACTGGTGCTCGCATGGGCCGTCGTTCCGATTGGAAGAAGGCTTATGTGACGCTGGTTCCGGGTCAAGACATCGACTTCATGGGCGGCGCTGCCGAGTAAGAGGAGTCCAGTTAAATGGCAATCGTAAAATGTAAGCCTACTTCTCCGGGTCGCCGTCACGTCGTCAAGATCGTCACCCCGGAACTGCACAAGGGTAAGCCCTTTGCCGGCCTGATCGAAGATCAGCGCAAGAGCGGTGGCCGTAACAACAACGGTCACATCACCACTCGTCATATCGGCGGCGGTCACAAGCAGCACTATCGTTTGATCGACTTCAAGCGCAACAAGGATGGCATTCCTGCCACCGTTGAGCGCCTGGAATACGATCCGAACCGTTCTGCTCACATCGCGCTGGTTCTGTACGCAGACGGTGAGCGTCGCTACATCCTGGCCCCCAAGGGCCTGCAGGCTGGCGACAAGATTGCTTCCGGCATCGATGCGGCCATCAAGGTAGGTAACACCCTGCCGATGCGCAACATCCCGGTGGGTACCACTGTCCACGCTATCGAAATGAAGCCGGGCAAGGGCGCTCAGATCGCTCGTTCTGCTGGCGCATTCGCTCAGATCCTGGCCCGTGAAGGCGCCTATGTGACCCTGCGTCTGCGCTCTGGCGAAATGCGTAAGGTGCTGTCTGAGTGTCGCGCCACCGTAGGTGAAGTCGGCAACGCCGAGCACATGCTGCGTCAACTGGGTAAGGCCGGTGCTAGCCGCTGGCGTGGTGTTCGTCCGACCGTTCGCGGTATGGCGATGAACCCGGTCGATCACCCGCATGGTGGTGGTGAAGGGCGTAACAAGGGTATGCAACCCGTGTCACCCTGGGGTACCCCGTCCAAGGGCTACAAGACCCGCAAGAACAAGCGTACCGACAAGTACATCGTACGTCGTCGTAACAAGTAATTCTTTTATAGAGGAATCGCCATGCCACGTTCTCTCAAGAAGGGTCCATTTATTGACCTGCACTTGCTGAAGAAGGTAGAGAAAGCGGTGGAAAGCGGGGACAAGAAGCCTATTAAGACTTGGTCCCGTCGTTCAATGATCATCCCGAATATGATCGGTTTGACCATCGCTGTCCATAATGGTCGTCAGCACGTACCTGTGTACGTTACCGATGAAATGATCGGTCACAAGCTGGGTGAATTTGCGCCGACTCGTACTTATCGCGGCCACGCCGCCGATAAGAAGGCCAAGAAGAGATAAGGGGTAGATGATGCAAGCTATTGCTAAACACCGTTTCGCCCGTACCTCTGCCCAGAAGGCACGCCTGGTTGCTGATCAGGTACGTGGTATGCCTGTAGAGCGGGCCCTGAACCTGTTGACCTTCAGCCCGAAGAAGGCTGCTGTGCTGGTCAAGAAGGTTCTGGAGTCAGCCATTGCTAACGCCGAGCACAACGAAGGCGCGGACATCGATACGCTGAAGGTCGCCACCATCATGGTTGATGAGGGTCCGAGCATGAAGCGCATCCGTCCCCGTGCCAAGGGCCGCGCGGACCGTATCCTGAAGCGTACCGCCCACATCACTGTGGTGGTATCCGACGCTAAGGCTGGGAGATAAGCAATGGGTCAGAAAGTACATCCTAATGGTATTCGTCTTGGCATCACCAAGCCGTTCAACTCCACTTGGTATGCCAACACCGCTGACTTTGCGGACAACCTGTACAGCGACTTCCAGGTACGTCAGTACCTGACCAAGGAGCTGAAGGCTGCGTCTGTCGCTCGCATCGTCATCGAACGTCCGGCCAAGAGCATCCGTGTGACCATTCACACCGCTCGTCCGGGTGTCGTGATTGGCAAGAAGGGTGAAGACGTAGAAAAGCTGCGGAAGCACATTGCCAAGCTGAGCGGCGTACCTGCTCAGATCAACATCTCCGAAGTTCGCAAGCCCGAACTGGACGGCCAACTGGTAGCTGACAGCATTACCTCTCAGCTCGAGCGCCGTGTGATGTTCCGTCGTGCCATGAAGCGTGCCGTCCAAAACGCCATGCGTCTGGGCGCCAAGGGCATCAAGGTCGAGGTGAGCGGTCGTCTGGGTGGCGCGGAAATCGCCCGTACCGAATGGTACCGCGAAGGTCGCGTGCCCCTGCACACTCTGCGTGCAGATATCGACTACGCAACTTCTGAAGCTCACACCACCTACGGCGTAATCGGCGTCAAGGTTTGGATCTTCAAGGGTGAGGTGCTGGGTGGTCTGGCTGCAGTGAACGCTGCTGCCGCGGCTGCTCAACAAGAACCCGCTCCTGCCAAGCCGAAGCGCAAGCCGCGTGCTGCTAAGTAAGGAGATTGGGTAAATGTTGCAACCTAAGCGTACAAAATTCCGCAAGATCCATAAGGGCCGTAACCGCGGCCTGGCGAATGCCGGTAACGAAGTTTCCTTCGGTACCTTTGGTCTGAAGGCGGTATCTCGCGGTCAACTGACTGCTCGTCAGATCGAAGCAGCTCGTCGTGCGATGACTCGTCACGTTAAGCGTCAAGGTAAGATCTGGATCCGTGTATTCCCGGACAAGCCGATTACCGAAAAGCCCCTCGAAGTTCGTATGGGTAAAGGTAAGGGTAACGTGGAGTACTGGGTCGCCCTGATCCAACCGGGTAAGATGCTGTACGAGATGGACGGTGTGCCTGAAGCTCTGGCTCGTGAAGCGTTCGCCCTGGCGGCCGCTAAACTGTCAGTTAAGACCACTTTCGTAACTCGGACGGTAATGTGATGAAAGCTCAAGATCTGCGTCAAAAGAGCGTTGAAGAACTGAACGCCGAGCTGATCGGTCTGCTGCGTGAGCAGTTTAACCTGCGCATCCAAGCCAGCACCGGTCAACTGGCTCAGACTCACACTCTGAAGCAAGTACGCCGCGATATCGCGCGCGTGAAGACTGTTCTGACTGAGAAGGCGGGTGCGTAATGACCGATAAAATCCGTACTCTGCAAGGTCGTGTGGTTAGCGACAAGATGGACAAGTCCATCACTGTTGCGGTTGAGCGTAAGGTAAAGCACCCGATCTACGGGAAGATTATCGTGCGTACCACCAAGCTGCACGTGCATGACGAGAACAACGAATGCAAGGCCGGCGACCTCGTGGAAATCCGCGAATGTCGTCCGCTGTCCAAGACCAAGTCCTGGACCCTGGTCAGCATCGTTGAGAAGGCCTAATCCGCCTTCACACTAACGGGACGGCCCTCCGGGGCCGTTCTTTTTTTCGGCTACCATTTCCGGATCTACCGTGGTATTATGCCGCGCCTTTAATGGCAGCCAGATCCCGAAAGGGGTAAGTAGTAAAGTAAAGCGGAGCACTAACATGATCCAAATGCAAAGTATGCTGGACGTCGCCGACAACTCCGGCGCTCGCAGCGTAATGTGTATTAAGGTTCTGGGTGGTTCGCACCGCCGCTACGCCGGTATCGGTGACATCATCAAGGTTTCCATCAAGGAAGCCATTCCCCGCGGTAAGGTGAAGAAGGGTGATGTAGTAAACGCGGTGGTCGTTCGCACCAAGAAAGGCGTTCGCCGTCAGGATGGGTCTGTCATCCGTTTCGACCGCAACGCGGCTGTGCTGTTGAACAACAACCATCAGCCGATCGGTACCCGTATCTTCGGCCCGGTGACTCGTGAACTGCGTTCTGAGAAGTTCATGAAGATCGTCTCCCTGGCCCCGGAAGTACTGTAAGGAGTCGAAACATGGCAGCAAAAATCCGTCGTGATGACGAAGTAATTGTTCTGACCGGTAAGGACAAGGGCAAGCGTGGCAAAGTCACTCAAGTCCTGGTTCAGCACGGTAAGGTAATCGTAGAAGGCATCAATCAGGTCAAGAAGCACCAAAAGCCGGTTCCGGCTCTGGGTGTGGCTGGTGGCATCGTCACCAAAGAGACCCCGATTGATGTATCCAACGTAGCGATCTTCAACCCTGCCACTGGCAAGGCGGATCGTGTTGGTTTCCGGACTGAAGACGGCAAGAAGGTTCGCTTCTTCAAGTCCAACGGCGAACTTGTTAAGTAATTTGGAGTTTAACGATGGCGAAACTGCATGATTCATACAAGCAGAAAGTAGTTAGTGAACTGATGACTCAGTTCGGCTACAAGACTGTCATGCAAGTCCCTCGGATCGAAAAGATCACCCTGAACATGGGTGTCGGTGAGGCCCTTGCGGACAAGAAGATCCTGGAAAACGCGGTCGCAGATCTGGCTGCTATTTCTGGTCAAAAACCGCTGGTTACCAAGGCTCGCAAGTCTGTTGCAGGCTTCAAGATCCGTGAAGGCTACCCGATCGGTTGTAAAGTAACCCTGCGCGGCGAGCGTATGTGGGAATTCCTGGAACGTTTGATCTGCATCGCGCTGCCGCGCGTGCGTGACTTCCGTGGTGTGAGCGCCAAGTCCTTCGATGGTCGTGGTAACTACTCCATGGGTGTGCGTGAGCAGATCATCTTCCCCGAAATCGACTATGACAAGGTCGACAAGGTGCGCGGGATGGATATCACTATCACCACTACCGCTCAGACTGATGAAGAAGGCCGTGCTCTGCTGGCTGCCTTTAGCTTCCCATTCCGCAAGTAAGGTGTAGGGTTATGGCAAAATTATCCATGAAAGCACGTGAAGTTAAGCGTGCCAAACTGGTTGAAAAGTACTTTGAAAAACGTACTGCTCTGAAGGCGATCATCTCCGACGTTAATGCTTCTGACGAAGCCCGTTGGGATGCCGTGCTCAAGCTCCAACAACTCCCTCGTGACTCTAGCCCGAGCCGTCAGCGCAACCGTTGTAACATCACCGGTCGTCCGCATGGCTATCTGCGCAAGTTTGGTCTGTGCCGCATCAAGGTGCGCGAGCACATGATGAAGGGCGAAATTCCTGGTCTGAAGAAGGCCAGCTGGTAATCGAATCACGGGAGTAAGACAAATGAGCATGCAAGATCCGATCGCCGACATGCTGACCCGCATCCGTAACGGTCAGGCGGCAGGCAAGGTTGCGGTTTCTATGCCTTCTTCCAAGCAGAAGGTGGCAATCGCCAAGCTGCTGAAAGAAGAAGGTTACGTGGCTGACTATAAGATTGTCGGTGACGCGAAGCCGGAACTGGAAGTTGAACTGAAGTATTTCCAGGGCAAGCCAGTAGTTGAGCTGATCCAGCGCGTTAGCCGCCCTGGTCTGCGTATCTACAAGAAGTGCGGCGAACTGCCAAAGATCATGAATGGTCTGGGTATCGCCGTCGTTTCCACTTCTAAGGGTGTGATGACCGACCGTGCCGCGCGTAAAGCGGGTATGGGCGGTGAGATCATCTGCTACGTAGCGTAAGGGGGTAGGAAAATGTCTCGTGTTGCTAAGGCACCCGTCGCGATTCCTGCCGGCGTAGAAGTAAACCTGAACGGTCAAGAAATTACCGTAAAAGGTAAGAATGGCTCTCTGAACCGCATCATCAATGCTGCCGTTGAGATCACCAAGGAAGAGAACGTCCTGAAATTTGCTCCGCGCGACGGTATCGTCGGCGCAGATGCTCAGGCCGGTACTGCTCGCGCCCTGGTGAACAACATGGTCATCGGTGTTACCGCTGGCTTCGAGCGCAAGTTGCAATTGGTTGGCGTGGGTTATCGTGCCTCCGTCAAGGGCAATGCTGTAGCACTTGCGCTGGGCTTTTCACATCCGGTTGAGCACGCGTTGCCGGCTGGTGTGACTGCCGAGTGCCCGTCTCAGACTGAAATCGTTCTGAAGAGTGCCGATAAGGCGCTGCTGGGCCAGGTGGCAGCGGATATCCGCGCTTACCGCGCTCCGGAGCCTTATAAGGGCAAGGGTGTACGCTACTCCGATGAGGTTGTGCGTACTAAAGAAGCTAAGAAGAAGTAAGGTAACACTATGGACAAGAAAGCAGCTCGTCTCCGTCGTGCTACTAAGGCACGCAAGAAGATGCAGGAACTGGGTGCGACTCGTCTGGTGGTTCACCGTACTCCGCGCCACATTTACGCTCAGATCATCGCCGCAAGCGGTGCTGAAGTGCTGGCCGCTGCCTCTACTGTAGAGAAGGCGATCGCTGAGCAGGTGAAAAGCACCGGTAACGCTGAAGCCGCTGCCGCTGTGGGCAAGGCCATCGCTGAACGCGCCATCGCCAAGGGTGTCACCACCGTTGCGTTTGACCGTTCCGGTTTCCAATATCACGGTCGTGTAGCCGCTCTGGCTGCTGCTGCTCGTGATGCTGGCCTTCAGTTCTAAGCTAGGAGTCGACAATGTCTAAAATCGAATCTCAAGCCGGTGAACTGCAGGAAAAGCTGGTTGCAGTAAACCGTGTTTCAAAGGTTGTTAAGGGTGGTCGTATTTTCTCCTTCACCGCACTGACTGTAGTGGGTGACGGTAACGGCCGTGTAGGTTTTGGTTACGGTAAGGCTCGCGAAGTTCCGGCTGCCATTCAAAAGGCTATGGAACAAGCTCGTCGCAACCTGACCAAGGTTGAGCTGAATGCTGGCACTCTGCACCATCCGGTGACGGGCGTCCACGCTGGTTCCAACGTGTTCATGAAGCCTGCTTCTCAAGGTACGGGTATCATCGCTGGCGGTGCCATGCGTGCCGTGCTGGAAGTGGCTGGTGTACACAACGTACTGGCGAAGACTTACGGCTCCACCAACCCGATGAACGTAGTCCGCGCTACCATCGATGCCCTGGCTCAGATTAAGTCTCCTGAGCAAGTGGCTGCGAAGCGTGGTCTGAGCGTAGATGAAATTCTGGGGTAATGCGCCATGGCTAATAAAACTGTAAAAGTAACTCAGACTCGCAGTGCGATCGGTCGTCTGCCGAAGCACAAGGCAACCCTGCGTGGCCTGGGCCTGCGTCGCATTGGTCACACTGTAGAACTGGAAGATACTGCCTGCGTACGCGGCATGATCAACCGGGTTTTCTACATGGTTAAGGTGGAGGAGTAATCCATGCGTTTGAACACTCTTTCTCCGGCCGCAGGTTCTAAGCCTGAGAAGAAGCGTCGGGGTCGTGGTATCGGTTCTGGTCTGGGTAAGACCGGCGGCCGTGGTCACAAGGGCGCGGGCTCTCGTTCAGGCGGCGGTGTCCGTCTGGGCTTTGAAGGCGGTCAAATGCCGTTGAAGCAGCGTCTGCCGAAGTTCGGTTTCTTCTCCCGTAAGGGTGCAGTAACCACCGAAGTTCGTCTGAACGAAATCGCTGCGGTAGAAGGCGACGTAGTCGACCTGAACACCCTGAAGCAAGCCGGTGTTATCACTAAGAACATCGAGTTCGCCAAGGTTGTTCTGTCTGGCAAGATTGAGCGTGCAGTGACCGTTCGCGGTCTGGGCGTCACCAAGGGTGCCCGCGCCGCCATCGAAGCCGCAGGCGGTAAGATCGAGGAATAATAAGCAACATGGCTAAGAAACCAGGATTTGAAGCTAAAAACTCACAGGGCGGTCTGAGTGAACTGAAGAGTCGTTTGCTCTTCGTTCTCGGGGCGATTATCGTTTTCCGAGCAGGCTCCTATGTGCCAATTCCTGGGATTGATGCCAATGTTCTTGCCGAGCTGTTCCAGCAGCAGAAAGGGACCATCATTGAAATGTTCAACATGTTCAGTGGTGGTGCCCTCTCTCGCGCCTCTATCTTTGCGCTGGGGATCATGCCGTACATTTCGGCATCCATCATCATCCAGCTGCTGACGGTCATCCATCCTGCTTTGGCTGAGCTGAAGAAGGAAGGGGAAAGCGGTCGCCGCAAGATCAGTCAGTACACAAGATATGGCACGTTGGTTCTGGCAACGTTCCAAGCTACGGGGATTGCGACAGGCTTGCCGAATATGATGCAGGGGCTGGTGGTTCACACTGGCTTTGGCTTCTATTTCACCGCCGTCGTTAGCCTGGTCACCGGTACCATGTTCTTGATGTGGTTGGGTGAACAGATCACCGAGCGGGGGATTGGTAATGGTATCTCGTTGATTATCTTCGTAGGTATCATCGCCGGCCTGCCGCATGCGTTGGGCGCAACGGCAGAGCAAGCGCGTCAAGGCGAATTGCACATCCTGTTGCTGTTGTTGCTGGCAGTGATCGTCTTTGCTGTGACTTATTTCGTGGTGTTTGTTGAGCGTGGGCAGCGTCGCATCGTTGTGAACTATGCCAAGCGTCAACAGGGTAACCGCGTCTTCGCCGCACAGAGTACGCATCTGCCGCTCAAACTGAACATGGCTGGCGTTATTCCGGCGATTTTCGCCTCCAGCATCATACTGTTCCCCGGCACCATTGCCTCATGGTTTGGTCAAGGTGACAGCTGGGTGGCTAACCTGTTGCAAGAAATCTCGATGACTCTGCAACCCGGTCAGCCGCTGTACGAGATGCTGTATGCGGCCGCGATCATCTTCTTCAGCTTCTTCTATACTGCGCTGGTATTTAATCCGCGCGAGACGGCAGATAACTTGAAGAAGAGCGGTGCATTTATCCCTGGGATCCGTCCTGGCGAACAAACTGCAAGATTTATCGATAAAGTGATGACCCGCCTGACTCTGGCTGGCGCCCTGTACATCACCTTTATCTGTCTTGTTCCCCAGTTCTTGATGAATGCCTGGAACGTACAGTTCTATTTCGGTGGCACCTCGCTGCTGATTATCGTGGTAGTCATCATGGACTTCATGGCTCAGGTTCAGACCCATATGATGTCTAATCAGTATGGGGATGTTCTGAGAAAGGCTAACCTGAAGGGCTACGGCCGCTAAGGTTGGCGTTACTAGTTACGGAGTTAAGCAATGAAAGTTCGTGCTTCCGTTAAGGCCATCTGCCGTAACTGCAAGATCATCAAGCGCCACGGTGTGGTTCGTGTGATCTGCAGCGAGCCTAAGCATAAACAGCGCCAAGGCTGATTTATTTACGGTAGAGACTTGCAAAAAGAAGGCGTGCTGGCTAAATTAGCCAGCCACCTTTGTTGTGTTGGTAGACCACCATGTATCCGGAACGGGCTTTGTGGTGGTCAAATTTTTATTACTTTGTAGGAGTGCTATAGTGGCCCGTATCGCTGGCATTAACATTCCTGACCATAAGCATGCTGTCATCGCTTTGACAGCTATTTATGGCGTTGGCAACACCCGCGCTAAGCTGATTTGTGCTGAATCCGGGATTGCCGAGGATGTGAAGATCAAGGATCTGGACGAAGCCCAGATCGAAAAACTGCGTGAGCAAGTAGCTAAGTTCACCGTTGAAGGTGACCTGCGTCGCGAAATCTCCATGAACATCAAGCGATTGATGGATCTGGGGTGCTATCGCGGTCTGCGTCATCGTCGCGGTCTGCCTGTCCGTGGGCAGCGCACCAAGACCAACGCTCGTACCCGTAAGGGTCCGCGTAAGCCCATCAAGAAGTAAGCGGGAAGGTGTAGAAAATGGCAAAAGCTCCGACTCGTGCTCGTAAGCGCGTAAGAAAGCAAGTGAGTGATGGTATCGCTCACGTACATGCTTCTTTCAACAACACAATCGTCACCATCACCGACCGCCAAGGCAATGCTCTTTCATGGGCTACTGCTGGTGGTTCTGGTTTCCGTGGTTCTCGTAAGTCCACTCCGTTCGCCGCCCAGGTGGCTGCTGAACGTGCTGGTGAAATCGCCAAAGAATATGGCGTTAAGAACCTGGAAGTGATGGTAAAGGGCCCTGGCCCTGGCCGTGAGTCCTCTATCCGTGCTCTGAATGCGGCTGGTTTCCGCATTACTAACATCACTGATGTGACTCCGATCCCGCATAACGGTTGTCGTCCTCCCAAAAAGCGCCGCGTGTAACGTTGCTTTTTGGATTAGGATTGTTGGAGAAAGAACATGGCAAGATATATCGGTCCTAAGCTCAAGCTTAGCCGTCGTGAGGGCACTGACCTGTTCCTGAAGTCAGGTGTTCGCGCGATTGACTCAAAGTGCAAAATTGATACCGCCCCGGGTCAACATGGTGCGCGCAAGCCGCGTCTGTCTGACTACGGCGTTCAGTTGCGTGAAAAGCAAAAGGTTCGTCGTATTTACGGCATTCTGGAAAAGCAATTCCGTAACTATTACCGCGAAGCTGCTCGGATCAAGGGCAACACCGGTGAGAACCTGCTGCAACTGCTGGAAGGTCGTCTCGACAACGTAGTTTACCGCATGGGTTTTGGTGCTACTCGCGCCGAAGCGCGTCAGCTGGTAAGCCACAAGGCCATCGTAGTTAACGGTCGCGTTGTGAACATTCCTTCTTTCCAGGTTTCCCCGGAAGACGTGGTTGCCGTTCGTGAAAAGGCGAAGAAGCAAGCTCGGATCAAGGCCGCTATGGACCTGTCCGGCCAGCGCGAAAAGCCCACCTGGCTTGAGGTTGATGCCGACAAGCTGGAAGGCGTTTACAAGCGTCTGCCGGAGCGCTCCGATCTGTCCGCTGATATCAACGAACAGCTGATCGTCGAGCTTTACTCCAAGTAAGGCTAGCTTCTAAGAGAGGACATAATGCTGGGTTCTGTAACAGATTTTCTTAAGCCACGGCTGGTTGACATTGAACAACTCAACCCGACTCATGCGAAAGTTACGCTTGAGCCGTTGGAGCGTGGTTTTGGTCATACGCTGGGTAACGCGCTGCGTCGCATCCTCCTTTCCTCTATGCCTGGCTGTGCGATCACCGAAGTTGAAATCGACGGTGTGCTGCACGAGTACAGCAGTAAAGAAGGTATTCAGGAAGACATCCTGGAGATTCTGCTGAACCTCAAGGGTGTAGCTGTGAAGCTGGACGGGAAGGACGAAGTCACCCTGTCACTGACCAAGTCTGGTGCGGGCCCTGTCACCGCAGGTGACATCGTCCATGGTGATGATGTTGTTATCGTCAACCCCGACCACCTGATCTGCAATCTGACCAGTGATCATGCTGAAATCAGCATGCGCTTGAAGGTGCAGCGTGGTCGTGGGTATGTTCCCGCTTCTGCTCGTGCTCATGCCGATGATGAAGAGCGTCCGATCGGCCGTCTGCTGTTGGATGCTGCTTTCAGCCCGGTAGTTCGCATCGCCTACAATGTCGATGCGGCTCGTGTTGAGCAACGGACTGACCTGGACAAGTTGGTTATCGATATGGAAACCAACGGCACCCTGGACCCCGAGGAAGCCATCCGTCGTGCTGCCACCATTTTGGCTGAGCAGCTGGATGCCTTTGTGGACCTGCGTGATGTCTCCGTACCGGAGAAGAAGGAAGAGAAGCCGGAATTCGATCCGATCCTGCTGCGTCCTGTCGATGACCTGGAACTGACGGTTCGCTCTGCGAACTGTCTGAAGGCAGAAGCCATCCATTACATTGGTGATCTGGTACAGCGTACCGAGGTTGAGCTGCTTAAGACGCCTAACCTGGGTAAGAAGTCTTTGACTGAAATCAAAGACGTCCTGGCCTCTCGTGGTCTTTCTCTGGGCATGCGCCTGGAGAACTGGCCGCCTGCCAGCATCGCTGACGAGTAATCCAGATTACGGATTCCACTGATTTAGTTAGAAGGATTAGGTCATGCGCCATCGTTTGAGTGGTCGTCAACTGAACCGGAACAGCAGCCACCGTCAGGCTATGTTCCGCAACATGGCCAGCTCCCTTGTTCGTCATGAAATTATCAAGACGACTCTGCCCAAGGCCAAAGAGCTGCGTCGTGTAGTTGAACCTTTGATTACACTTGCCAAGACTGACAGCGTTGCAAACCGTCGTCTGGCCTTTGCCCGCACCCAAGATAAAGAAGTGGTGGGCAAGCTGTTTACCGAACTCGGTCCGCGCTACCTTGAGCGTGCTGGTGGTTACACCCGCATCCTCAAGTGCGGTTTCCGCGCCGGTGATAATGCACCCATGGCTTACATCGAGCTGGTAGGTCGTCCTGCCGCCGCTGAAGCTGCCGCTGAAGAGTAATTCAGCAAATGCAATAAAGGCCGGGGAAACCCGGCCTTTTGTTTTATTGGATGGCGTGTTTTGTAGCGTTATTTACGGTCAGTTATGTTGTTTGTGATTTTTTTCACTTAACCTCTTGCCAAGTAAATTTCGCTCCCTATAATGCGCCCTCGTTGTCAGGGCACAGCCCGGCAGCAGAGGAAAGCGGCGAGAAAATAGCGCTTGACTCAAAGCGGGAAGCGAGTAAGATGCGCATCCCACGACGCCGGTGAAACCGGGTCAAACCGCTCTTTAACAATTCAATTCAAGCAATCTGTGTGGGCACTCGCAGAGGTTGAAGTCAATCGACAAA
>NZ_BAABFC010000022.1:0-87139 GCF_039540575.1 Pseudaeromonas paramecii
ATTGGTTTGGTTGGCGCCTCCAATTCTCCGGGAATGCCCCGAGTGAACAACCTACAGAGAGATCACAGCTAGCCAAGGGCTGTATCGCGCGATAGCATGCTATATCCTGTTGTTCAGTATGGTTTTATCCCCTAAGACCGCACTAGCGAGTGTCGCCCATGTCCATGCTTCAACCGCGTCGTCTGCTGACCGATTCGCACCTGTTCTTTGCCCTCAAGATTGCCGTCACCATGGTGGGCGTGCTGTTGCCTGGCTGGCTGCTGGGCATGACCCACGAGTCGGTCATTCTCTCCCTGGGGGTGGTGGCCGGGGCCATCGCCGAACCCGATGACTCCTTGAGCGGTCGCATCAAGAACCTGCTGATGACCCTGGGCTGTTTTCTGATTGCGACCTTCTCGGTGCAGTACCTCTACCCCTACCCGCCCGCCTTTGCCTTGGGGCTGTTTACCTCCACCGTGGGTTTCATCATGCTGGGGGCCCTCGGGCCACGCTATGCCGCCATCAGCTTTGGCTCCCTGCTGGTGGCCATCTACGCCATGCTGGGTGCCTCCCAGGCGCCAACCCCCTGGTATCTGCCCCTCTGGTTGTGCCTGGGTGCCATGTGGTATGGCCTGGTGTCGGTGATCTGGCTGCACTTTCATCCGTACAAGTCCTTGCACGAGCAGCTCTCCCAGGTCTACTTCGCCCTGGGCCGCTATTTCGAGACTAAATCGGGTTTGTTCAGCCAACCGGTCGCCAATTTTCCCCAGCTGCGCCATCAGCTCTCTGTGGTGAACATAGGCTCGGTCACCAGTCTCAATCAGGTGAAGATCATGTTGCAGCGCCGCCTGGGTAACAGGGTGCCTCCACATCTGAGCCGCCTGTTGCAGCTCTACCTGCTGGCGCAGGAGATCCACGAGAAGATCACCTCCAGCCACTACCTCTACGAACGCCTGGAGCAGGAGATGGCCAATGCCGCCATCCTGGATGGCTTTGCCGAAACCCTGGAGCAACTGGGCCAGGCCTGTCGTCAGTTGGGCTTTGCCATCCTGATGCACAGGTCCTTTACGCTGACCCGCTCGCCGCGCTGGGCACTGCAGGCGCTGGCGGATCAGCTGCAACTGCACCGCCAGCAGCATCAGCAACAGGATCCGCTGCACAACTCCCTGAGTTTCTTGCATCAGAATCTCACCAGCATTGGGGAGTTGCTGATGGAGGCGGGGCGGATCAGCGGCCAGATGGATGCGCCCTTCACCGAACCGACCCCTCCCCAGTTGCCACGGGAAAGCCAGCCGGATCTGCGGGGCCTGCCAGGTCACTTCACCCCCGACTCCCCCCTGTTCCGCCATGCCATCCGCATGGGGGTCTGTCTGGTGAGCGCCTACGGTCTGTTGCTGCTCTTTCCCATCCATCAGGGCTTCTGGGTGCTGCTGACCTGCCTGTTTGTCTGTCAGTCCAGCTACACCGCCACCCGTACCCGGCTGGTGGAGCGTATTCTCGGCACCCTGCTGGGACTGGTGCTGGGTCTAGGGCTGCTCTGGTTGGCGCCGGGCCCCCATGGCCAACTGCTCATCATGGGGATCGCCGCCGTGCTGTTCTTTGCCCAGCTGCGCAGCAACTACAGCGCCGCCGTCACCTTCATCACCCTGTATGCCGTCACCGCCTTCGGCCTGCTGGGAGTAGAAGGCAGCACCATACTCCTGCCGCGTCTCATCGACACCCTGCTGGGAGGCCTGCTCTCCTACCTGGCCGTGACCTTCATCTGGCCGGACTGGAGTTTTCGCCGTCTGCCGGCACTACTGGCGGCGTCCCTGGGCAGTACCGCCCATTACTTCACCCAGGTGCGCCATACCCTGGCCGGAGAACACGATGCCCTGGCCTACCGCATCGCCCGCCGGCGGGCGCACCAGGCCGACTGCGCCCTGGCCCAGGCCTGGCAACAGATACTGGTGGAGCCTAAACCAGGCCGCCGCCTGCTGCGCCTGAGTGTGGCCCTCACCCAGCGCAGCCATGCCCTCATCTCCTATGTCTCCACCCTGGGTGCCCATCGGCAACGGTTGCAACTGCCACCGGACAATCCCTGGCTGCAGCTGGGGGACGAGATCGAGCGGGTGTTGCGCTGCGCAGCTCAGGGGCAACAAGGAGAGCTCATCCATCTGCCCGCCCCGCAGGATGACAGCGCACTGACCCCGGCGGAGCGTCTGTTGGCCCAGGAGATGGGGCTCATCGCCGAGGTGGCCAACGAGTTGCTGCGCCTAAGCTGGCTGATGGGGCACCAGAAGGAGACTCCCTAGCCGGTGGAGCCGGTGGCAGGCGAGTGCTAAACTCGCCGCCTTTGCAAGACGAGGTACCCTATGCTGATCATTGACGGGCGCGAGATCGCCACCGACAACCATGGCTACCTGAGCCATCTGGATGATTGGAGCGAGGCGGTGGCCTGCGCCCTGGCCGAGCAGGAGGGCATAGTGCTCACCGAGGCCCACTGGGAGGTGATCCGTTTCGTGCGGGACTTCTACCAGGAGTACAAGACCTCCCCCGCCGTGCGGGCCCTGGTGAAGGCCATGGAGCTGAAGTTCGGCCCCGAGAAGGGCAACAGCCGCTATCTGTTCCGGTTATTCCCCAAGGGGCCGGCCAAACAGGCTACCCTGCTGGCCGGCCTGCCCAAACCGGCCAAGTGCCTGTAACCACCCAGATGCAACAAGGCGCTCACAGGCGCCTTGTTATAATCCACGATCTTCCAGATGCCGATTGCGGGTCAGCCACACGGGCTCGTCACTGGTCTTGAGCCACAGGCGATGCAGGTAGCTGTAGCAGCGTCTGTGCCAGCGAGGCACCCAGACCACCAGCGGAAACAGCAGTATCCCCAACAGCAGGGCACTGACCCGCCGGCGGAATAACCGGATGGGCGTGTATCGACTCATGGCTTCCTCCTGCGACCTGACCCTGTCCACTTTGTATACCATCCCCCTGTCAGATTCAACGGTCCCTGGCCGAGCGCCCGCAGCCTGACGGCAAGAAAAAGCCGGTCCTGACGCGATAATCCCGGTAGGCCGAAAACTGCCGCAGCAACTGCTGCTCCTCCCGTCGGGCCTTGGCCCAGAGCACAACCCACAGTAAAACCGCCGCCAGGATACTGGCCAGGCTCAGGTAACCCAGCACACAGCCCAGGGCAAACAACAACAAGGAGGCATACATGGGATGCCGGATATAACGATAGGGCCCGGTGCAGACCAGGCGACCCTTGGGGTGCGGCACGGGGCGTATACGAAAGTTTCCCGGTGGATTACACCACAGGCTCCACAGCGCCAAGCCCAGGCTCGGCAACCAGCCCAATAGCGCCAGGGGCGTCGGCCACTGTCCTGACCAGGGCCAGGCCACCAGCAACAGGCCAACAAACTGGGCGACGACATAAGGCATAGGGGTCTCCTGCAGCAAGCCAGCGGCTACTGTAGCAGTGAGAGCGACAAACAGGATAGGGAGAAAAACAGACAAGGAGATGGAGGCGCGTTCCGGAGTCGAACCGGACTAGGCGGATTTGCAATCCGCTACATAACCGCTTTGTTAACGCGCCTATGAGAATTTGGAGCGGGAAACGAGACTCGAACTCGCGACCCCGACCTTGGCAAGGTCGTGCTCTACCAACTGAGCTATTCCCGCACCGTTCCTCTGCTCGAGGACGGGCGCATTATACGTAGTTGCCGGCGCAGCACAAACCCTTTTTTGGCTAACCACATCTGTTTGCTCAGCAAATCAACAAACTAGCCCCCATCACCCGCCAGGCTCCAACCGCAAGGGGCAAGAAAAAGGCGGCCATCATGGCCGCCTATGGGCGAAAGTAACCGGGTTGGGACTATTTGCCCTTGCCCAGGGTCACCACCCAATCCCCGTCATGGTAGTGCGCACTCCAGCCGGTGGCCTTGCCGTTCACCTCGGTCATCACGTACTGCTCCTTGGTCTTGCGGCTAAAACGCACTATGGCCGGGTTACCCTCCGGATCCTGGGCCGGCGCATCGGCCAGGTAGCGATGCTTGGGCGCCAGCCGGTCGGCAAAACGCTGCAGCTCGGCCACCAGAGGAGCCCGGGTCTCGCGGGATTTGGGGAAGGTGCTGGCGGCCAGGAACAGGCCGGCCGCCCCGTCACGCAGCACGAAGTGGGCATCGGATTGGCTGCACTTGAGCTCGGGCAAGGGCACAGGATCTTCCTTGGGCGGCGCCACCTCACCGTTTTTCAAGATCTTGCGGGTGTTCTTGCAGGTCTCGTTGGTACAGGCCATGTACTTGCCGAAGCGGCCGTTACGCAGCTGCATCTGGGCACCACAGCGATCGCAGTCGATCACCGGGCCCTCATAGCCCTTGAGACGGAACTGCCCCAGCTCCAGCTCGTAGCCATCGCAGTCGGGGTTATTGCCACAGACGTGCAGCTTGCGGGTCTCGTCCACCACATAGGAGTCCATGGCGGTGCCACACTTGGGGCAACGACGCATGGCCCGCAGGGCATCCACTTCCCCCTCTTCGCTGTCGGCGGCGATAAACTCGTCACCCGGCACCAGGTTGATGGTCTTCTTGCAGCGCTCCTTGGGGGGCAAGGCATAGCCGGAGCAGCCCAGGAACACCCCTGTGGTGGCGGTACGAATGCCCATCTTGCGACCGCAGTCGGGGCAATCGATGTCGGTGAGGATCATCTGGTTGCCACGCATGCCGCCGGACTGGGCTTCCTGTTCGGCCTGGTGCAACGTATCGCGGAACTCGGCGTAGAAGCTGTCCAGCTGGGCCTTCCAGTCACGCTGCCCCTGGGCAATGGCGTCCAGGTTGGTTTCCATCTGGGCGGTGAAGTCGTAGCTCATCAGCTCCTCGAAGCTCTCCACCAGCCGCTCGGTGACGATCTCCCCCATCTTCTCGGCGTAAAAGCGGCGGTTCTCCACCTTGACGTAACCGCGCTCCTGGATGGTGGAGATGATGGCGGCGTAGGTGGAGGGCCGGCCGATGCCCCGCTTCTCCAGCTCCTTGACCAGAGCGGCTTCGGTGAACCGTGCCGGCGGCTTGGTGAAGTGCTGCCGCGGGTCAAGCTGCTGCAGGCTCAGCTCATCGCCCTGGGCCACCTGAGGCAGCTGGATGTCCTCCCCCTTGCGTCCCATGGGCGGCAACACCTTGGTCCAGCCGGCAAAGCGCAGGATGCGGCCCTTGGCCTTGAGCTGGTATCCGGCAGCCTCCACCGTCAGGACGGTGGCGTCGTACTGGGCCGGGGTCATCTGACAGGCGACAAACTGCCGCCAGATGAGGTCATACAGGCGTACGGCATCGGACTCCATGCCTTCCAGCTGGTCGGCCAGCAGGCGCACGGACGAGGGCCGGATGGCTTCGTGCGCCTCCTGGGCATTGGCCTTGGCACCATAGCGGAGGGCCTCGTCCGGCAGATACTCGGCGCCGAACTGCTTGCCGATATACTCGCGCACCGCGTCCAGGGCTTCCTGGCTCAGGTTGGTGGAGTCGGTACGCATGTAGGTGATGTAGCCGGCCTCGTACAGGCGTTGGGCCATCATCATGGTCTTCTTGACGCCAAAGCCCAGGCGGGTGCTGGCTGCCTGCTGCAGGGTGGAGGTGATAAAGGGGGCCGAGGGCTTGCTGCCGGTGGGCTTGTCTTCCCGGCTCAGCACCCGATAGCGGGCCCCTTGCAGGGCATCGCAGGCAATTTGGGCCTGCTGCTGGGTCTTGGGCTCGAAGGCGCTGCCGTTGAAGCCGGTCACCTCCATGCGCAAGGGATCCTGGCGCGGCGTCAGCAGGTCGGCGTTGATGTCCCAGTATTCTTCGGGGACGAACGCCTTGATCTCCCGCTCCTTCTCCACGATGAGCCGCACCGCCACCGACTGCACCCGGCCGGCGGACAGACCCCGGGCAATCTTCTTCCACAACAGTGGCGACACCATGTAGCCCACCACCCGGTCGAGGAAACGACGGGACTGCTGGGCGTTAACCCGATCCAGGTTCAGCTCCCCCGGGTGGGAGAAGGCCTCCTGAATGGCACTCTTGGTGATTTCGTTGAACACCACCCGCTTGAAGCGAGACTCATCGCCGCCGATCAATTCCCGCAGGTGCCAGGCGATGGCTTCCCCCTCGCGGTCCAAGTCGGTTGCCAGATAGATGGTGTCGGCCTTGTCTGCCAGGCTCTTGAGCTCGTTGACCACCTTCTCCTTGCCCGGCAGCACCTGATAGCGGGCCTGCCAGCCATGCTCCGGGTCTATGCCCATGCGGTTGACCAGCGCCAGGTACTCCTTGCGCTGCTTGTCGGTCTCGGTCGTCTTGCCACGGCGGGCCGCAGGTTTGCTGCCTTCCTTGTCGGCGGCCGCACTGCCACTGGTGGGCAAATCACGCACATGCCCGACGCTGGACTTCACCACGAAGTCCTTGCCCAGATACTTGTTAATGGTCTTGGCCTTGGCCGGCGACTCAACAATCACCAGAGATTTGCCCATACGAATGCTGGAATCCTTTTAGAACACACACAGGCCCCGAGACGGGGCCAAAGAATCTGAATGCCTCCAACGGAGGCACCTGCTTATTATTAAGATGTAAGGCACCTTGGCCAGAATCAACCGATTTTTTTCACGGCCCCCTACCAGCCCTTCCAGGGCGACCCCTGCCACCAGCGCAGCAAGGTGCGCTCGACCGCCAGGCTGGCCCCCTGGCCAAACCGCTCCCCCAGGCCCTTTTTCTGCCGAAAACGCACCGCCACCACCTGGCGTTGCTCGGCCTGCTCCAGCAGGTAATCGTCGCTGGTGCGCAGCTCGTCCACCAGGCCCAGGCTCAGGGCCTCATTGGCCAGCCAATGCTCGCCGGTGGCGGTCTTGGCCAGATCCAGCATGGGACGATAACGGGCGATGTGCTGCTTGAATTGCTGGTGAATGGACTCCAGCTCGGCCCGGAACTTCTCCCGGCCCTCATCGTTGTTCTCGCCAAACAGGGTCAGGGTGCGCTTGAACTGACCAGCAGTGTGCAGCTCCACATCGATGTCGTGTTTTTGCAGCAGCCGGTGGAAGTTGGGCAGTTGCGCCACCACGCCGATGGAACCGACGATGGCAAAGGGCGCCGCCAGTATCTTCTGCGCCACCACCGCCATCATGTAACCGCCGCTGGCCGCCACCTTGTCGATGGCCACCGTCAGGCGCAGGCCGCGCTCCCGCAGCCGCTGCAGCTGGGAGGCACACAGGCCATAGCCATGCACCACGCCGCCGCCAGACTCAAGACGCACCAGTACCTCATCTTCGGGCTTGGCGATCCCCAGGATGGCGGTGACTTCTTCACGCAGGCTGGCGGCCTCGTGTGCATCCATGCTGCCCTTGAAATCCACCACGAACAGCCGGGGCCGCGTGCCTTCGGCCCGCTCCTTGGCGCGACGCTTGTGGGTCAGCTTGAGCTCCTTGCGGTAGCGTTTGAGGGCCGCCCCTTCCAGCAGGCTGGCTTGCAGGGCCTCGCGGTGCTCGGTCAGGCTCTGGCTCAGATCCGTCACCTCCAGCGCCCCCTTCTGCCCCTTGTGCTTAGCCACCGCCACGGCAATCAGCAAGCAGGGCAACACGAAGATCAACAGCAGGGTCAATAACTTGGCTAGAAACAGCCCGTACTCGAACAGGAAGCTCACGTCTGACTCCATGGCAAAACAAAAGCGCCATTCTACGGCCACTTGCTCAAGCTGGCAAAACCTCTGCAACACAAACACTTATATACCTTTCTCTGCCCCTGGGTCTGTTCAGCCCCTGGGGCTTGTGAGTACACTGGCCCCCTTGTGCCATCAGGAGACAGACCATGCTGGATTATCAGGCGCCGCCGACGCTGCTGGCCGGCAAATGCATTCTGATCACCGGCGCCACCGCCGGCATCGGCCGCACCGCCGCCCTCACCTTTGCCGCCCATGGCGCTCAGCTGGTGTTGCTGGGCCGCGATCCGCTCAAGTTGCGCCAGCTGTGTGAGGAGATTGGCGCCAGCGGGGCGCTTCTGCCTCGGTATGGAGTGCTGGACTTGGCGACGGCGAGTCAAGCCACGACCCGGGCCTGTATCGCCGCCTTGGCGCTGACCCGGCTGGATGGTCTGCTGCTCAACGCCGGCGTGCTTGGCACCCTGGGCCCCTTGGCCGAGCTTGACGAACAGGAATGGCAGCGGGTGCTGCAGGTGAATGTCAGTGCCAACCTGTGGCTGATCCAGACCTGCCTGCCCCTGCTGCAACAAGCCCCACAGGCCAGCCTGCTGCTCACCTCCTCCGGGGTCGGCAAGCGGGGCCGGGCCGGCTGGGGCAGCTATGCCATCTCCAAATTTGCCACCGAGGGCATGATGCAGGTGCTGGCGGATGAACTGGCCGGCACGGGCGTGCGGGTCAATGCCATCAACCCTGGCGCCACCCGTACCGCCATGCGCGCCGCGGCCAAGCCCGATGAAGACCCACTCACCCTGCGCACGCCCGCCGAGCTGATGCCCCTGTATCTGTATCTGATGGGCCAACACAGCCTGGGGCTCACTGGTCAGAGTTGGGACGCTCAGTCAAAATAGCCAATGGCACCACGACAAGCCCTAGCCTGACGGTGCATATCGTGTAGGCTTAGGCCATAGGCAGGCATTGGCACTGCGATAGGAAGAAGAAGGATCCTCGACCCCCATGTTCAGACCCAAGAGCACACTGGAGCAATGGCGTATCTTTCAGGCCGTGGTGGAATACGGTGGCTATGCCCAGGCGGCGGAGCAGCTCAACAAGAGCCAGTCCGCCCTGAACCATGCGGTGGCCAAGCTGCAGCAGACCTTGGGGGTGGCACTGCTGGAGGTGCGGGGCCGCAAGGCGTTTCTCACCGAGGAGGGGCAGGTCTTTTTACGGCGCGCCAAGCTGCTCACCCAACAGATGGAAGAGCTGGAGCTGCTGGCCCATAACATCCATCAGGGCTGGGAGGCTCAGCTCACCCTGGCGGTGGAGCTGGTGCACCCCCGTCCCCTGCTCAATCGTGCCCTGCAGCTGTACTACCCCCAGTCCCGCGCCACCCAGCTGCAACTGCTGGATACGGTGCTGACGGGTTCCATGGAAGCCATCAGCGAAGGCACGGCGGATCTGGTGATCACAGGCACAGTGCCGCGAGGGCATATCGGTGAGCCGCTGACCGAGATCACCCTGCTGCCGGTCTGTCATCCCCAGCATCCCCTGGCCAGCGAACCCGAGCTCAACCTGGATCTGCTGAGCCACCACCTGCAGATCGTCATCCGCGACACCGGCAAGCAGCCCAAGGAGCTGGGCGGCTGGCTCAAGTCGGACCAACGCTGGACGGTGAACAACTTCCATGAGGCCATCGGCATCATGCTCTCGGGTCTCGGCTTTGCCTGGGTGCCGCTGCACCTGGTCGAACAGCTGATCGCACAAGGACGGCTGCACCGGCTGAACCTGCTGGAACACGCCACCCGCAAGTTTTACACCTACCTGGTGCAGCCCAACCCGGGCCAGCTGGGCCCCAGCGGCCAGAAGCTGCTGGAGGCCCTGCGGGAGAGCCACAGGGCCGAGGGTTCAGCAGTTAGCCACCCGGTGAAAGCAGAGACAGGAGATGCCGGCTAACAGTATGGCTAGCCAGAACACCCCCTGATACCCCCAGGCTTCGGCAATCACCCCCGCCAGTGCACCGGCGACGATGGAGCCGGTACGCACGGCATTGGTAAACAAGGTGGTGGCCACCCCGGGACGCCCCGGCATCAGATCCTGAAAATAGGACATGCCGAGCCCTGCCACTATGCCGATCAGGATGGCATTGAACAGCTGCACACCGATGAGCGCCGCTGGATGAGTCAGCCAGGGTAGCAGGCCATAAAACACCACCCCGGCCGCCCCCGCCACCATCATCATGGGCCGCTTGCCCCAGCGACTCGACCAATGGCCGGCCATCAGCATCAGGGGGATTTCCAGGCCGGCTGCCATGCCCATCAACCAGCCCACCAGGGACTGGTCGTAACCCAGCTGACGAGTGAGATACAGGGGCATGCTGATGAGGTACATGCTGTTGCAGGTCCATACCAGCAGACAGCCCACAAACAACCAGCGCACATCCCCCTTGGCGGAGGCCAGCTCCCCGGCACACGTTGCGGCACCGCTGGCCGGCCCCAGATCCGGCAACCGCCGCTGCACGGTCCAGGCACACAGCAGATAGGTCAGCCCGGCACCGGCAAATAACCAGACGAAGCCCCATTGCGCCACCACGGCAAAGGCCAGGGGCGGCCCCACCACCCAGGCGAGGGAAAACTGGGCCCGCATCAGGGTGCTGAACATCACGGAGCGATTGCCCTGGTGGTCGCAATAGACCCGGGCCAGGGCAAACATCTGCGGCGAGGCGGTGGAGGCCAGGTTCAGCAGCAATACTCCCAGGGTGATCAAGAGCCAATACTGGCGAACACCCGCAAACAGCAGGCCGCCGGCCAGACCGGCCAGACAGCAGTAGACGATGAGGCGCTTGCGACTACCCTTGCGATCCGAGCGCTTGGCCAACCACTGGCTGATGAGAATGCCGGCCACGGCGTTGACGGTGTAAAAAAGCCCCACCAGCAGGGGCCGCACGCCGATCTCGTCCGCCAGAAACAGGCTGAGCACCGGCACCATCAGGGCCACGGCGGCGCCTGTGATGAAGGTCACCAACATGAAGGAAAGCAACACGGGATCCCGGTTGCGCCAGATCGTCTGCCAGGCCATACCACTTCTCCAAAGGGACGCCCGCGCATTTTCCGCCCCCGTATGGCACAACTCAAGCCCAGCCTTGCCCGGGGCCCTGTTTATTCATAAAGTGGCCACTTCACTGCCCAACATGAGACGGATGCATGTTTGATTTTGACACCCCCATCGATCGTCGTGGTACCCAGAGCCTGAAGTGGGACAAGTACAAGGAACGCGACGTGCTGCCCCTGTGGGTTGCCGATACCGACTTTGCCGCCCCCCAGGCCGTCATCGAGGCCCTGCAGGCGCGGGTGGCCCACGGCATCTTCGGCTACAGCCGCCCCTCGCCGCGCCTGATCCAACTGATCGTGGATCGCATGGCCGAACGCTACGGCTGGACCATCGCCCCCGAGTGGCTCGTCTTCATGCCCGGCGTGGTGCCCGGCCTTAACTTTGCCTGTCGGGCCTGGTGTCGCCCCCAGCAGCAGATCATCACCCCCAGCCCTGTGTATTACCCCTTCCTCCACGCCCCCGAGCACAACCAGCGCGGGGTGAGCCACCTGCCAATGCAGCTGGTGGATGATCGCTGGCTGCCGGACTTTACCGCCCTGGAAGCCCTGGCACCCCAGGCGGATCTGCTGCTGCTGTGTAATCCCCACAACCCCGGCGGTACCGTGTTTACCCGGGAGGAGCTGCTGCGCATCAACGACATCGCCCGGCGCCATGATCTGGTGGTCTGCTCCGATGAGATCCACTGCGATCTGCTGCTGGATGACGTCGCCCATATCCCCTATGCCAGCCTGAACGAGGACGCCGCCAGCCGCAGCGCCGTGCTGATGGCCCCCAGCAAGACCTTCAACATCGCCGGCCTGTGCTGCTCCTTTGCCATCATCCCCAACCCCAAGCTGCGCCTGTCATTGCAACAGAGCATGCGGGGCCTGATGGCGGACAACAACCTGCTGGGCTTTGTGGCCGCCGAAGCCGCCTATGCCGACGGGCAGCCCTGGCTGGATGCTCAGCTCAGCTACCTGCGGGAAAACCGGGATCTCATCATGGCCAAGCTGGGCCGGGTGCCCGGCGTCAAGATCGCCCGCATCGAGGCCACCTACCTGGCCTGGATCGATGTCTCCGGTCTGGAACTGGACAACCCCATTCAGGCGTTTGAGGCCGGCGGCGTAGGACTCTCCCCCGGCGCCCAGTTTGGTGACGGGCGCTTCGTGCGGCTGAATTTTGGTTGTCCACGGGCCTTGCTGGATGAGGCGCTAGATCGCATGCTCAAGGTGATTGACCGACATCGTCAGGCCTGATGGTGGGAGGCGGCCATGCGCCCATTGCTTTACTTGTTCAGCCTGTTGCTGCTGGGCGCCGTTTCCCCGGCCAGGGCCGCCCCGGATCTGCTGATCGGCTCAGGTAGCCTGACCGGTGTCTACTATCCTGCAGGCGGTGCCCTGTGCCGCCTGCTGGCCCGGGCCCCGGCCAAGCTGCCCTGCCAGGTGGTGGCCACCGGGGGCTCGGCAGACAACCTTGCGGCCTTGAGCCGGGGTTATCTGAGCCTGGCGCTGGTGCAATCGGATGTCCAGCTCACCACCAGCCCGCCGCCGGCCCTCTATCGGCTGTTCAACGTGCATCAAGAAGCCCTGACCCTGGTGACCCGTCAGGACAGCGGCATCGGCTCATTGGCAGATCTGGCCGGCAAGCGGCTGGACATCGGCAATCCGGGCTCCGGTGACAACAGCACCATGCGCCTGCTGCTGCAGGCCATGGCCTGGCCGGACGAAACCGTGGCGGCACTGTCGCATCTGCCGGGCAGTGAGCGTGCGCAAGCCCTGTGTGAAGGACAGATAGACGCCTACGCCTATGTGGTGGGCCACCCCAGCAGCGCCATCAGTGAGGCCGCCAGCCTCTGTCCCATCCGGCTTATCCCTGTGGAGGGAGAGGCCGTGGACCGGCTGCTGCAAACCCACCCCTATTACCAGCGCACCCGGATCCCGGCGGACCTCTACCCTGGCGTGGATGAGGCCATCAAGACCATCGGCATGCCGGCAGGCCTCATCGCCGGCCCGCAGATCGACGAGGCCCTGGCCTACCGCATCACCCAGCAGGTGTTCAATCGCCTGCCCCAACTCAGGCGCCTGCACCCGGCCTTAAGCCAGCTGGATCGCCAGCAGATGATAGGCGAAGCCGGTGGCCTGCCGTTGCACCCCGGGGCCCGCCGTTTTTTTGTCGAGCAAGGCTGGCTGCCGCCTCTACCCGCCCCGGCGCAACACGCACTGCGGAGCCCATAGACCCGGTGCCTCATCGGCTGGAAGACGGATACAAAAAAGCCCGGGCATCAGCCCAGGCTCAATAATTGGCGGAGGGGGTGGGATTTGAACCCACGGATGGTCGCCCATCGACGGTTTTCAAGACCGTTGCATTAAGCCGCTCTGCCACCCCTCCACAGCGTGCGGCATGTTACCAAGCCAACGACGAAAGTAAATCACTATGTCGCTGAATGTACGAGTAAATCATATTTTTGTGCCGCCACGCGCAACCGCTGGGCCCCGGCGCAGATTTGCTTGACTTGTCCCCTTAGCCTCCCACTATATAACGGTGCATTTTTCATGGAACCCATTGTTATGACCATCAAGACCCGCCTGCTCGCCACCGCCCTGGCCGGCCTGTTACCCCTGAGCCTGACCGCCGCCCCAGCCAATCAGGCCGAGATTGAGCAGATCGTTCATCAATACCTGGTAAATCACCCGGAGATCCTCATCGAGATGTCCGATGCCCTGCGCGCCAAGCAGCAGGCCGCCCAGGAGGCCGAGGACACTCGCCTGCTCAAACAGTATGCCAAGGCGCTGTATCACAATCCGGCCGACCCCAGCGGCGGGCCGGCGGATGCCACCCTGACCCTGGTAGAATTCATCGACTACAACTGTGGCTACTGCAAGCGCGCCTGGCCCAGCCTGAACGCCGTGATTGACGAAAACCCCAAGCTGCGCCACGTCTACAAGGAATTCCCCATCCTGAGCGAAGGCTCTGTGCTGGCGGCCAAGGCAGCGCTGGCCGTGCATAAGGTGGCCCCCAAGCAGTACCTGGCCTTTCACAATGCCCTGATGTCTTATCAGGGCAGCATCAAGAGCGAGGATCAGCTGGCCGAGGTGGCCAAATCCCTGAAGCTGGACTGGAGCGCGATCAAGACCGCCATGGCCGATCCGGCCGTGGAGAAAACCATTCAGGCCAACCACCAGCTGGCCCAACAGCTGGGTGTCACCGGCACTCCGGCCTTCTTCGTGGGTGACCAGGCCCTGCGTGGTGCGCCTCGCTCACCGGACGATCTGCAGGCCGTGATCCAAAACGCCAAACCGCTATAATCTCTGCGCAGACGGCGCCGGCCGTCTGCCCTTCCCTCCTCAAATTTTCAAACACGCTCAGGCTCTTGGCCTAAGTGAGGCTTGCATGTACCAGCTCAACCTCAACTGGCAGGAATTTCTGCCGCAGCACTGGCAAAAGCGTCCTCTGGTGATCCGGGGTGCCTTTACCAACTTTATCGACCCCATCAGTCCGGAAGAGTTGGCCGGGCTAGCCATGGAGGCGGAGCTCGATAGCCGCATCGTCGCCCGGCTGGCAGATACGTGGCAGGTTGCCCAGGGTCCCTTCGAATCGTTTGACGCCTGGGGTGACAAGGACTGGTCGCTGCTGGTGCAGGCGGTGGATCACTGGTTCGAACCGGTCAATGCCCTGGTCGCCCCCTTTCGCGGACTGCCCAACTGGCGGTTGGATGATCTCATGATCTCGTATTCGCTGCCCGGCGGTGGCGTGGGACCCCATCTGGATCAATATGATGTGTTCATCATTCAGGGCATGGGTCGCCGTCGCTGGCGAGTGGGTGAAAGAGGTCAGCACCGCCAACACACACCCCACCCGGATCTGCTGCAGGTCGATCCCTTCGAGCCCATCATCGATGTGGAACTCAATCCGGGCGACATGCTCTACATACCGCCAGGCTTTCCCCACGATGGTTATGCGCTGGAACCGGCGTTGAACTATTCGGTGGGCTTTCGCGCACCCACTGGCCGAGAACTCTTGTGTAGCTTCGCCGACCACCTGCTGGATAAGGAGCTGGGCGGCCAGCGCTACGCCGATCCTGAGTTGCAGCCCCGCGCCCATCCAGGTCAGATCCAGTCCAGTGAACTGGCCGGGCTGCGGCAGTTGATGCTGGCCCAGCTGCAAGACGAGGCTGAGTTTTCTCATTGGTTGGCGGGCTTCTTGAGCCAGGCACGGCATGAGCTGGACGAACAGCCGGTGGAACCCCCCTTCAGCCCACAAGAGGTGAAGGAAAACCTGGCGGAGCTGGGATTGTACCGGCAAGGCGGGGTGCGCTGCCTCTATCTGGACGAGGCGCCGCAGCGGCTGTTTATCCTCGGCGAAACCATCGAAGTACCAGCGGCGGGCGCAGAGCTGGCCCGTATGCTGGCCGATGATCCGGCGCCTAGCCAGGCAGCCTTGCTGGCGGCCTGTCAGGACGCGGCCCTGTGCCAATGGCTGACCGACCTCGTCAACCGGGGCTGGTGGTACTTCCCCACGCAAGACGACGAAGAGTAATTCAAAACGAAAAAAGGCGTCTTACGACGCCTTTTTCATGCAGAGAACATCAGACGGGATAGCGCCTTGTCCAATCTAGTTGCAGGTTTATGTCGCCACAACTGAGCCAGACGTCCCCATCCGTGATGGTCACCTGACACTCCATGGCCCGCTCCGCTGCAGCCGCCAGTTGCTGAGTAGAATCGCTGGCCAGCTCTATGATGGTGAGATTGTCATAGCGCTGCAGCGCCTGACTGTTTTGCTGCCACCAGACCGAGACGGCCCGGCCGCCATAGGCATACAGGGTCACCTGTTTGGCGCGATGACAGGCCTTCTTCAGCCGACGCTCATCCGGTAGTCCCACCTCGATCCAGTGCTCTATTTCGCCGGCATAGGATTTCAACCACAACTCGGGTTCATCATCGGCGCACAGCCCCTTGGTAAACTCCAGCCGCTCATCGGCATTGAGCGCCCAGGCCAACAGCCGCACCATCATACGTTCATCGGTTTCCGAGGGGTGGCGGGCCAGGGTCAGGGGACACTGCAGGTAAACACCGCGATCCGTGTCGGCCACGTTGAGATTGACTTTGAAGATGGTGGCCTTAAGCGCCATGTATGTGATCCAGTTGATGAAAATGGAGGCACATCATCGACTTTTTTGCGACATGAATGCAAATCCAATTGCCTGGTGCTTCGCATCCACCTGGGCATGCATATACTGTTAACAGGTACGGGCCTTGCCCGACCAGGCTGGATGTCAGGATCTTGCTCCGCCGCTTACCGGCACGGGATCACACTATTACAACGCAAGCACCTGCAGCTGAAGGCTTTACTCTGGGTTGTCGTCATAGGGGGTTGTCATGCAAGAACAAAATACAGAACACACCGAGGGTCAATTCAAGCTGGTGTGGGTGCTAAGCGGTATCGCCAAGCGCCAGATCACCATGGAAGCTGCCATGGTGGACGAGGCCGCCCTCAAGAAGGGGCGCCAGGTGAGCTGGCGTCTGCTGCGACCGATCCAGCACTTTCCCTGGGTGGTAGCCAAGGCGGCAACCGATGCCATTCGGCAAAAATTTGCCGCCCTCCAGCAAGCCAAGGTGGAAACCGTGGCTCACCGTCATGTGGAGTGGCGCAACACGGCACCACAGATCAAGGTGTCCTGGATGAGCCGCGACTACAAATCCCACGCAACGCCAGAAGAAGTGCCGCAATACCTCACCCTGCTGTTACCCAAGCGGGTGACCTGGGAGGGAGGCAAGAACCCTATCAAGGTCTCCTGGGTCTAGCAGATACATCAAGCTGCAGAATGAAGCGGGGCGTCTTGGCGCCCCGTTTGCTTAATTCAGCAAATAACGCACAGCCGTCATTAGATTGCTGGCTCGCCCTCGCTCCTTGCCCAGGCAGTTGCAGGCCAGGAACTCCCCCAGTTCGGCGCCCTTGATTTCACCCACTCGGCAGGGCCAGCCGCTTTCATTTTCCTTACGTATCATCCAGCTGGGGCCGGTGCGCTCTTCAGCGTAGACACCCGGATAAATCTCATGCCCCACATACATGCCGTTGACAAAGACACCCATAGCCACCTCCGTTTCATCCTGAATTGGTTACTGCGATACTGTATAGGCAAACAGTACTGTATTCATAAACAGGTTTCAACTATTTTTTGTACAATCGGGGCCGAGACTGGCGTGCCTGGCAAAACATGAAATTTTGTTACAAACTGACAGGAAAATCGGCGAGGTTTATCGGAAAGGGAACTTTATAGCCCCCTTTTTTCACAAGCCACTGGACTTTTTAACGTGAAGTTGTAATTTAATTACAGGTTATCTACGAGGTCAGCCCTATGAAAATCGCTCTGTTCAGTTGCAAGGCCTATGATCGTGACTATTTCCAGCAGGCCAACCAGGACTTCCAGTTCCACATTGACTACTTCGATGTCCGGTTGGAGCACAAGACCGCCCGCCTGGCCCATGGCTATGATGCCGTCTGCGCCTTTGTGAACGATGAGCTGGATGCCCAGGTCCTCGAGGAACTGGCGGCCAATGGCACCCGCATCATCGCCATGCGCTGCGCCGGCTACAACAATGTGGATCTGGACACGGCACAACGGCTCGGCCTAGAGGTGGTGCGGGTTCCAGCCTATTCTCCCGAAGCCGTCGCCGAGCATGCCATCGGCCTGATGATGACCCTGAACCGCCGTATCCATAAGGCCTATCAGCGCACCCGGGATGCCAATTTTGCGCTGGACGGTCTGGTGGGTTTTAACATGCACGGCAAGACCGCCGGCATCATAGGCACCGGCAAGATAGGCATCGCCACCCTGCGGATCCTCAAAGGCTTTGGCATGAAGCTGCTGGTGAGCGACCCTTATGTCAATCCCGCCGCCGTCGAGCTGGGGGCTGAGTATGTGGACGTAGATACCCTGCTGCGCCAATCCGATGTCATCAGCCTGCACTGCCCCCTGTTCAAGGAGAACTATCACCTGCTCAACGCCGAGGCGTTCGCCAAGATGAAGCCGGGGGTGATGATCATCAACACCAGTCGCGGTGGCCTGCTGGACTCCGTCGCCGCCATCGATGCCCTTAAGCAGGGCAAGATCGGTGCCCTTGGCCTGGATGTTTATGAAGAAGAAGAAGAGCTGTTCTTTGAAGACAAGTCCAACGAGGTGATCACCGACGATACTTTCCGCCGCCTCTCCGCCTGTCACAACGTGCTGTTTACCGGTCACCAGGCGTTTCTGACCCGGGAGGCCCTGCTGGCCATTGCCGGTACCACCCTCAACAACCTGGCACTGTTTGCCCAGGGACAGACCAGCGGCAACGAAGTCAAATAACGCCAAACCAAGGCAGGCACCGCCTGCCTTGGTCCAGAGCCAGACTCTTTTTCGCGCCACCTCTTGCGTGCCTTGCCGGCCCTCTCTAGAATCGCCGCGAAATTAACCCCAGTCATGACAGGCCAAGGCCTGTCTTCTTTGTATATGGAGAACATATCGTGAACGGAAACCTGGCCAACCCGGCCCCCCTGGGCCTGATGGGCTTCGGCATGACCACAGTGCTGCTCAACATCCACAACGCCGGCTTCATCAGCCTGAGCGCCATGATCCTGGCCATGGGTCTGGCCTATGGTGGTGCCGCTCAAGTCATCGCCGGTATTCTGGAGTTTAAGAAGGGCAACACCTTCGGCCTGACCGCCTTCACCTCCTACGGCTTTTTCTGGCTGAGCCTGGTGGCCCTGCTGGTGCTGCCCAAGCTGGGCTGGGCCGACGCGGCTGACGCCACCGCCATGGGTTTCTACCTGCTGGTGTGGGGTATCTTCACCCTGTTCATGTTCCTCGGCACCTTGAAAGGTCCCAAGGCGCTGCAGTTCGTGTTCGGCTCCCTGGTGGTGTTGTTCTTCCTGCTGGCCATCAAGGACTTCACCGGCAACGCGGCCCTGGGGACCCTGGCCGGCTTTGAAGGCATCGTCTGTGGTGCCTCCGCCATCTACCTGGCCATGGCCGAAGTACTGAACGAAAAGTTCGGCCGCAGCGTGCTGCCCATCGGCGAACCCAAGTAAACGCCTTAACAAGGCGATAAAAAACCGAAGCCTTGGCTTCGGTTTTTTTTATCCCTTCCGGCCACAAAATAAAACAGGCTTGCCATCGGGCAAGCCTGTTAGAGGCGACAAGCCAGGAGAACTCAGTTCTCGCCGTTATACAGCTCCAGATCCGCCACCCCTTCGTTCCACTCCCGTACCGCCTTGGCATCATCGCTGCGGAGGTTGTTGAGGAAGTCCAGGTAGTTCTGATCCACGTCCTGGGTCACGTACTGACCATTGAATACCGAGGTCTCAAATTGGCTGATGGCCGGATTGCCCTCACGCACCGCCTCTTCCAGATCCTTGAGATCCTGAAAGATCAGGCCGTCGGCCCCGATGAGCTTGCAGATCTCCTCCACATCCCGGCCATGGGCGATCAGCTCATTGGCGGTGGGCATGTCGATGCCATAGACGTTGGGGAAGCGTATCTCGGGCGCCGCTGAGGCAAAGTACACCTTGGCCGCCCCGGCCTCCCGGGCCATGTCGATGATCTGGCCTGAGGTGGTCCCCCGCACTATGCTGTCATCCACCAGCAGCACCTTCTTACCCTTGAACTCGGAGCTGATGGCATTGAGCTTGTTGCGCACCGACTTCTTGCGCTGCTTTTGTCCCGGCATGATGAAGGTACGGCCGATGTAGCGGTTCTTCACGAAGCCCTGGCGATAAGGCAGCCCCAGACGCTGGGCGATCTCCAGGGCGATATCGCAGGAGGTCTCGGGGATGGGGATCACCACATCAATGTCCAGGTCTTCCCACTGGCGCTTGATCTTCTCACCCAGCTTCTGGCCCATGTGCACCCGGGCGGCATACACGGAAACCTGGTTGATGAAGGAGTCAGGACGAGCAAAGTAGACGTATTCGAAGATGCAGGGGCACAGCTTGGCATCCTGGGCACACTGCTGGGTGAACAGCTGGCCCGACTCTGTGATGTACACGGCCTCACCGGGTTCCACGTCCCGCATCAGATCGAAGCCCAACACATCCAGGGCCACGCTCTCGGAGGCCACCATGTACTCTATGCCCCCCTCCTCGCTCAGACGACGACCGATCACCAGGGGACGGATACCGTTGGGATCGCGGAAGGCGACCAGGCCGTGACCTATGATCACCGACACCACCGCATAGGCGCCACGGATCTGCTTATGCACCTGCTGGATGGCAGTAAAGATGTCAGAAGGCTGCAAACGAGGCTGGTCATGCAGCAGCAGATCCAGCTCGTGAGCGAAAACGTTTAACAAAACTTCAGAATCAGAGGTGGTGTTGATGTGGCGGCGGGCCACCTTGAACTGCTGATCCCGCAGATCTTTGGCGTTGGTCAGGTTGCCATTGTGGGCCAAGGCAATGCCAAACGGAGAATTGACGTAGAAAGGCTGGGCCTCGGCGGCACTGGAGCTGCCGGCGGTGGGATAACGCACATGGCCGATGCCGATGTTGCCCTTGAGCCGCTGCATGTGGCGGGTTTCAAACACGTCCTTGACCAGCCCATTGGCCTTACGCTGCTTGAACGTACCATCTTCGATGGTCACGATGCCAGCCGCATCTTGGCCACGGTGCTGCAACACGGTCAGGGCGTCATACAACGCCTGGTTGACCGGAGTGGTGCCAACAATACCGACGATACCACACATGTCTTGATGTTCCTTTAGGCTCTAACGTTACTTGATGAAACTCGACGACGACTTCATGAACTCGAAAAACCAGCTCACCACGACGCCAAATTCCGGGATTAATTTAGACTGTTGCCACCAGAAGCTCTGACTGGCAGAGGTAAAGGTGTCCATGAAAAATAGCAGGGCGCTGACGATCAGCACACCGCGGATGGCGCCAAAGCAGATGCCCAGGATTCGATCCGTGCCGGACAGCCCCGTCTTGTCCACCAGGGTGGAGATGAGGTAGTTGACGATACCCCCCAGGATCAGGGTCGCCACAAACAGGGCTATGATGGCCACACCGTTGCGCAGCAACTCTTCTTGCAGGGAGGTGAAATACACCGCCAGATCGGCATAGAAATGACTGGCGATGAAGAAGGCCACGAACCAGGTTGCCAGGGACAGGGCTTCCTTGACGAACCCGCGGATCAGACTGATGAGAGAAGACAGAGCTATCACTGCCAAGATGGCGTAATCAACCCAGACCACAAGCGCTCCGCTGGAGTAGGAAAAGTGCGGCGCATTCTAGCAAAAACGATTTCCGATTGCTTGCAAAAGTTGCCCGGTCAGCGGCCAGCAAAAAGGGGTCGGACACGCTCGTGTCCGACCCCTTTTCAGACCGTGACGACCTCAGCCGATGTGGGTCAGGCCACCCAGATAGGGCTGCAGTACGGCCGGCACGGCGATACGGCCATCCGCCTGCTGATGGTTCTCCAGCACGGCCACCAGGGTGCGGCCCACCGCCAGGCCGGAGCCGTTCAGGGTGTGCAGCAGCATGGGCTTGCCATCGGCACCGCGCACCCTGGCCTGCATGCGGCGGGCCTGGAAGTCGGTGCAGTTGGAGCAAGAAGAAATCTCCCGGTAGGTATTCTGCGCCGGCAGCCAGACTTCCAGATCGTAGGTCTTGGCGGCGCTAAAGCCCATGTCCCCGGTACACAGCGCCATCACCCGGTAGGGCAGCTCCAGCAGCTGCAACACCTTCTCGGCGTGTCCCACCATCTCCTCCAGGGCCTCCCAGCTCTGCTCCGGATGCGCCAACTGTACCATCTCCACCTTGTCGAACTGGTGCATACGGATGAGACCGCGGGTATCGCGACCGTAGGAGCCAGCTTCGGAGCGGAAGCAGGGGCTGTGGGCGGTGAGCTTCACCGGCAAGGCCTTCTCATCGAAGATCACGTCGCGGCCCAGGTTGGTGAGCGGCACCTCGGCGGTGGGGATCAGGGAGAAACGGCGCACCTTGCCCTCGTCGTCCCCTTCCCCATTGATGGCGGTATGGAACAGATCGTCGGCAAACTTGGGCAACTGGCCGGTGCCTTGCAGGCTGTCGGCATTCACCAGGTAGGGCACGTAGCATTCGGTATAGCCGTGCTGCTGGGTGTGCAGATCGAGCATGAACTGCGCCAAGGCACGGTGCAGCCGGGCGATCTGCCCCTGCATCACCACGAATCGGGCGCCGGAGAGCTTGGTGGCCGCCTCAAAATCCAGCCCCTTGAGCCCCTCGCCCAAGGCCACATGATCCTTGACGTCAAAGTCAAAGCTGCGGGGGGTACCCCAGCGGCGCACCTCCTGGTTTTGACTTTCGTCCCGCCCCACAGGCACGCTCTCATGGGGCAGGTTGGGCAGGGTCAAGGCCAGCGCCTCGACTTCCGCCAGCACCGCATCCTGCTGTTGCTTGCAGCTGTCGAGCTCGGCACCCAGGGAGCCCACCTGGGCCATCAGGGGGGCGGTATCTTCACCACGGCGCTTGGCGTCACCGATGGCCTTGGAACGGGCGTTGCGCTCGGCCTGCAGCTCCTGGGTGCGGGTCTGCAGCACCTTGCGCTGCTCCTCCAGGGCATTGATCTTGGCCACATCCAGGGTGTAGCCACGTTGGGCCAGTCGTTGGGCGGCCTCGTCGATGTCGGCACGCAAATATTTGGGATCTAGCATGGTAACCTGCTCGTCTTAGACAAATGACTTCAATGGGGTGAGCCGGCGGGCTCGGACGGTATCACCGCCCATAAATGGCGCTCAGTCTAACAAAGCCACCCCGGCTTGTAATGGGAAAAACCGCTATTTTCCGCCGGGATAGCGCTGGAGGTTGCTCTGGGCGTCCAACTCGGCCAGGTAGTCGAGTTTCTGGCGGATCTGCTTCTCCAGCCCTCGCTCTGAGGGCTCGTAATAGCGCCGTGCGGCCAGCTCAGGCGGCAGATAGCACTCACCGGCAGCATAGGCACCGGGCTCATCGTGGGCATAACGGTACTCGGCACCGTAACCCAGCTCGGCCAGCAGCTTGGTGGGGGCATTGCGCAGGTGCGGCGGGACCTCGAAATCGGGCAACTCTCGGGCATCTTGGAGCGCCGCCTTCCAAGCTACATACACCGCATTGCTCTTGGGAGCACAGGCCAGATAGACCACCGCCTGGGCGATGGCCCGTTCCCCTTCGGCCGGTCCCACCCGCTCGAAGCAATCCCAGGCGGCCAGGGCCACCTGCATGGCCTTGGGATCGGCATTGCCCACATCCTCGGAGGCGATGGCCAGCAGACGGCGCGCCACGTAGAGGGGATCGCCGCCCGCCGCCACGATGCGGGCATACCAGTAAAGCCCCGCCTGGGGATCCGAGCCGCGGATGGACTTGTGCAGGGCGGAGATCAGGTCGTAATAGAGATCGCCGCCCTTATCAAAACGCGCCACCCGTTCGCCACTCACCGCCGCCAGCAGATCCGGATCGATGCGCCGCTGGCCCCCCTGCTCCACCGCCAGATCCGCCAGCAGCTCCAGGTAGTTGAGCGCCCGGCGGGCATCCCCCTCCACCAGTCGCACCAGCCCGTCCAGGGCACCGGGAGCAAACTCAAGCCCCTGCCCCGCCAAGCCACGCTCATCGGTGAGCGCCTGCTGGATCACGGCGGCAATCTCCTCGTCGCTCAGGCGCTTGAGCAGATAGACCCGGGCCCGGGAGAGCAGGGCGTTATTGAGTTCGAAGGAGGGATTTTCGGTGGTGGCGCCCACGAAGATGATGGTGCCATCCTCGATGTGCGGCAGGAAGGCATCCTGCTGGCTCTTGTTGAAGCGGTGCACCTCATCGACAAACAGCAGGGTGCGCCGGCCTCGGTATTGGTTGTCCTTGGCCCGGTCGATGGCGGCACGGATCTCCTTGACCCCGGAGGTCACCGCCGAGAGCCGCTCCACCTCCGCCTGACAGCACAGGGCCATCAGCTCGGCCAGTGTGGTCTTGCCGGTACCGGGCGGCCCCCAGAGGATCATGGAGTGACACTGGCCGGCCTCCAGGGCACGGCGCAGTGGCTTATCCGGCCCCAGCAGGTGAGACTGACCTATGTATTGCTCCAGCCGCTGGGGCCGCATCCGGGCCGCCAAGGGGCGAAAGTCCGGGGCGAAGTCCAGGCTGAGATTACCCATCAGCGTTGATCGTCCACCGTGACGCCCTTGGGCACCTCAAAGCGGAACGTGCCGGCCTTTACCACTGGCTGGGCATTGTACTGGCTCAGCTCGAATTCGCTGCGCTGGCCCTGGGTCTCATTGACCTCGAAGCGACTCAGTTGACCGTTCTGGCCAAAGATGAGACGCAACGACTCGATGCGCTGCCCCTTTTGCTTGCTGGTCACGGTGAAGGCGTTCTCCTCCTTGAGCACATCGTAGCGGGCCCAGAGGGAGGGATCCGTGCTGGAGATGAGCAGGAAGGGGGTGTTGACCACCGCATCGGCCAGTGTGGTGATGGAAACCTGCTCGACGAAGGGATCATAGAGCCATACCGACTTGCCATCGGAGAGGATCAGGCTTTCATCCGGTTGTTGGGTCTCCCAACGGAAGCGATCCGGACGGGACACCAGCAGCTCACCGCTGGCTTGCTGCAGCGGCTGCCCCTCCACATCAAACACCTGCTGCTGAAAATGCGCCGAGAACTGCTTCACCTGACCCAACAAGGTCTTAAGCTCCTGGGCATCGTCGGCCCAGGAAGGCAGCAGATAACCGGCCAGCAGGGCCGCGGTCAACAAGCGAACTGTCTTCTTCATGCTTAATCTCTCATGGGCGCCGGTGCCAGCACTTCCCGCTGGCCATTGGAGCCGGGTGGACTCACGATTCCCTGGGCCTCCATCTGGTCCACCAGACGGGCCGCACGGTTGTAACCTATCTTGAAACGCCGTTGTACGCTGGAAGTAGAGCCCCGGCGGGACTCCACCACGAAGGCCACCGCCTCGTCAAACAAGGGATCCAGATCCTCACCGTTGAGATCCGGCTGCTCACCCGGCAACAGGCTCTCCGCCGTCACCTCGCCGTTCAAGATCTCGTCGATATAGTTGGGTTCGCCTCTGAGCTTCCAGTCCGCCACCACCTTATGCACCTCGTGGTCATCCACGAAAGCGCCGTGCACCCGGGTCGGCGTACTGTCGCCGGCTGGCAGATAGAGCATGTCCCCCATGCCCAGCAGGGATTCGGCCCCCGGCTGATCGAGTATGGTACGGGAGTCAATCTTCGATGAGACCTGGAATGACACCCGGGTGGGGATGTTGGCCTTGATGAGGCCGGTGATCACGTCCACCGACGGCCTCTGGGTAGCCAGCACCAGGTGGATGCCGGCCGCCCGTGCCTTCTGGGCGATCCGGGCGATGAGCTCCTCCACCTTCTTGCCGACGATCATCATCATGTCGGCGAATTCGTCGATGATCACCACGATACTGGGCAGGGTTTCCAGGTCCGGTGCCTCTTCATCGAAGGAGTCGCCGGGTCGCCAGAAGGGATCCTTGATGGGATTACCGCTGGCCTGGGCCGCCGCCACCTTGGCGTTGAAGCCCTTGAGGTTACGCACCCCCATGGCCGACATCAGCTTGTAGCGTCGCTCCATCTCCCCGACACACCAGCGCAGGGCGTTGGCGGCGTCCTTCATGTCGGTGACCACCTCGGTCAACAGATGCGGAATGCCTTCATAGACCGACAGCTCCAGCATCTTGGGGTCGATCATGATGAAGCGCACCTGTTCCGGCGTGGCCTTGTAGAGCATGGAGAGGATCATGACATTGACCCCGACGGACTTACCGGAGCCCGTGGTACCCGCCACCAGCACGTGGGGCATCTTGGCCAGGTTCACCACCACGGACTCGCCGGCGATGTCTTGGCCCAGCACCATGGTCAGGGGGTTGTCCGACTGCCGGAAGCGCTCTGAGTCCAGCACCTCCTTGAGATAGACGGTCTGCCGATGACGGTTGGGCAACTCGAGTCCCACGTAGGGCTTGCCGGGGATCACCTCCACCACCCGCACACTCACCGCCGACAGGGAGCGGGCCAGGTCCCGAGACAGGCCGGTGATCTTGCTGGCCTTCATGCCAGGGGCCAGCTCCAGCTCAAACCGGGTGATCACAGGACCCGGATAGACACCCACCACCTTGGCCTGCACGTTGTAATCGGCCAGCTTGGCTTCCACCAGACGGGCAATCCGCTCCAGTTCATCCGGGCTCATCATGCTCTGACGCACCGGCGGCGTATCCAGCAGGTTCAGCGACGGCAACTCCCCCAGGGGTTTGGGTCTGGGTTTGGGCACTACCAGCGGCTGAGGTTGACTGCTGGGTCCAGTCGCGGGCCGACTGGGTGCCGGCTCGGCACTGTCTGTGCCCCAGGGCAGGCTCACATCATCGTCATCGTCCGCCACCGACAGCCCCATGACGGGGGTAAAGTCGGCCTCGACCTTGGCCGGTTGACGCGGGGGCGTCGGGGCCGGCGTCTCATGCAGGGCACCCAGATCGATGGCCGGCTCCCAGTCATCCTCATCCTCGTCGCTCAGTGCCAGGGACGGCTCGGCCGCCACAGTACGCTTGGCCGGCGCAAAGCGGGGTGCCGGCTTGACGGGCACCTCGGCACGCGGGGTAACAAAGCGGGACGCTGACGGCATTTCCTCGTCATCATCTTCATCATCGAAGAATTCTTCAGGCCCAACGGCCGGAGCCGGGCGACGGACTAGACGACGGAACACCTCGCCGGGCTGAGTGAAGAGCTGCAGGCTGCCGGTCACCGCCAGACCCAGGTATTCGGCGATCATCAACCAGGACCAGCCGGTAAACAGCGTGATACCGGTAGCAGTGGCACACAAGAGCACCAGGGTCGTGCCCAGATCGCCAAACAGCGGATGCAGCTGGGTACCAAGCATGTCGCCCACCAGACCACCACAACTAAAGCTGTGAATGTCCGGGAAGTGCATGCTGCCCAGTCCCGCCATGCCTAGATACAACACTAGGAAGCCGACCAAGCGCAGCCCCAGGGTGAAGTAGTTAACACTGGTCAGCCGATAGGGCCGCCAGAAGATGCTCCAGCCAATAAACACCAGCAAGGCCGGCAGCAAGTAAGCAAAGATCCCAAAGATGAAGAAACAGAGATCGGCGGTCCAGGCACCGGCTGCGCCGGCGGAGTTATGGATCTTGCCGCCCCAGGCGGTCTGGGACCAGCCCGGATCGGAGGGATGATAGGTCAGCAGGGCCAGCAGCAGGAACAATGCTCCCAGGCTCAGAACGATGAGTCCCGTTTCAAAAATGCGCTGTAAACCTGAAATGGGAGTGAACTTCCTCGCGGTCAAACCCGACTCCTTGATGCACGACTAACAAAAACGGCAGGCAGGGCCTGCAAAATTGGGCGCTATTATACCCGGAGGGAGTTGCCAGTATACAAATAGGAAATGAGCGGCCAAGCCGCTCAGTTAACGCCCATCTGTGACCATCCGCCAACCGTCATGACTCAACGGTTGTTAATCACCAGCCGATTGGTCTGTTTGACTTCTTCCATCACCACATAGGTACGGGTGTCATTCACGCCGGGGAGACGCAGCAGGGTTTCCCCCAGCAGGCGACGATAGGCAGACATGTCCGATACCCGGGTCTTGAGCAGGTAATCGAAGTCACCCGAGACCAGATGACACTCCTGGATCTCCTCCAGGGTCTGAACCGCCTTGTTGAATTGCTCGAACACGTCAGGGGCACCACGGTTTAAGGTGATCTCGACGAATACCAGCAGGGAGGCATCCAGATAATGGGGATTAAGAATGGCGGTGTAGCCTTCGATAAACCCCTGCCGTTCCAGGCGACGCACCCGCTCCAGACAGGGTGTAGGGCTGAGTCCTACCCGTTTTGACAGTTCAACATTCGAAATGCGGCCATCCTTTTGCAGCTCGTTAAGAATGTTGCGATCTATCCTGTCAAGCTCCCTCAGTCTACTGTTCTCTTCCAGCATATTATTCCATCCTTTGACTTACTTTTAGAGATTATCTCCGCATTGTTATAAGTTCAGTCACCCAAACTGTCAACCAGCGACAGAGATCAAATTATCGTGCTCCGACCAGATTAAAAAACCACCCAATGCCATGGGAGCCGCCAGATGCAATCTAAATAAAAATACACAATGTTCGCATAGCTATTGCGTGAAGCAGTCTACGTGATCCCGCAGCCCGAGACCATAGGGGAATGGCCGTTTTCTCGACAAATATATGGCAAGCTAGCCGCCATGCGATGCTTTTGGCCAGCGTTATCACGTTTATATTGGCGATTGCCACATACCCTGTGGTTAAGCCAAGGTTGATACAGGGCCCACACCAAGGAGGCATATGCATATGAATGCATAAAAATCGCATCACCAGCGCTATGCCACAGCCATATAACATTTCGATTACCTTTATCTCCTCTCCATTCTTTACCCCTCAAAGCCATTTCCCTACAATCGGGACTCTTCGTTGAAAAGGAATACGTCATGAGCCAAATCAAGCACGCCAAGCTGCTGATCCTGGGGTCTGGTCCTGCGGGATACACAGCCGCCGTCTATGCCGCCCGCGCCAACCTCAATCCGGTCCTGATCACCGGGATGCAGCAAGGCGGACAGCTGACCACTACCACTGAGATCGAGAACTGGCCTGGCGATGCCGAAGGCCTGACAGGTCCAGGCCTGATGGATAAGATGAAGGCTCACGCCGAGCATTTCGACACCGAGATCATCTTCGACCACATTACCGAAGCGCGGCTGGACCAGAAGCCCTTCTACCTCAAAGGCGATAGTGGCGAGTACAGCTGTGATGCCCTGATCATTGCCACCGGAGCCTCGGCCCGTTATCTGGGGCTGCCCTCAGAGAGCGCCTTCATGGGGCGTGGTGTTTCGGCCTGTGCCACCTGCGACGGCTTCTTCTATCGCAATCAGAAGGTGGCCGTGGTGGGAGGAGGTAACACCGCCGTGGAAGAGGCCCTGTACCTGGCCAACATCGCTTCCGAGGTGCATCTGATCCACCGCCGTGACGGCTTTCGCGCCGAGAAAATCCTGCTCAAACGCCTGCAGGACAAGGTAGAGCAAGGCATCATCAAGCTGCACGTTCACCGAACCCTGGAAGAAGTGCAGGGTGACGAGATGGGGGTCACCGCCCTGCAGCTCAAGAGCACCCAGGATGGCAGCCTGGAGCAGCTGGAGGTCATGGGGGTGTTTATCGCTATCGGTCACAGCCCCAATACCGCCTTGTTTGAAGGTCAGCTGGAGATGAATCACGGCTATCTCAAGGTCAAGAGCGGCAGCGAGGGCTTTGCCACCCAGACCAGTATTCCCGGGGTCTTTGCCGCCGGGGATGTGGCGGATCACATCTATCGCCAAGCCATCACCTCTGCCGGCACCGGCTGTATGGCGGCCCTGGATGCAGAGCGTTACTTGGACGGGCAAGGCTAGATAGTCTCCCGTCCAACCCAAGGGTGTGAACCGGCTTCACACCCTTTTTGTTTGTGGTTTACCTTGGCTGACGGCTCGGTTAGTGTGCCTAACGCGGTCGTCTTATTACGGAGTACAGCATGGAGCTGGTGCAGCTGGACGAGTCTGAACTGGCGTTTCCGCCAGTGGAGCTGGCCCTAAGCCAGCCCAACGGCTTGTTGGCCATCGGCGGTGATCTGAGCCCACAACGGATCTTGCTGGCCTACCGTCAGGGCATTTTTCCCTGGTTTGGTGCCCATCAACCCATTCTCTGGTGGTCCCCCGATCCGCGTGGTGTGCTGCAGCCTGACGCCATGCATTGTTCCCGCTCGCTGCAAAAGCAACTCAGACGCCAGACGGTGAGCTGCTGGATTAACCGGGACTTTGCCCAGGTCATTGCCGCCTGTGCGGCTCCTCGACGGGATTGTGAAGACACCTGGATCAGCCAGGAGATGCAGCAGGCCTATTTGCAGCTGCACAGCCTGGGACTGGCACATTCGATAGAAATATGGCGGGATGAACAGCTGGTAGGCGGCCTGTATGGCCTGGCCGTCGGCAGTCTGTTCTGCGGTGAATCCATGTTTTCCCGAGATACCAACGCCTCCAAGCTGGCGCTCTATTATTTATGTCGCCACTGGCACAGGTGGGGCGGTCGCTTGATCGACTGCCAGATGCAAAATAGTCATTTGGAGACACTTGGCGTGGTAGAGTGGCCTAGGGCGCGCTTCATGGCACAGCTGGCCAGATGCCGGGATGAAACCATAGACCCCGCCTGTTGGCGGTATCAAGAGGTAATAGTGTGACTGAGATGGCCCTGAAGGTAGGGTTAACCCCGGAGCAAAAGTGCAGCTATCTAGCGGAACAACGGGAGCGCCTCATGGTGTTGCTGGATCCCAATCGCCTCTCTCCGACCAGCTATGAAGAACTGCTCAAGGCAGGATTCCGTCGCAGTGGCGATGATCTCTATCGCCCCCATTGCCAAGGATGTCAGGCTTGCTGTTCGTTACGCATTCCGGTGGATGAGTTTACCCCGGATCGCCGCCAACGCCGTATTCTGCGACGCAATCAGGATCTCTCCTTCACCCTGAGTCACCAGGATAAGCCCGAATATTATGACCTCTTTTGTCGCTACATCAGTCTGCGACACAAAGACGGCACCATGTATCCCCCCAGCCGCAAACAGTACGACGGGTTTTTGCTGTGCAGCTGGATGCCCCCGCTGTTCATGGAATTTCACTCCGGCCACCGACTCATCGCCGTCGCCATCACGGACGCCATGCCTAACAGCCTCAGTGCCATGTACACCTTGTTTGAACCGGAAGAAGAGTCCCGTTCATTGGGCGCCTACGCCATTCTCAGCCAGATAGCCCTGGCGCGCCGCATGCGCAAACAGTGGCTCTATCTGGGTTACCAGATAGAGGCATGTCGCAAGATGAATTACAAAACCCAATACCTGCCCCATGAACAACTCATTGAGCAAGAGTGGAAAAAAACACCCTGTCCCGCTGAGTGAACTTTACACTCACCACTAAATCCGGCATGATCCGCACGTTTTTTATAGAGGCTATCTCGAGGATTAAATGGCGAAAGAAGACAGTATTGAGATGCAAGGTACCATTTTGGAAACCCTGCCAAACACCATGTTCCGTGTTGAACTGGAAAACGGCCATGTGGTGACCGCTCACATCTCAGGCAAGATGCGCAAAAACTACATTCGTATCCTGACCGGCGACAAAGTTACCGTTCAGCTGACCCCGTACGATCTCTCCAAGGGCCGCATCGTTTTCCGCTCTCGCTGATTCCGCCAAATACAAAGCCCGGCATCTGCCGGGCTTTGTCTATTTAGGCATCAGTGGCAGACCGCGGCCTGATGGGGTGTGCACTCCAGGTGCAGTTCATCGCCCCGTAACTCCACCTTCACGGTACCACCAGAGACCAACTCACCAAACAGCAGCTCGTTGGCCAGGGGTTTCTTGAGCTTCTCTTGAATGACCCGGGCCATGGGCCGGGCGCCCATGCTGCGGTCGTAGCCCTTCTCCGCCAGCCAGACACGAGCACCTTCGGTGACCTCCAGTGACACGCCCTTGGCATCCAGCTGAGCTTGCAGTTCGACGATGAACTTGTCCACCACCTGGTGAATGACCGGCATGTCCAGTTGGTTGAACCAGATGATCTGATCCAGCCGGTTCCGGAACTCAGGACTGAAGGTCCGGTTGATCACCGACATGGCATCAAAGCTGTGATCCTGCTGCTTGAAGCCAATGGACTGCCGCTGGGTTTCCGTCACACCGGCGTTGGTGGTCATCACCAAGATGACGTTGCGAAAATCGGCCTTGCGGCCATTGTTGTCCGTCAGGGTGCCATTATCCATCACCTGCAGCAGCAGGTTGAACACATCGGAGTGCGCCTTCTCGATCTCATCCAGCAGCACCACAGAGTGCGGATGCTTGAGCACCGCATCGGTGAGCAGTCCCCCCTGCTCGTAGCCCACATAACCAGGAGGCGCCCCGATCAAGCGAGAGACCGTATGGCGTTCCATGTACTCGGACATGTCAAAGCGCAGCAACTCGACCCCCAGCAGGCGAGCCAGCTGCTGGGTGACTTCCGTCTTGCCCACCCCGGTGGGGCCTGCAAACAGGAAGGAACCCACCGGCTTACGCTCATTGCCCAGGCCGGAACGGCTCAAGCGGATGGCATCGGTCAGCACGCCAATGGCCTTGTCCTGACCAAACACCACCATCTTGAGATTACGCTCCAGATTCTTGAGCACCTCTTTGTCGGAGGAAGAGACAGACTTCTCCGGGATGCGGGCAATCTTGGCGACGATCGCCTCTATCTCGCCGACATTGATGACCTTTTTGCGCTTGCTGACCGGCAACATGCGCTGGCTGGCCCCCGCCTCGTCGATGACATCGATGGCCTTGTCCGGCAGATGGCGCTCGTTGATGTATTTGGCCGCCAGCTCAGCCGCAGCACGCAGTGCCTTGCTGGTGTAGCGTACGCTGTGATGCTCCTCGTAGCGGCTCTTCAGTCCCATCAGGATACGCGCCGTGTCATCCACCGAGGGCTCTGTGATGTCTACCTTCTGGAAGCGCCGTGCCAAGGCATGGTCCTTCTCGAAGATCTGGGCGTACTCCTGATAGGTGGTGGAGCCGATGCAGCGCAGCTGACCGGACGACAGGATAGGCTTGATCAGGTTGGCGGCATCCAGTTGACCGCCTGAGGCGGCGCCGGCCCCTATGATGGTGTGGATCTCATCGATAAACAGCACGGCCCCGTCTTGCTTCTCCAGCTGCTTGAGCAGCACCTTGAAGCGTTTTTCAAAGTCACCGCGATACTTGGTGCCCGCCAGCAGGGCACCCATATCGAGGGAATAGATGACATTGTTCATCATTACCTCGGGCACTTCCTGCCGCACGATGCGATAGGCCAAGCCTTCGGCGATGGCGGTCTTACCCACCCCGGCCTCGCCCACCAGCAGCGGATTGTTCTTGCGGCGGCGACACAAAATCTGAATGGTGCGGTTTAGCTCATCATCCCGGCCAATCAGGGGATCGATACGCCCCTCGATAACCTTCTGATTCAGATTCACCACAAAATTCTCGATAGAGCCTGCCGCCTCATCCGGCATGCTCTCGGACTCACTGTTGTTGCTCATGCCTGCATGCCCCTCACCGCTACCGGCATCCTTGCGGACACCGTGGGAGAGGTAATTGACCACATCCAGTCGGCTGATATCGGTTTTCTTCAGGAAGTAAACCGCCTGAGACTCCTGTTCACCAAAGATGGCCACCAAGACGTTGGCGCCAGACACCTCCGCCTGCCCCGAAGACTGGACATGGAACACGGCACGCTGCAGGACCCGCTGGAAACCAAGGGTCGGCTGGGTCTCTCGCTCATGGTCATCATGGGGGATCAGCGGGGTTGTTTGATTGATGAAGCTGACGATCTCCTGACGCAGCTGCTCCACATCCGCGCCGCAGGCCAGCAAGGCCTCCTTGGCAGATTGATTGTCCAGCAAGGCCAGCAGCAGGTGCTCGACCGTCATGAACTCGTGGTGGGCATCACGCGCTTCTTTGAAGGCGTAGTTGAGGGTTTGTTCCAGTTCCTTGCTCAGCATGGGCACCTCCCCAAAAACAGATATGGCTCTGACCGGGCACTAGGCCTTTTCCATGGTACAGAGCAGTGGATGCTCATTATCTCGGGCGTACTGATTGACCTGCGCCACCTTGGTTTCCGCTATCTCGGCCGTATAGACCCCGCAAATCCCCTTACCATGATAGTGAACCGACAACATGATCTGGGTTGCCTTGTCCAACTCCATTCGAAAAAACTTCTGCAACACCTCAATTACAAAATCCATGGGGGTGTAGTCATCATTGTTGAGCACTACCTTGTACATGGGTGGCGGCTGCAACGCCAAATCAGTCTGCGCCTGGGCCGGCTGATAGGTCGATGACGCCTGCGTCTTGCTCATGGCTCCCTACCCCTTGTCTTTAATTACTACCTGCATGGTTTAACTTGTCAACATCACTGAGAGCTGGCTCCACAAGGCGGAGATCAACCCCTTGACTCGGTGATTATTTATACTAGATTGGTTAACTGGTAACCATTGGCACCCTCTGTCTAACCCATTGAGACAGTTATAAATGGCAATGGATACCGACTCAACGGCTTTAAGTGGAATTTGACTAAGGACGTAGAAGTATGGCTACCGGAACGGTGAAGTGGTTCAACAACGCAAAGGGATTTGGGTTTATCTGTCCGGACGGAGGGGGGGATGACATCTTCGCTCACTACTCCACCATCGACATGCAGGGTTACAAGACCCTTAAAGCAGGTCAGCCCGTCATGTTTGAAATGCAGTCTGGTCCCAAGGGCAACCATGCGGTAAGCATAGTGCCTACGGGTGCGCAGGAGTCTTAGCCACCACTAAGAGAGCGCACGGGATAATAAGACAGCATGAAGAAAAGCGGGCCTTGGCCCGCTTTTCTCATATCAAGAAGCCGGAAAACCGGCTTCTTCTTACATGTTGGCGATCATGTCGTCAGCAAATTCTGAGCACTTGCGCAGGGTGGCACCGTCCATCAGACGCTCGAAGTCATAGGTCACCGTCTTGTTGCGGATGGCCGCTTCCATGCCCTTGACGATAAGGTCTGCCGCTTCCACCCAGCCCAGGTGGCGCAGCATCATCTCGGCAGAGAGGATGAGCGAGCCGGGGTTGACCTTATCCTGGCCGGCGTACTTGGGTGCGGTGCCGTGAGTCGCCTCGAACAACGCCACGCCATCGCCGATGTTGGCGCCGGGCGCGATGCCGATACCGCCTACCTGAGCGGCCAGGGCATCGGAGATGTAATCGCCGTTGAGGTTCATACAGGCGATCACGTCATACTCGGCCGGACGCAGCAGGATCTGTTGCAAGAAGGCATCGGCAATCACGTCCTTGACGATGATCTGCTTGCCGGTCTTGGGGTTCTTGAATTGGCACCAGGGACCACCGTCGATCAGTTCGGCACCGAACTCCTCGCGGGCCAGCTCATAGCCCCAATCCTTGAAGGCGCCTTCGGTGAACTTCATGATGTTGCCCTTGTGTACCAGGGTCACGGAGTCACGGTCGTTGTCGATGGCGTATTCCATGGCCGCACGCACCAACCGCTTGGTACCGGCCTGGGACATGGGCTTGATGCCGATGCCGCAATGGTCGGGGAAGCGGATCTTCTTCACCCCCATCTCGTTTTGCAGGAAATCGATGACCTTCTTGGCTTCGGCCGAATCGGCCTTCCACTCGATGCCGGCATAGATGTCTTCGGCGTTTTCACGGAAGATCACCATATCGGTCAGTTCAGGACGCTTCACCGGGCTGGGGGTGCCCTCGTAATAGCGCACAGGGCGCAGGCACACATACAGATCCAGCTCCTGCCGCAGTGCCACGTTCAGTGAGCGGATGCCGCCCCCTACCGGCGTGGTCAAGGGGCCCTTGATGGCCACATGGTATTCGCGGATGAAGTCCAGGGTTTCGGCAGGCAGCCAGACGTCGTCACCATAGACCTTGGTGGATTTTTCACCCGTGTAGATTTCCATCCAGGCGATCTGACGCTTGCCGGCATAGGCCTTGGCCACGGCGGCATCCACCACCTTGAGCATGGCGGGGGTCACATCCACACCGATGCCATCCCCTTCGATAAAGGGAATGATGGGATGATCGGGTACGGCCAACTTGCCGTTAGCATCGAGCGTAATCTTTTCGCCGGTGGCGGGCACGACTACTTTAGTTTCCATCGGTGTCTCCTAACTTCCGGTTGTTATCAGAGTGTCACCAGGCCGTCGATTGGGCATCTAGCCAGAGCGGATCGGCCTGATTGCAGACGTGAGGCGGGCAAGCCCTTAAAAACGCGGGCCATCTTAGCCCATTGGCAGACGGATGCAAAATCACAAACCCGAGGCCGTGCTTCACCATATCTCAGTTGGCGACAGTTTGTTAACATCGCCCCCAAGATATGGGTCTTTTTTTGCTCCAACCCCCTTGCTCCCCTTCGGCAGCAGCCTCGCCCTGGATGGCAAGCCTATCTGCGCCGCCAGATAGCAAGATCGTGACCAGAATGGGCTGTGATGACTTGACTGGAGTGATAAGCTCCGCGCCTGGCTCGGATTTTCAAGCTAAGAACCCTATTTTGCAGCTTTGCATCGGCCCTTATTGCCTGGACACTTTGGCACCAGGCCACTGGACACCATGAACATGAGATTTAGGCCCAACGTCACCGTCGCCGCCATCATCCGCTGGCAAGACCGCTATCTGCTGGTGGAGGAGCAGGAGCGCAATGGACGTCATGTGTTCAATCAACCGGCCGGCCATCTGGAGCATGGTGAAAACCTGATAGAAGCGGTGATGCGCGAGGTGCAAGAAGAAACCGGCCTGACCCTGACCCCGGATGGCTGGGTGGGCACCTACCTGTTCTCCACCCCCTACCGCAAGCTCACCTACCTGCGCTTTTGCTTCTATTGCGAGCTGACCCAGGCGCCGGGTGACCATGCGCCCCAGGATCCTGACAACGACATCCTCGCCTGCCACTGGCTGACCATGCCCGAGATCCGCAAGCTGGGTCGCCGGCTGCGCAGTCCCCTGGTCATGGAGTGTTTCGAAGATTACTTAAGCGGTGTGCGCCTGCCACTGGCCAGCCTGAAGGATCGCCGTTTTTGCGTCTGAGGGGGTTCTGGGTCTTGCCGTCAATTTCTGCTAGAATGCGCACAGTTTTTTTCACAACACGCTTCCTATGACAGACAACAGCCACATCAAGGTCATCGTCGGCATGTCCGGCGGGGTTGATTCCTCCGTTTCCGCCTATCTGCTGCAACAGCAGGGCTATCAGGTCGAAGGCCTGTTCATGAAAAACTGGGAAGAGGATGACGGCGAGGATTACTGCACGGCGGCCGCCGATCTGGCCGATGCCCAGGCGGTCTGTGACAAGCTGGGCATCCCCCTGCACACCATCAATTTTGCGGCTGAATACTGGGATCAGGTGTTCGAGCACTTTCTGGCCGAGTATCAGGCCGGTCGGACCCCGAACCCGGATATCCTGTGCAACAAGGAGATCAAGTTCAAAGCCTTCCTGGAATTTGCCGCCGAAGAGCTGGGTGCCCACTACATCGCCACCGGGCATTATGTAAGACGGGACGACAGCACCGGCACGCCGCGCCTGCTGCGTGGCCTCGATGGCAACAAGGATCAGAGCTACTTCCTCTATACCCTCAGCCATCAGCAGGTGGGGCAGAGCCTGTTTCCGGTGGGTGAGCTGGAAAAGCCCGCCGTGCGCCAGATTGCCGAGCAGCTGGACTTAGTGACCGCCAAGAAGAAGGACAGCACGGGCATCTGCTTCATCGGTGAGCGCAAGTTCCGCGAATTCCTCGCCCGCTACCTGCCGGCACAACCCGGCCCCATCGAGACAGTGGACGGCCAGATCATCGGCGAACATCAGGGACTCATGTACCATACCCTGGGGCAGCGCAAGGGGCTGGGGATCGGCGGTCGAAAAGACTCTGATGACAATCCCTGGTACGTGGTGGACAAGGACATGGCGCGCAACACCCTGATCGTCGCCCAGGGCCATGATCACCCGCGGCTGTACTCCGATGGCCTGGTGGCCAGCCAGCTGCACTGGGTCGACCGCCAGCCCATCACGGCCCCCTTCGAGTGCACAGTGAAGACCCGCTACCGCCAGCAGGACATCCCCTGCCGGGTGGAGCCCCTGGATGAGGATCGCATCCGCGTCACCTTTGCCACCCCGCAGGCCTCCGTCACCCCTGGCCAGTCTGCCGTCTTCTACCTGGGCGAGGTTTGCCTGGGTGGTGGTGTTATCGAGCACAGATTCAAGTTGCAGGAGTCATGATGAGCAACGCCCAAACCCAACGCACCATGGCCTTCGCCGGCATCTGCCAGGCGGCCTTTCTCGTTCAGCAGGTGGCCCGCCAAGGCCAGTGTGACGATGCAGCCCTGCGTCAAGCCTTGTCCAGCATACTGGTGACCGATCCGAAACACCCCGAGGAGGTCTTTGGCGACCACCCGGATCTGCGGGATGGCTATCAGGCCCTCATTACCCAGCTGGGCAATGGCGAGCGCAAGGATCCCGAGCTGACCCGCTACGTGGTGAGCCTGGTGGCCCTTGAGCGCAAGCTGGCCGCCCGCAAGGAGATGCTCTCCATGCTGGGAGAGCGGATCACCCAGGTCAAACGCCAGTGCCATCACTTTGACCTGCTGGACGAGCCGGTGCTGGCCAACCTGGCCAGCATCTACAGCGAAATCATCAGCCCCCTGGGACCGCGGATCCAGGTGGCCGGTACCCCGATGTTCCTGCAACAGCCGGCGGTACAACACAAGGTCCGCGCCCTGCTGCTGGCCGGCATCCGTGCCTGCGTGCTGTGGCGCCAACTGGGCGGCCGTCGTCGCCATATCCTCTTTGCCCGTCGTGGTCTGGTGGAAACCGCCCGCAACGCGCTCAATCGACACTAACCCCTTACTTTCAGGAGTCTATCCATGGAATTGTCAGCCCTGACTGCGGTTTCGCCCATCGATGGTCGTTACGGCGACAAATGCACCGCCCTGCGGCCCATTTTCTCCGAATTCGGCCTGCTGCGCTTTCGCGTCGAGGTAGAAGTTCGCTGGCTGCAACACCTGGCACGCCATGCCGGCATCCCCGAAGTGCCGGCCTTCTCGGCGGCGGCCGATGCCCAGCTGGATGCCATCGTCGCCAACTTCAGCGAGGCCGATGCCGCCCGGATAAAGGCCATTGAGCGCACCACCAATCATGACGTCAAGGCGGTGGAATACTTCCTCAAAGAGAAGGTGGCCGACAATGCCGAGCTCAATGCAGTCAGTGAATTCATCCACTTCGCCTGTACCTCCGAGGACATCAACAACAATTCCCACGGCCTGATGCTCAAGACCGCCCGGGAAGAGGTGATCCTGCCGGTGTGCCAAAAACTGGTGGATGAAGTAAAACGTTTGGCTCACGCATACCGTGACATCCCCATGCTCTCCCGTACCCACGGCCAACCCGCCTCCCCTACCACCCTGGGCAAGGAGATGGCCAACGTGGCCTACCGGCTGGAGCGCCAGGTCAAGCAGATCGCCGCCGTGGAGATCCTCGGCAAGATCAATGGTGCCGTGGGCAACTACAACGCCCACCTCAGCGCCTACCCGGACGTGGACTGGCATGCCTTCTCCGAGCAGTTTGTCACCAGCCTGGGGCTGACCTGGAACCCCTACACCACCCAGATCGAACCCCACGACTACATCGCCGAGCTGTTTGACGCCATCGCCCGTTTCAACACCATCCTCATCGACTTCGATCGGGACATCTGGGGTTACATCTGCCTGGGTCACTTCAAGCAGCGTACCGTGGCAGGGGAAATCGGCTCCTCCACCATGCCCCACAAGGTCAACCCCATCGACTTCGAAAATTCCGAAGGCAACCTGGGCCTGGCCAACGCCCTGTTCGACCATCTGGCCGCCAAGCTGCCCATCAGCCGCTGGCAACGGGATCTCACCGACAGCACAGTGCTGCGTAACCTGGGCGTCGCCGTCGGCTACTCCCTGATCGCCTACCAAGCCACCTTGAAGGGTATCTCCAAGCTGGAGGCCAACGAGGCCAACATGGCCGCCGATCTGAACAGCAACTGGGAGGTGCTGGCCGAGCCCATCCAGACGGTGATGCGCCGCTACGGCATCGAGAAGCCTTATGAGAAGTTGAAGGAACTGACCCGCGGTCGCCGGGTGGATGCCGAGGGCATGCGTCAGTTCATCGACACCCTGGCCCTGCCGGACGAGGTGAAGGCCGAGCTCAAGCGGCTGACGCCAGCCAACTATATCGGCCGCGCCGTTGGCCTGGTGGACGACCTCAAATAAGGTCACCCAGTCAACAAGATGCAAAAAGCGAGGCCCAAGGGCCTCGCTTTTTTATGCCACCAGCGGCGCGCGTCAATGCAGGATATGGGGGGCCTCCCGGCACAACTCGGGATTGAAGATCTCCAGCCAATGCTCAGGGTGCGCCGGGGCATTGAAGCCATGGCGCCGGTACAGCTCATTGACCTGGGGATCGGAGAGCAGCACCCGCTGCAGCCCCTGCAAATCCGGGTGAGAGAGCACGGTGGCGATGAGCCACTCCCCTAAGGCCGGCTCATCGAGCGCCGGATCCAGCCACACCTCCGCGACATAGGCAAAGGTTGCCTTATCCGTCACCACCCGGGCAAAGCCCAACTGGGCGTCGTCCCGATACAGACCGAAGCACAGACTGCCGGCGATGGCCTTTTCCACCAGGGCCTCCGACACATCCTTGCTCCAATAGTGCTGCCTCAGCAGCTCATGGATCAGCCCCCGCTGCAGGCGGGCCGGCTCCGTGCTGATCCGATAGTCATAGCGTTGCCATTCCATCTTGCTGCCTCCACCCAGGGTATCGCCCCCTGAGTGTAGAGCCTGGCGCGCCGGCGCGCCTGCCTTGCGGCGACTTGTCCGGGCTGCCGGCTCTCGGGCAACTAGGGCGCCAAGCGATCGATATGCCAGGCGTCTTTGCCTTCCCCCAGCCGGGTATAGAGGAAACGGTCGTGCAGACGGTGTGCGCCGCCCTGCCAGAACTCCACCGAATCGAAACGTACCCGGTAGCCGCCCCAGAAGCTGGGCAGCGGCACCTCGCCGTTGGCGAACTTCTGCTTCATCTCCATGAACTTGGCTTCCAGCAGGCCTCGGGCCGAGATCCGACTGGACTGGCGACTGACCCAGGCGGCGATCTGGCTATCCTTGGGGCGCGAGTGGAAGTACTTGACCACCTCCAGGGTGGAAAGCGGTTCGGCGACCCCGGTGACATGCACCTGCCGCTCCAGGGTATGCCAGGGGAACAGCAGACTGACCTTGGCGTTGCCGGCGATCTGCTGGGCCTTGCGGCTACCCAGGTTGGTGTAAAACACGAAGCCTTGCTGGTCGAAGTGCTTGAGCAGCACCAGACGCTGGAAGGGTTGGCCGCTGGCATCCACGGTGGCCACGCTCATGGCGGTGGGATCGGAGAGCTGCGCCTCGCAGGCCTGCTTGAGCCAGCGCTCAAACAGGGCGATGGGCTCCACCGGCAACTCCTCCCGGTGCAAACCGCCCTTGATATATTCACGGCGCAAGTCGGCAATATCCAACATCTTTTCGTCCTCCCTAGCCAATTTCAGCTGGGCAGTGTGCGCCAAGGCCGCGCCCCTGACAAGGTCATGGGCAAGAAAGCCGGCGACATGGTTGCCAGTGCCCTTGCCAGCGCCTATCATCACGCGGTTTTTCTGACCGGGTAACCAGCATGATCAAGATCTCCCTTACCTCCTGGCAGGCCGAGCGGGCCGTCACCATTCTCGACGACGTCCTGACCCAGGGTGCCACCCTGGATCGGGCCTACGCCCGTGAGTTTGCCAACTTCAAGATGGGCCCCGGCGAGCAGGCCCGCATCGCCACCCTGGTGGGGGATCTGCTGCGTCGGTTGAGCCTCTATTGCCATCTGGCGGATGTGCCGCTGGCGGAGGCGGCCACCGCCGGTTGGGGCCTGATCTGTGTCTGGCACCAATTCCACGATCTGCCACTGCCCAGCCACCCCACCGCCGATCGCTTCAACCTCAAGGCGTTCGAGACCCGTCGCGCCCAGGCCAAGGGGGATCCCGTGCTCTGGGATGGCTGCCCGGAGTGGCTCGAGGCTCTGGGTCAGGCCCAGCTGGGCAAGCAATGGCCCGCAGAACGCCATGCCCTGACGCTGGCGCCCAAACGCTACCTGCGGGTCAACCGTCTCAAATGCGAACCGCAGCAACTGATGGACAAGCTGGCTCGGGAACATATCCAGACCCGCCTGCTGGCCGGTCAGCCCGACACCCTGGAGGTGCTCTCCGATGGCGCCCTGTTCCGCACCGAGTGCTTCAAGCAGGGCTGGTTCGAGCAGCAGGATGCCGGCTCCCAGCAAATAGCTCCCTTCCTGGGTGTGGAGCCCGGCATGCGGGTGATCGACGCCTGCGCCGGCGCCGGTGGCAAGACGCTGCATCTGGCCGCCCTGATGGCCGGCAAGGGCCGGCTGCTGGCCATGGATGTGGAAGAGTGGAAGCTGGAGAACCTGCGGCAACGAGCCCGCCGCGCCTGCGCCCACAACGTGGAGGCGCGGCTCATCAGCTCCAGCAAGACCATCAAGCGCCTCAAGGAGAGTGCCGATCGCCTGCTGCTGGATGTGCCCTGCTCGGGCCTTGGGGTGCTGAAGCGCAATCCGGATGCCAAATGGCGGGACACCGCCGAGCGGCTGCCGATCCTGATGGATCTGCAGGCGGACATCCTCAGCCGCTACAGCCGCATGGTCAAACCCGGTGGCGAGCTGGTCTACGCCACCTGCAGCCTGCTGCCCTGTGAAAATCAGGAGCAGGTGGCGCGCTTCCTGGCAGCGGACAGCGGCTTTAGCCTGCTGGCCGAGCAGACGGTGAGCCCGGCGGCCAGCGGTTTTGACGGCTTCTACATGGCCCGCCTGCGCCGCGCAGGTTAATCCCCCGGCAGGCGAACGCAGCGCGCCGGCAACTGGGCGGAGAGCTGCATGACATGCCGAGGCAGTAAGAGCCCGGCATAGCCTGCTCCGTCCCCCTTGACCGGGGCAGGTTGCAACTCCCCCTCCAGCTGCAGGTAGAAGGCCTGATAGGGGGTTTGCTTGTGCTTGAGGGCGTATTCGCGCAGCGCCATCACCACGGGGGCCGTCCCGCTCACCCAATAGACCTCGCTGCGGCCGCAAGGCTGAAAGCTGTTCACCCCGGCATCCGCCACATACAGGCCCGCCCAGGGTGGCACCCCCAGGCTCGTCAGCAGCAATCCCAGCCCCAGTGTCGTAGCTCCCATCCTCACTCCTATTACCCGGCGCGCTCGGTTAAGTCTGTTAGCCAGCCCATGGGAGCCGCCTCTGGCCCTTTTACATCCGCGCGGTTCCCGCTATCATCAAGCCCACTTTTTTAGCCACGCATACAGAAGCATTCTATGGGCAAATCCACCCTGGCCTGTGCGGCCCTTCTCTCCAGCCTGCTGCTCACCAGCGGCTGTGTGTACAAGATTGATATCCCTCAGGGCAATTATGTCGAGCAAAAGCAGGTGGATCAGCTGCGCGCCGGCATGAGCCAGGAGCAGGTGGAGTACGTGCTGGGCGCCCCCTTGCTCGTCGACAGCTTCGACCCTCAGGTGTGGAACTACCTCTACTACCTGCGCCAGGGCAACGGCGAGGTGGATCGCAAGCTGCTGAGCCTGCACTTTTCCCAGGGCAAGTTGGACAAGCTCTCCGGCGACTTCAAGGCGCCGCAGTTCAACCAGCCCCTCTAAGCCCCACCCTCACCATGCAAGAAGCCCTCGTTTGAGGGCTTCTGTGTCTTGCGTACATCGCGCTGGTTACTGACCCGATTTGGCGGCCTGTTCGGCCCGCAGGCGACGCAGCTCCTTGGGATCCGCCAGCAGCGGTCGGTAAATCTCGATCCGCTCGCCGCCGAGCAGGGGCTCCTCCAGGGGGATGAGTCGGCTATAGGAGCCAATCTTGCACTGCGCTAGATCGATCTCGGGGTAACGGGTCAGGATGCCGGAGCGCTCGATTGCCTGGCGAGCCGTCAGCCCCTCAGTAAACGCCACGCTTAGCAGCGTCTGTTTTTGTGGCAGGGCATACACCACCTCCACCCTCGTCTTATCGGACACCATACACCTCCTTGGCGCGCTGGCTGAACGCCTTGACCATGGCGCCGGCCAACTCGCGGAAAATGGCCCCGAAGGCCGTCTCAATCAACTTGGAGCTAAATTCAAAGGCCAGACTCAACTCCACCTTGCAGGCGGTATCATCCAGCGGCGTGAAGCGCCAAACCCCCTGCAGCTGCCGAAACGGGCCCTCCACCAGCTCCATCAGGATTTCCCGCCCCGGCACCAGGGTGTTTTGGGTCGTGAACTGCTTGTGGATACCGGCCTTGGCCACAGATACCTCAGCCACCATGCCATGGTCAGAATGGCTGATGACCCGGCTCCCCACACAGCCGGGCAAAAAATCGGGATAAGCCGCCACATCGTTGACCAAGGCATACATCTCCTCGGCGCTATACATGACGAGGGCGCTACGGTGTAACTGAGCCATGGCTCCTCCTGCAGTGACAGGGGGCCGATTCTAGCATCTGGCCCGGTAAAATCACCCCCGCCAGCCCACCCTTTCGCCAAACCGGCGCAGCCCGTATAATGGCCCGCTTGACGAAACGGGAGACAAGAACCGCATGGTGAAGAAGAACGGCAAGGGCGGCAGCACATCCAGCACCATAGCCCTGAACAAGAAAGCCCGTCACGAATACTTTATCGAAGACAAATACGAATGCGGCCTGGAGCTGCAGGGCTGGGAGGTCAAATCCCTGCGTGCCGGCAAGGCCAATCTCGGCGACAGCTATGTGCTGCTGCAAAACAGCCAAGTCTACCTGTTCGGCACCAATATCACGCCCCTGCACCTGGCCTCCAGCCACGTGGTGTGCGACCCCACCCGCATTCGCAAGCTGCTGATGCACAAGAGCGAGATAGAGCGGCTGATCGGCCTGGTGGAACGCCAGGGCTACACCCTGATCCCCCTGGCACTGTACTGGAAAGGCCCCTGGGTCAAGGTCGAGATTGGCCTGGCCAAGGGCAAGAAGGAACACGACAAGCGCCAGGACCTCAAGGAGCGGGAATGGCAGCGGGATAAGGATCGCATGATGAAGAACAAGGCTCGCTAGGCTGGACAAAGAACCAAACTGTAGTAATATACAGGTAACACTTTTGGGGCTGATTCAGGATTCGACGGGACACTCGAAACCCAAGGTGCATGCCGAGGTGCGGTAGGCCTCGTTAACAAACCGCAAAAAAATAGTCGCAAACGACGAAAACTACGCACTGGCAGCTTAATAACCTGCGCAGAGCCCTTCTCCCCTAGCTTGCCTATGTGCTAGGGAAACGGAAGGTCACCCTTCATAGGATCGCGTGGAAGCCTTGCCTGGGGTGGAAGCGTTAAAACCAATCAGGCTAGTCTGTCGATGGCGTGTCGCTCCGCAGTCGGCCGGCGAATGTAAAGAGTGACTAAGCATGTAGTACTGAGGATGTAGGTTTTTCGGACGGGGGTTCAACTCCCCCCAGCTCCACCAAATCAATAAGGCCCAGAGCAATCAGGGCCTTTTTTTACGCTCCCTGCACCTAGGGTGTGAATACCTGTTTCCAGTCTTTTTGCATATCCACCAGGATCCAACCTTGCTCAGGTGCGGCGGCCAGGGCGGTCACCAGTGTGCCGCTGGCGGGCGGCTTAGCATCGTAAGCATATTCTCTTGCCGCATCCGTATGGTGGATGATGAGCCCGAATGCCGGATGCGGATTGCCCTGGGTGACGAACTCCAGCATGGCCTGGTCACCATCGCTGTTACCGAAACAGGCGATGGGGCGTCTCCCGATAAACTGATGAATCGCAACGGGTTTGCCCTCCTTATCATCCACGTAGAGCTGATCCATGGTCTTTACCAGTACAGGGCCGCCAGGACGCCGCTCAAAACGGGTCAGGCTGTTGGAGCCGATCACCTGCTCAGGCACTATGCCATAGACAGACTCGGCGAAGACCCGCATGAAATCGGCACCGCCGCCAGAAACGATATAGGTCTTGAAACCCTGCTCTCGCAGGTACTGCAGCAGCTCCAGCATGGGCTGGTAGGCCAGTTGCACATAGGGTCGGTGGAAACGAGGGTGCTGAGCCGTAGCCAGCCAGGCTCGCACCCGGGCGGCAAACGCGTCCGTGGTCATGCCTGCATGGGTCAAGGCCAGCAGATGCATTAGGCCCTCATGATGCGGACCCGCCATCAGGCTGGCCAGATCGCCGGAGAGCGCCGCCTTCACCATGGGATCCTGCCTTAACTCCGGTTTTTGCTGTACCTGAAGCTTCAGCTCATCCAGCGCGAAAGCCAACTGGAAAGGCATGGGGGCCTCAGGCCACAGGGTGCCGTCGTTGTCGAACACCGCAACCCGCTCGGCCGCCGGGACAAAATCCGGGGAATCCGCCTGAGTGACCTTGGCAACATACGCCAGAATCGCCTGCTTAGGTGCCGTATTCTGCCAGGAGGGCAAGGGTTCGGCGCCCCAAGCCAGACTCTGCCCCAACAACAGCAGGCCCGCCAGCCAAGTTGTCATCTTGATGTGTCTCATCCCGATACTCTCCTCTTTTTGATTGTCTTCATTGATAAACTGCCGACACCGTCTGTCATACGCCGGACACGCAACCGGGGTAGCCATATAGCAGTCGAGCGAGCCACAGCGGAAAAGGCTTTCAAACAAAGCTGCTCCCGACTGGTCAAACAAGCATCTCGGGTGTATCTTGCTTCTTAGATCCGTTTGCTTCCCAACAACACGAATCTGCACAGCAATACGCTCAAAGTAAAGAGCACCGCCGGGTTGTCTGTTGTCCGTCGATGCGTTTTTTTCAGCACCAGTTTTTTCAAGTCATAGCAGTAGCAAAAGACGGCGGTATGGCACCGCCACCAGTGATGCCAGACAAGGAGAGAATCATGGGGAAAAAAACCGGCTTAGGTCCAGTCACCAAACTCACACTCAACGCCTGCACCGTGGCGTTGGCCGCCGCATCCATGACGGCGCAGGCGGCCGAGCAAAAACCCAATATTGTGGTGATTTTTGGCGATGATGTGGGTTACTGGAACCTCAGCACCTACAACCAGGGGATGATGCAATATCAGACTCCGAACATCGACAGCATCGCCGCCGAAGGGGCTAAGTTTACCGACTACTACGCCCAGCAAAGTTCCACCGCCGGGCGCTCCGCCTTCATCACGGGGCAGATGCCGGTGCGTACCGGCCTCTCCAAGGTGGGACTGCCCGGCGCACCTGTGGGGATTAGCGACAAGGATCCCACCATCGCCACCATGCTGAAGGCCCTGGGCTACGCCACCGGCCAGTTCGGTAAGAACCACCTGGGCGATCGGGATGAATACCTGCCCACCGCCCACGGCTTTGACGAATTCTTCGGCAACCTGTATCACCTCAACGCCGAAGAAGAGCCGGAAAACGAGGACTATCCGAAGGATCCTGAGTTCCTCAAGCAATTCGGCCCCCGTGGCGTAATCAAGTCCTATGCCGATGGCAAGGTGGAGAATACTGGCGCCCTCACCCGCAAGCGCATGGAAACCGTCGATAACGAGTTCCTGGCCGCCGCCGATGATTTCATGACGCGCCAGGTCAAGGCCAAGAAGCCCTTCTTCGCCTGGGTCAACACCACCCGCATGCATAACCACACCCATGTGGGCCCCGACTATCGCGGCAAGAGCGGCCAGGGTGAGTACGCCGACGGCATGCTGGAACACGACAACCAGGTGGCCCAGGTTCTTAAGAAAATCAAGGAGTTGGGGATCGAAGAGAACACCATCGTTATCTACACCACCGACAATGGCCCCATGACGACGACATGGCCTGATGCCGGCATAACCCCCTTCCGCAGTGAGAAGAACACCGGCTGGGAAGGCGGCTTCCGGGTACCGGCCATGATCAAGTGGCCTGGCCACATCAAGCCAGGGACCGTCATCAACGACATGTTCGCCGGCGAGGACTGGTTCCCCACCCTGGTGGGCTGGGCCGGCAATCCCAAGGCCAAGGATGAGCTGCTCAAAGGCACCACGGTGCAGGGCAAGTCCTACAAGGTGCATCTGGATGGCTATGATCAGAGCGATCTGCTGACCGGCAAGGGCCCGGGCAAGCGTGAGAACTTCTTCTACTGGAGCGACGATGGCGATCTGCTGGCCATGCGCCATGGCCGCTGGAAGTTCCATTTCATGATCCAGGAACATGAAACAGGTTTCGACATCTGGCAAAAACCCTTCACCCCGCTGCGGGTTCCATTGCTGGTGGACCTGTACAACGACCCCTTTGAACGTGGTGTTAACTCCATGAGTTACAACGACTGGATGTACGATCGCATCTTCCTGGTCTCAGGCATAGCTCAGCCCGAGACCGCCAAGATGCTGGCCACCTTCAAGGAGTTTCCGCCGCGCTTCAAGCCGGCCAGCTTCACGGTGGACGCCAGCACCCTGGGTCAATAAGCCAACATCGTAGTTTGGGAGCCGGCGTAAGCCGGCTCCCGTGTTGCCAACAGGAGGGCCGATGAAAAAAACCTTCGCGAACGACACCACCCAGATGCCACTCATCCCCCTGGCTACCGCCCAGAAGGATACCCGAGCCCAACCGAGCTACCAGCGCCGCTTCCACGTGATGGCCAAACCCGGTGGCTCCCAGTGCAACATCGACTGTCAATATTGCTTTTATCTGCACAAGGAACAGCTGCTGCACCAGCCCAAGCAGCCTCGCATGGACGAGGCCACCCTGGCGCAGTTCATCAAGAGCTATATCGAGAGTCAGGATGGTCCCGAGGTGGTCTTCTCCTGGCAGGGAGGCGAGCCCACCCTGCTGGGGCTGGACTATTACCGCCAGGTGGTGGCCCTGCAGCGACAATACTGTCCTCCGGGCGTCACCATCCAAAATGATCTGCAGACCAACGGCCTGCTGCTGAACGACGACTGGTGCCGCTTCTTGAAAGAAGAAAACTTCCTGGTAGGCCTGTCCATCGACGGCCCCCGGGAGCTGCACGATCACTACCGGGTCACCCGCAGCGGCAAACCGACCTTCGATCGGGTCATTGCTGCCGCCGACTGTCTCAAGCGGCACGGCGTGCCCTTCAACGCCCTGACGGTGGTCAACCGGCTCAACGCCCAGCAGCCACTGGCCGTCTACCGCTTTTTGACCCGGGAGCTGGGGGCCACCTACATACAATTCACCCCCTGTGTGGAACCCAAGGTCTATCAAAGCACGGCGCCGCAGTTCTGGACGCCCCAGCAGATGCCGGCACTGGGCTCGCCGCAAAGCAAGCCGGGCCACCCCATGTCGGTGGTCACCGACTGGTCGGTGGATCCCGATGACTGGGGACACTTCCTCACCGTCGTGTTCGAGGAGTGGGTTAACAACGACCTGGGCCGGGTGCTGGTCAACCTGTTTGAAACTGCGGTGGCCCAGACCCTGGGGCAGCCCTCCCAGCTGTGCGTCACCGCCGAATTCTGCGGCAAGGGACTGGCCATCGAGCACGACGGCGCCGTTTATTCCTGTGACCACTATGTCTACCCCGAGTATCGGGTCGGCCGGATCCAGGACCACCCCCTCAACGAGATGGTGTTCTCCACCCGGCAGCTGGCGTTTGGCCTGGCCAAACGCGACAGTCTGCCGGCCTACTGCCGCGCCTGTCCACACCTCAAGCTGTGCTGGGGCGAGTGTCCGAAGAATCGGCTGCTCACCACCCCGGACGGTGAGCCCGGGCTCAACTACCTGTGCAGTGGACTGCGGCACTTTTTCGACGAGGTGGCGCCCATGCTGACGGGCATCGCCGTCCTGCTGCGCCAAAGCGAACCCCGTTAATCACACCTAAGGCACGCCAACATGAATCCATCCCATCAGGCCATGCAACAGTTGCTTTCCCACCTGCAGGGAAGCGTCATAGGTCAAACCCAGGTGGCACAGGGCATCATCATCGGCCTGCTGGCCGGCGGCCATGTGCTGCTGGAGGGGCTGCCCGGCACCGCCAAGACCCGGGCAGTCAAGGCCCTGGCCCAGGGGCTGGGCGCCAGCTTCGGCCGGGTACAGTTCACCCCGGATCTGCTGCCGTCGGACGTCACAGGTACCGATCTCTATCAGGAGAGTCCCGACGGCAAGCCACTGCTGACCTTCCAGCCCGGGCCCGTGTTCAATCAGATACTGCTGGCGGACGAGATCAACCGGGCGCCGGCCAAGGTACAGGCCGCCTTGCTGGAGGCCATGGCCGAAGGCGCCGTCACCGTGGGGGGCACCAGCCGCCCCCTGCCCCAGCCCTTCATCGTGCTGGCCACCCAGAACCCCATCGAGCAGGAGGGCACCTATCCATTGCCCGAGGCCCAGATCGACCGATTCATGCTGAAGATCACCATCGACTATCCCCAGGAGACCGATGAGCTGGCGGTGGTGCGGCTGGTGCGAGGAGAGGAGACCGGCGCCCAGGCCAAGCAAGAGGGCGCGACCCCCTTGCCACAGCTGGATCCGGCCCTGGTGCTGGAGGCCCGCGCCCAGATCGCCCAGGTGCAGGTCTCCGAGCTGGTGGATCGCTACCTGGTGAACCTGGTGATGGCCACCCGGGATCCGTCCCGTTACCCCCAAACCCCGCTGGCCCAATGGCTGGAGGTAGGGGTCAGCCCACGAGCCACCATAGCCCTGGATCGCTGCGCCCGGGCGGCGGCCTGGCTGGCCGGGCGGGATCATGTCACCCCGGACGACGTACGAGCCGTGGCCCGCCCCGTGCTCGAGCATCGGCTGAGTCTTGGCTACGGCGCCGCCGCCGACGGCATCAGCCGCGCCCAGGTGATCCAGACCCTGCTGGATCAGGTGTTGATTGGGTGATGCCATGGAGCAGACACAGGACTCACGCCTCTACTGCAGCTACCGACAACTGGTGGCCCTGCGGGCCCAGGAGCCCCTGTACCAGCTGCCGCCGGTGGCCCGGCTGCGGGAGCTGATCAGCGGGCGGCACATCTCCCACCTGCGCGGGCGGGGCCTCAACTTCGAGGAGCTGCGCCACTATCGCCCCGGCGATGACATACGCCAGCTGGACTGGCGGGTCACCCTGCGCACCGGCAAGCCCCATGTCCGCGTCTATACCGAGGAGAAGGATCACCATGTGCTGATCTGTGTCGATCAGCGGGCCACCATGTTTTTTGCCTCCGTGGACACCATGAAGTCGGTGGTGGCCGCCCAGGTGGCCACCCTACTGGGCTGGGCCGCGATCCGGCACAGCGACCGCTTGGCCCTGTGCCCCTTCAACGATGACGAGGTGTTCATCAACACGCCGGTGCGCAGCGCCAGCCGTTATCTGCGCCAGCTGCAGCAGTTGGCAGAGATCAACCAGGCCCTGAGCGTACATTCCCAGCCAGGCAGCCACTCCAGCCTCGGTCTGCTGCTGGATCGCCTGCTGCGGCGACGGGAGCGAGATGCCCTCATCGTCCTCGTCAGTGATTTTCACCAGTGCGACGAGGCCGAAATCGCCAAGTTGCAACAGCTGCAACGCCACTGTCGCCTGCTCTGCCTCTGGGTCGCCGATCCGCTGGAAGGCGAGGTGCAACAGGCCGATTGGGTCATCTCCGATGGCACCCGCCAGCTGCAGTTGGCCGAGGGACGCACCTTGGCGGCAGCCAATGCCCGGCTGGCAGAACAGACCCTGGCCCGCCGCCAGCAGCTGCAACGATTGATGCAGATGAGCCAGCTGCCGCTGCTGGAGCTGGATACCGGCGGCCAGCACCTGGCCCAGCTGCGGCGCGCCCTGGGAGCCGGCCTATGACCCCCATGCCCCCCGATTGGCCCCTGCTCAAAGAGATGGTCGACGTGGCGCCTCTGCCGGCCGTCAGCTGGTGGCCTCACACCCTGGGCTGGCAGCTACTGGGCACCCTGGGACTGCTGGGACTGCTGGCGCTGGCCATCCAGGCCCTGCGCCGTCACCGCTTCTACCGCTACCGGCGCCAGGCCCTGGCGCAACTGGCAAGACTGGAACCCAAGCAAGCCAACTTCGCCTCACAGCTGTTTTTGCTGCTCAAGCACACCGCCAGCCTGGTGCAGCCATCGCTGGCGCCCCGCTTGGATGAGGGGCTGTTGACTGACCTGGATACTCTGGCCGGACAACAGGGCCAGTTTGACTCACCACTGGGGCGTCAGTGGCTGCGCAGCCTCATCGATCCCGGTTGCACCTTGAGCCACGCCCAGTGCCTGCTGCTGCAAGGCCTCACCCAGCTCTGGTTGCAGCAACATCGGCATCCCCAAGCCCCCCGGCTCCTGCCAGGAGGCCGGCGATGAACCTGACCCTGCAAGCCCCCTACTGGCTGTTGCTGCTGCCCCTGCCCTGGCTCATCTACCGCCTGGTACCGGCCTTCAGCACCCGGCAAAGCGCCATCAAGGTGCCCTTCTTCGACAGCCTGCTGTCAGCCCTGGACATACAGCCGACCCAGGGCGCCACCGTCTTGCAGCCGGCCCGCTGGCAACGGTTCAACCTGCTGCTGGCCTGGCTGCTCACCTGCCTGGCCTTGAGCGACCCGCTCTACCTGGCCGCGCCCCAGCAAAGAGAGCAGGCGGGGCGGGATCTGATGGTGGTGGTGGATCTGTCCGGCTCCATGGAAACCCCCGACTTCACCACGGCGACGGGGCAACACCTGAGCCGGCTGGCCGCCGTCAAGGCGGTACTGCACGACTTCGCGGCCAAGCGGGCCGGCGATCGACTGGGGCTCATCCTGTTTGCCGACGCCGCCTTCGTCCAGTCGCCCTTCACCGCCGACCACGCCGCCTGGCTCGCCCTGCTGGACGAGGCCCAGGTGCCCATGGCGGGTCAGAATACCCATCTGGGGGATGCCATGGGACTGGCGGTCAAGCTGCTGAGCGAACAGGAGGCCGCCGACAGCCGGGACAAGCTGGCCATCATACTGACCGATGGCAATGACACCGACAGCCTGGTGCCCCCCAAGGAGGCGGCCCGCCTGGCCAAGAGCCGTGGGGTGCGGCTGCACCTGGTGGCCATGGGGGATCCGCAGACCCAGGGTGAGCAGGCCCTGGATCTGAACACATTGCAGGCGGTGGCCGAGACCACCGGCGGTCAGCTGTTTGTCGCCATGGATCAGCAGGCCCTGGCCCAGGCCTATGACAGCATCAACGCCCTGGAACCCAGGGTCTATCAGAGCGAGCGCTACCAGCCCAAGTATCCCTTGTTTCCCTACCTGATGATGGCGGTGCTCGTCATGCACCTGCTGGCCTTCAGCCTGGCTAGCTGGCAACGTCACCGCAGGAGGTCACATGCTGGATGAGTCCCTGGCCCTGCTGGCCCGTTTTCACTTCCTGCGCCCCGGGTGGCTGCTGGCCCTGCTGCCCTTGGCGGCCCTGCTCTACGGCCAATGGCGGGAGCTGCAGCAACAGGAGCAGTGGCAGCGCCGCCTGCCGCCCCATCTGCGCGACGCCCTGACGGTGGGGCAGCACAGCTGGCAACGCTATGCCCCCCTGCTGGCCCTGACCCTGATCGGTCTGCTCACCACCCTGGTGGCTGCCGGCCCCACCTGGCGGCGGGCCCCCTCGCCCTTCAGCGCCGATCAGGCGGCCCTCATGGTACTGCTGGATACCAGCGATGCCATGCAGGAGAAGGACGTGCCGCCGGATCGCCTGCAACGGGCCAAACAGAAGATCCAGGATCTGTTGACCCTGCGAGCAGGGGGCCAGACGGGCCTCATCGCCTACGCCGGCAGCGCCCACCTCACCATGCCGCTGACCCGGGACACAGACGTGTTCGCCCCCCTGCTCAATGCCCTGGGGCCGAGTGTCATGCCCAGGCCCGGCCAGGACAGCAGCCAGGTGCTGCCGTTACTGCCGCCCTTGCTTCCCCAGTCCGGCCCGCCGCTGAGCCTGCTGCTGCTGACCAATGACGTGGATCCGTCCCAACTGGATGCCTGGCAATCGTTCTGCGAGGCCCACAGTGTCGCCCTGCTGATCCTGCCCATGGGGGATCCCCGGCGGCCCAGCGATCTGCCGCTGCAGCGGGCCCATCTGCAGGCCCTGGCCGACCGTTGCCGGGGCCGCCTGCATGATCTCACCCTGGATGATGGCGACATGCGTTGGGTCAAGGCCCAGGTGGAGGCCATGGCGGAGCTGGATCCCAACAACCGGCAACCCTGGCAAGAGATGGGCTATGGCCTGCTGCTGCCCATCATGTTGCTGATGCTGTTGTGGTTCCGCCGCGGCTGGCTGGTGCAGTGGGCCTTGCTGGGTCTGCTGCTGCCCGGCCTGCTGCTGAGCTCCCCCGCCCAGGCCGAGCCGGCACGGCACCTGGCCGCCGGCACCGCCACCGACGCGCCCGCAGCCATCGACTGGCCCACCCGGCTGAAAAACGGCTGGCTGGATCTGTGGCTCACCGCCGATCAGCAGGGCCAGTGGTACTGGCGGCAGGGCGACTATCTGACGGCAGCCGAGCATTACCAGGATCTCAGACGCAAGGCCATCGCCTATTACTATGCCGGCCAGTACGCCAGCGCCGAGCGGCTGTTTGCGCGCTTCAACGATCCCCAGATGCGCCTGTATCACGCCAACGCCCTGGCCCGTCAGCGCCAATATGTGGCGGCTCGGGCCAGCCTGCAGGCCCTGCTTAAGGCGCAGCCGGACTTTGCCCCGGCGCAGCACAACCTCCAGCAGATCCAGGCACTCATCGAGGAGATCAACCGGCAAACCGAAAGCCAGGCCGGCGGGGAGAATGCCATGGAACGCTCCCGCGAGCTGGGCGAGGCACCTCAGACCAGCGATGGCGTGCAAGAGCAGGTGGCCCGAGACAGCCTGATCCAGGAAACCCTGGATGCAGACAGCCTGCTGACGGATCCCACCCTGGTGGATAAGTGGCTCAAGCGAGTACAGCAGCGCCCTGAGAGCTTCCTGCGGGCCAAGTTCGCCATCCAGCTGCGCCAACGGGAGGACGGTCATGTCACACCCTAGCCGCATCCTGAGTCTGACCCGCCACACCTGTGCCCTGCTGGGGCTGTGGTGGGGGCTGGTGTTGGTCGCACAGGCGGCCGCCCCTGCCGTGAGCCTCAACAGCTGGCTGAGCCGCGCCAACGAGGAGAAGCCCGCCATGGTGACGGTCAACGAGCCCTTGGTGCTGCACATAGACGTGGCCACCGACCGCTGGTTTGCCGCCGCCACCCAGGTGGACGAGCTGGCGGTAGCCAACCTGCTGAGTCCCCGGCAAAACCTGTCGGCCTACAACTACGCCAAAGCCCAGCAGGGTCAGAGCTGGTCCCACCAGCGCTGGGATCTGCCGCTGTTTGCCACCAAGGCCGGTCACTATCGCCTGCCGGCCCTGGCGGTGCATATTCAGGTGGCCTCGGATCAGGGCCCCCAGCGCGTGACGCTGCACACAGAGCCATTGGAATTTGACGCCCAGCGGCCCCCCCTCGACGACAGCCAGCCCTGGTTGGTGGCACCGACCGCCCAGCTGAGCCAGGAATGGCAGTTGAGCCAGGAGAGTCTCCAGGTAGGCGACAGCATCCGCCGGCAGATCAGCCTGCAGGCCGACGACACCCTGGCCTTGCTGCTGCCGCCACTGCTCACCGCCCCCCCGGATGCCCGATACAGTGCCTACCCCGACCCCAGCCAGTTTGACGATGGCAACGACCGCGGCACCCTCAAGGCACGGCGGCAGGATCAGATCACCTATGTGTTGCAACAAGGCGGCCGCCTGCAGCTGCCGCCCATCCGGCTGCAGTGGTGGAACAGTCAAACCGGTCAGCTGGAGACGCTGACCCTGGCGGGAAGGACGCTCGAGGTGCACCACAACCTGCGCAGCTGGCTCAGGGCCTGGGGACCCTGGTTGCTGACGCTGATGGGAGCTTTGGTGGGGCTCTGGTGGCTGCGGACGCCACTAAAACGCTGGTTGCGTGCTCAGCTGGCCCGCCCCGGCTGTGCCCTGCTGGGGGCCTGTCGGGCCCGTGCCTGGCCCCGATGCCGGCAGCTTATCTATCAACGGCTGTGGCAACGGCAGAAACTCAACAGCCTGCTGGCCCTGGATCCCTCCCCGGCCTGGCAGGCCAGAGTGGCCCGCCTGCACAGCGAGGAGATAGACGCGCGCACCGTGCTGGCCTGCTGGTGGGCCATCAGTCGTCGCCGACGCGACCAACAGCCGGAGGCCGCGCCACCGCTGTTTGACCCCCATCCCGGGGACGAGGTGAGCCATCCCTCGCACCAGCCAAAGCGCACCGGCGCCTAACGGCAGGCCGTCGGGCTATCCGCCTGTTGGGCCAGGGCGGCCTGCAGCTCTGGGTTGTCCTCCCGGGGAATGGCCCTGGGACGCCCGTCGGGGTCCACCGCCACATAGGTCAGCACCGCCTCGGTCACCCGGTAGCGCTCACCGATAGGCTCCCGCGCCACCAGCTTGACCCACACTTCCAGGTGGACCTTGAGGGAGCTGCGGCCCACATGGATGCAGCGTCCGTAGCAACAGACCACATCCCCCACCGCCACCGGCCGGTGAAAGGTCATGCCGTCCACGGCGATGGTCACCACCCGGCCACGGGCCAGCTCCTTGGCCAGGATGGCGCCCCCCATGTCCATCTGGGACATGAGCCAGCCACCGAAGATATCGCCGCTGGGATTGGTATCGGCGGGCATGGCCAGGGTGCGCAGCAAGAGGGTGCCTTCGGGACGTTCTTCAGACATGGGAGCTCCAAACGGCTGTTATGGAAAAGTTAAATGCTACCACGATGCCCCTGTGACGGGGCAAGGGTTGGGACTCCTTAGTGTGTCGTCAGCCCCTGCCAGTTGCCCCCTAAGGCGACGATAAGATTGACGCTGGCCACCTGCAGGCTGGCCTGCAGGGACAAGACGCTCTGCTGCTGGCTCAGGCTGGTATTTTGGGTGGTGGCCACATCCAGATAATCAATCATGCCGGCCTTGTACTGATTCAAGGTCACCCGGGCCGACTCCTTGGCCGCCTCGCTGGCCCGCTGCTGCACCGCCAGCTGCTGTTGCAGGGTGTCGACCGCCACCAGGTAATCCTCCACTTCCGCAAAGGCCTCCAGCACCGTCTGCCGGTAGCTGGCCACGCTGGCGTCATAGGCCGCCTCGGCCTGCTTGACCTGGGCACCGGTGGCGCCGAAGTCCAGCAGGGTGCCACTTAATGATGGCCCCAGCGACCAGGTGCGGCTGGGCAGGCTGATGAGATCCTGCAGTACGCTGCTCTCAAACCCGGCGCTGGCGCTCAAGGTCAGATCCGGATAATAGGCCGCCTGGGCCACGCCGATGGCGGCATTGGCCGCCGCCACGTTGCGCTCGGCATAGGCGATGTCCGGGCGGCGTTCCAGCAGCTGGGAGGGCAAGGTGACCGGCGGAGTGGGAATGTGCAGCACCAACTGCGGCTGGGCCGGCAGCGAGAAGCGGGCGGGCGGTTGCCCCGTCAGCACGGCGATGGCGTGCTCCAGCTGGGCTCGCTGCAGCTGCAGATCCAGGCGGGAGGCCCGGGTGCTCTCAAGTAAAGTCTGGGCCTGGGCCAGGCCGGCACGGGACTCGGTGCCCGCCCGGTAGCGGTTGCCCATCACGGTGACATAGCGTTCATAGGCCTGGATGCTCTGCTCATACAGGGCGATGCGCGCATCCAGCACCCTCAGCTGGAAATAATACTGCGCCAGGGAGGACTGGGCACTCAAGGTGATGTTGGCAAGCTCCGCCTCGCTGGCCTGGGCACTGGCCTGATACTGCTCCAGCCCCCGCCGGATCTTGCCCCACAGATCCAGCTCCCAGCTGCTGGTGGCCAGCCCGGCCGTATAGGTGTTATCGGTACTCTGAGCCGTGCCCTTGCGCGTCACCCCGGCATTGCCGCTGAGGCTGGGGAACAGGCTGGCCTGGGCCTGCTGCACCAGGGCCTGGGCCTGGCGATAATTGGCCTCGTACTGGGCCACGTTCTGGTTGGAGATCACCACCTGGCGCAGCAGCTTATCCAGCTCCGAGTCCTGGTAGAGCGCCCACCAGGGCCCCTTGCTCAGGTCGTCCTGGGGCCTGGCCTGACTCCAGCCCTTGGCCTCCTTGAAGGCCGGGGTGGTGATGACGTCGGGCTTGTGATAATCCGGCCCCACGCTGCAGCCGGTCAGGCCCATGCCCAGCATGAGTGCCAGCGCCAGTGTCGAAATCTTGCATGTCCTATTCATAACCGTCCTGCCGATTAACGGGTGGCGAAGCGCTGCCAGAAGGCCCGCCCACCTTGACTGAGTCTATCCAGATACAGGTACACCACAGGGGTGGTAAACAGGGTCAGCAACTGGCTCAGGGCCAGGCCGCCAGTGATGGCGATCCCCAGGGGGCTGCGCAAGTCCGCATCGCCACTGGTGCTGATGGCCAGGGGCAAGGCGCCGAAGAAGGCTGCCAGGGTCGTCATCATGATGGGGCGAAAACGCATCAGGCAGGCCTTGAGAATGGCCTCCTCGGGGGAGAGTCCCTGCTGGCGCTCCGCCATCAGGGCGAAGTCGATCATCATGATGGCGTTCTTCTTGACGATGCCGATGAGCAGCAGGATGCCGATCAGCGCAATCACCGTCAGCTGCTGGCCGGTGAGGATCAGCAGCAGCAGGGCCCCCACCCCGGCCGATGGCAGGGTGGAGAGTATGGTCAAGGGGTGAATGAAGCTCTCGTACAGCATCCCCAGCACGATATACACCGCCAGCAGGGCGGCCAAGATCAGCCAGGGCATGGCCTGGGTCAGCTCGGAGAACTGCTTGGCGGTACCGGCGAACTCCCGCTGTAGGCTGTCCGGCAGCCCGATCTGCACCATGGCGGTCTGAATGGCGGCCTGGGCCTGCTGCAGGGAGACGCCATCGGCCAGGTCGAAGGCGATGGTGCTGGCCGCCGACTGCCCCTGGTGGCTCACCGACAAGGGCGAGGTACCACCACTCAGCTGGGCGAAGGCGCTCAACGGCACCGCCTCCCCGTCGTCGTTCACCAGCTGCAGCTGGTTCAGCACCTCCGGCTCCTGGGTGAATTCCGGCGTCAACCCCAGCACCACATGGTACTGGTTCCAGGTCTGGTACAGGGTCACCACCTGCCGCTGACTGAAGGCGTTGGTGAGGAAGGTGTCCAGCTGCTTGACCGAGAGGCCAAGCCGGGAGGCCTTGTCTCTGTCGATGGTCAGCATCACCGACTGACCGCCGTCTTCGGCGTCGGCATCCACGCTGGTCAACTCCGGCAACTTGGCCAGCGCCGCCTTGGCCTGGGGTGTCCAGGTGCGCAGCAGTGCCAGATCATCCGCCATCAGGCTGTACTGATAGGAGGCATTGGCGCTGCGCCCGCCGACCCGCAGATCCTGGGCCGGCATCAGGAACAGTTGCACCCCGGGTTCCAACCCCCGGGCCTTGGCCATCAGGCGATTGGCAATCTCCGAAGCATTGGCCGTGCGGCTGTCCGCGGGTTTGAGGGTGACAAACAGGTTGGCGGAGTTGCGCGAGCCGAAGGCCCCGCTGCCGGTAGAGCCCGCCACCATGGCCACATCCGGATCGGACTCCACCAGCTTGGAGAAGGTCAGCACCTTGGGCCGCATGGACTGGAACGACACGTTCTGATCCGCCCGCAGGGCACCGATGAGCAAGCCGGTATCCTGGTTGGGGAAGAAGCCCTTCTGGATGGCCGAATAGAGAAACACATTGAGCACTATGGTGAGTAGCAAGCTCAGCAGGGTCCAGCGAGGATGACGCAGCACCCAGTGCAGGCCCCGCTCATAGCCAGCCAGCAGATGCTCGAGCCCTGCCTCGATGGCGCGGTACAGGCGGTTAGGCACCCGGGTCAGGTTCTGCCGCCGCAACAGGCGGGCGCAGAGCATGGGGGTCAGGGTCACCGACACCACCATGGAGATCACCAGCGCCACCGTCAGGGTGACGGCAAACTCCCGGAACAGCCGCCCGACGATGCCGCCCATCAGCAGGATGGGAATAAACACCGCCACCAGGGAGAGCGTCATGGAGAGCACGGTGAAGCCCACCTCCTTGGCCCCCTTCAAGGCCGCCCGCAACGGCGAATAGCCCCGCTCTATGTAGCGCATTATGTTCTCCAGCACCACGATGGCGTCGTCCACCACGAAGCCGGTGGCGATGATGAGGGCCATCAGGGAGAGGATGTCCAGGCTGTAACCGAACAGGTACATGAAGGCGAAAGTGCCCACCAGGGAGACCGGCAGCGCCAGGGCCGGGATCAGCATGGCGTTGAAGTTGCGCAAGAAGACGAACACCACCCCGATCACCAGCGCCACGGCGATGAGCAAGGTCTCCTGGGTGTCATTGAGTGAGGAGCGGATGGAGCCGGAGCGGTCGATCACCAGTTGCAGCGAGATGTCCGCCGGGATGGAGGCCCGCAGTTGTGGCAACAGGGCCTTCACCGCCTCCGTGGTCTCCAGCATGTTGGAGCCGGCCTGGCGGGTGATCATCATCATCACCGCCGGCTGCTGGTTGTAGTAGCCCTGGTTGAACTGATCCTCCACCGAATCATAGACGTTGGCCACGTCCCCCAGGTGTACCGCCTGCCCGTCCTGATAGCTGACCACCAGGTTGCGGTAGTCCGCCGCCTTGAGCAGCTGGCCATTGCTGGTGATCATCCAGGAGTGATCCTCCCCCTGCAAGTAGCCCTTGGGCAGCGCCGTGCTGCTGTTGGCCACGGCGGCCCGCACCGTGTCGAGCGCCAGGCCGTAGTGGGTCAGCTGCTGGGGTTTGAGCTCGATGCGTACCGCCGGCAGGGCGCTGCCGCTGACGCTGACGCTGCCCACACCGTTCACCTGGGCGATCTTCTGCTGCAGCTTGCTGTAGGCCAAATCGTACAGCTCGCCGCTGCTGCGCAGATCCGAGGTCAGCACCAGCCCCAGGATGGGGGCATCCGAGGGGTTGGCCTTACGGTAGGTGGGCAACGAGGGCATGCTGGTGGGCAGCAGGCCCTGGGCGGCATTGATGGCCGCCTGCACATCCCGCGCCGCGCCGTCGATGTTGCGGTTCAGATCAAACTGGATGATGAGCCGGGTGGAGCCCTGGGAGCTGCGGGAACTCAGCTCTGTGATGCCGGCGATCTGCCCCAGGGTGCGCTCCAGCGGGCTGGCCACCGTCGCGGCCATGGTCTCCGGACTGGCCCCCGGCAGGCTGGCGCTCACCATGATGGTGGGAAAGTCCACCTGAGGCAGCGAGGCCACCGGCAGCAGGCGATAGCCCACCACCCCCAGCAGCACCAGGGCCAGAGTCAGCAGCAGGGTCGCCACCGGCCGCAGGATAAAGAGGCGTGAGATGTTCATGAGCGGCTGCTACCACCCACGCCTTGCCAGATGCGGCGACTGCGCAGGGCCAGCCGATCAAACCACAGATAGATGACCGGGGTGGAAAAGAGGGTCAGCACCTGGCTGAACACCAGGCCGCCGACGATGACGAGGCCCAGGGGGCGGCGCAGCTCGGCGCCGGAGCCCTGGGCCAGCATCAGGGGCAGCGCCCCTAATAACGCCGCCATTGTGGTCATCAGTATGGGGCGAAACCGCAGCAGGCAGGCCTGATGAATGGCGTCCCGCGGGCTCATCTTGAGCTTGTTCTCCGCCTCCAGGGCGAAGTCGATCATCATGATGGCGTTCTTCTTGACGATGCCGATGAGCAGGATCACGCCGATGAGGGCGATCAGGCTGAACTCGGTGCGCGCCAGCATCAGGGTCAACAGGGCCCCCACCGCCGCCGACGGCAGGGTGGAGAGAATGGTGACCGGGTGGATGAAGCTCTCGTAGAGGATGCCCAGCACCACGTACATGGTCAGCAGGGCCGCCAAAATCAGCCACAGGGTGTTGCCGGTGGCGGCGGTGAAGGCCGCCGCCTCCCCCTGATAGCGCAAGGTGATGGTGGACGGCATGGCCAGCGTCTGGGTCAGTTCCTGGATCCTGGCCTGGGCATCGCTCAATGAGTAGCCGTCGTTGAGGTTGAACGACAGGGTCACCGCCGGCAGCTGGTTGAGCCGCACATGGGCCAGGGAACCGGTGCGCTGATGGATGGTGGCGATGGACGTCAGCTTGACCATGGGGGTGCTGCCATCGCTGCTGGTGCCGGCCAGGTAGATGTCATCCAGGGAGGCCGGGGAGTTCTGGTAGCTGGGTTCCACCTCCAGCACCACCCGGTACTGGTTGGCCTGGGTGAAGATGGTGGAGATGAGCCGCTGGCCGAAGGCGTTATACAGGGCGGTATCCACATCCGATGCCGTGATGCCGTAGCGGGCCGCCGCGGCGCGGTTGAGTTCCACATAGGCCACCTGCCCCTGATCCTGCAGGTTGCTCACCACGTGGTTGAACTCGGCCGAGGCGTTCATGGCGTCCACCAGCTTGGGGCTGAAGCTCACCAGGTGCTCGCTGTCGATGTCATCCAGGGTCAGCTGGTACTGGCTGGGGGTCACCTGGGCGTTGACCGACAGATCCTGGCTCGCCTGCAGGTAGAGATGGATGCCCGGCACCTGGGCACAGGCCTGCTGCAGCTCGGCGATGATCTCGTCGGCCCGCTGGCTGCGCGCCTCGATGGGCTTCAAGGCGATCTGCAGCCGACCGTTGTTCAGGCTGGCGTTGCTGCCGTCAACGCCTATGGTGGAGGCCACCTGATCCACGTTGGGATTGGCTTGGATGAGCTTGACCAGCTGCTGCTGCCGCTGGGCCATCTGGGCGAAGGAGACGTTCTGCGAGGCCACCGAGATCCCCTGGATCATGCCGGTGTCCTCACTGGGGAAGAAGCCCTTGGGGCTCAGCACATACAGCAGCCCAGTCACCCCCACCAGGCCGCAGGAGATGAGCAGGGTCAGCCGCTGGTGGTTGAGCACCCAGCCCAGGGCCTTGTCATAGGCCGCCACCAGGCGATCGAACAGCTCCCCGCCCTTGCGGTAGAAGCGGCTCTGCCGCTCCTCGGGGATGTGGCGCAGCAGATAGGCGCACAGCATGGGCGTCAGGCTCAAGGAGACCAGCATGGAGACGAAGATGGAGACCGCCAGCGTGATGGCGAACTCGCGAAACAGCCGGCCCACCAGGTCCCCCATGAACAGCAATGGGATGAGCACGGCGATGAGGGAGAAGGTCAGGGAGATGATGGTGAAACCTATCTGCCGCGAGCCCTTCAGGGCCGCATTGAAGGGGGTCTCCCCCTCCTCCATGTGACGGTTGATGTTCTCCACCATGACGATGGCGTCGTCGATGACAAAGCCGGTGGCGATGGTCAGAGCCATCAGGGTCAGGTTGTTGAGGCTAAACCCCGCCAGGTACATGACGCCGAAGGTGCCCAAGAGCGACAAGGGCACTGCCACGCTGGGGATGAAGGTGGCGGGCAGGTTACGCAGAAACAAAAACGTCACCATGATGACCAGGGCGATGGCCAGGCACAGCTCGAACTGCACGTCGGCGATGGCAGCGCGGATGGTCTGGGTGCGATCCGCCAGCACCGCCAGGCTCACCCCCTCGGGCAGGGACTGCTGCAGCGCCGGCAGCTGGGCCTTGATGCTATCCACCACCTCGATGACGTTGGCGCCGGGCTGACGCTGCACATGGATGACGATGGCCGGGCTGTGATTAGCCCAGGCGGACTGGAAGCTGTTCTCCGGCGCTTCTTCGATGCTGGCTACCTGCTTCAGGCGCAGGGCCGCGCCATTCTGGTAGGCCAGGATCAGCTCGCCGTACTCACTGGCGTTGCGCAGCTGATCGTTGGCATCGATGGTGAAGGAGTGGAACTGGCCATCAAGGCCTCCCTTGGAGCCATTGACGTTGCTGTTGTTCACCAGGGTGTAGATGTCCTGCAGGGTCAGGCCATGGGCCGCCAGCGCCTGGGGATTGGCGCGGATGCGGATGGCGGGCTGGTGCCCACCGGCCAGGGTGACCATGCCCACGCCGTTGATCTGGGCGAGCTTCAAGGCGATGCGGGTGTTCACCAGATCCTGCACCCGGGTCAGGGGCAGGCTATCGGAGGTGGCCGCCAGTATGATGACGGCGCTGTCTGCCGGATTGACCTTCTTGTAGGTGGGCGGATTGGGCAGATCGTCGGGCAACAGGCTGTTGGCGGCGTTGATGGCGGCCTGCACCTCCTGCTCCGCCACGTCCAAGGAGAGCGCGAGACTGAAGGTTAGCGTGATGACGGAGGCCCCGCCTGAGCTGGTGGAGACCATCTGGCTCAAGCCCGACATCTGGCCTAATTGCCGTTCCAACGGCGCCGTGACCGAGGCGGCCATGATGTCGGGGCTGGCCCCCGGGTAGAGGGTGGTCACCTGTATGGTGGGATAGTCCACCTGGGGCAGCGCCGAGGTGCCCAGCAGCCGATAGGCGAACACCCCTGAGAGCAGCACGGCCAGCATCAGCAGCAGGGTCGCCACCGGCCGCCGGATAAACAGCTCGGAGGGATTCATCGGCTCGACTCGCTTCCGCTGGCGGCCTGGGCCAGCTGCACCTGCACGCCGTCCTTCAAGCTATCGATGCCGGCGGTCACCAGCCGCTCACCGCCCCTGAGGCCGTCGAGCACCGCCTGCTGCTCGCTGCCATACAGGGGGCCGACCGTGATGGTCTGGCGGCGGACCTTGTCATCCTCACCGATCACATAGACATAGTGGCCGTTGCTGGCCAGCTGGATGGCGGCGCGGCTCACCACCGGCACCTGGGGATAGTCACGGATCTGCAGCCGGACATTGACGAACTGGTTGGGATACAGGGCCTCGTCCTGATTGGCGAATAGGGCCTTCAGGGCCAGGGTGCCCGTGCTGGCGTCGATGCTGTTGCTCATGAAGTTGAGCTCGCCCTGGGCCAGCTGGGTCTGGTTGTCCTGATCCAGGGCGATGACGGTGAGCCGCTTGCCCGCCTGCAGCGCCTGACGCAGGCTCGGCACATAGGACTGGGGTACGCTGAAGGTCACGGCGATGGGGGTCACCTGGGTGATGGTGACCAGCCCAGTGGTGTCGGAGGCGTGCACCATGTTGCCCGGATCCACTAGTCTCAGCCCCACCCTCCCGCCGATGGGCGCCGTGATGCGGCTGTATTCCAGATCGAGCTTGGCGGCGGCGATCTGCGCCTTGTCGGAGGCCACCGCCCCCTGATACTGGGCCACGGTGGCGATCTGGCTCTCCAGATCCTGCTTGGCCAGGGAGTCCTGGGCATACAGGGTGCGGTAGCGGGCCAGGGTCAGCTGGGCGTTTTTCAACTGGGCCGCATCCTGGGCCAGGGCCCCCTGATACTGGGCCAGGGTGGCTTCGAAGCCGCGCGAGTCCAGGGTTGCCAACAGCTGGCCGGGCTTGACCATCTGTCCCTCGGTGAAGTGCACCGCCAGCAGCTGACCGTCCACCCGGCTGGTGACGGTGACCGCGGCGTTGGGCACGACCGTGCCCAGGGCGCTGACATATTCGGCCACATCGGCCAGGGTGACGGTATCCGCCTGCACCGGCACCACGCCGCCACCGAAGCCCCCGCCCCGCCGCATGGCGCTGCGCATGCCGCCCCCTTGCGCCCCCGGTGCGGTGGCCCCTTCCTCGGGCCAGTAGTGGACAATCAGCCCCCCCGCGGTGAGGAGCAAAACAAGCAGCAGGGTGAACGAAAGAATGCGCTTAGCCGTCATGGTCATGAGTCTGTCTGGCAAAAATGGAGGTCAAATAGGATGTTACCGTCTGTCCACGAGGAACGGGAGCAAGCGGTTGCCGTGGCTTATCCTAGCATCCAGACAGGGGCAGACCTATGTCATGGGCGTGTTAATCCTTGGCAATCTGTGACAATCCCTGGCGAGAAAATGAGCCGGCTTGCGTAGAACAGCCCCCCGGCTCGTCAGGCGGCGGGATCAGCCCTGGCTGGCGCGCCAGCGGGCCTGCAGCTCGGCCCACTGGGCACAGGCGTCGTAGCAGCGCTGGGCACAGGCCAGCAGATCGCCATAGGCCTCCGGCAGGCCGTCCTCCACCAGATCGTGCAACTCGCCGGCCTTCTCGGCGGCGATGCGCTTGGCCCGCTTCACCTCTTTGTTCAGTTGTTCCAGCTCCTCTGGCGCCATGGTGTCCTCCTGATTGATTGAATCGTTCAGGCAGGGAATATCAAGGGCCATGCCAGGATTAGTCGCCTTATCTTTCAATCAGATAGAAAAAAAGGCGGGCCGCTTGTCACACAAGCGCCCGCCCCTTGAGGCATAACCGACAGGACTAGCTGCTGCCCAGCACCAGCTCGACGCTAAGCTGTGGCGCACAGTCGGCGGCGGCGGCATGGACCCGTTGACACAAGGCCTGGGCCTGGGCCGGACTGAGATCCGTGAGCCCAGCCGCCCCCCGCAGATGCAGCTGGATGCGCACCCGCCGCCCCTGCTTGATGCACCGGGACTCCAGCCACAGTCGCTCGTCCGCCGTCAGGGCCGCCCCAATCTTGCCTTGCAGTTGCTGCTGCCAGTGCCGGTCGGTGGGCAGGCACAGGAGCTCACAACCACCGCGGTAGGTCACCTGCAGCGCCGAGGGCAGGGTCACCGCCACCATCAGCAGGCTCAGCAGGGGATCCACGTAGCGGGACCAGGGCTGCAGCACCGTGCCCTGCATCAGCCAGGAGAGGCCGAACGCCAGCATGACGCCGATGCTCAGCAGGGCATCGAAGCGATAGTAGTGCTGCTCGGTGGCCAAAATGGGCGAGCCCAGCTGCCTGGCCTTGCGTCCCAGCCAGAGGGCGATGCCGCCACAGACGATGACACCGGTTAGACCGTAGCCGATGAGCGGGCCGTCCTGGGTCTCATAGCCGCCATTGAGCAGACTCAGCACCGATTTGCCCAGGGTCAGCAGGCAGATCAGGGTCAGCACCAGGCCCTTCAGGGTCACCAGCAGGGGTTCACAGGCGGCCCACCCATTGGGCAACCGGGCGCTGGCGGGTTCACGCAGTCTGTCCACCAGCACGGACTCGGTGGCGATCATCAAGGCACACAAGAGGGAAAACAGCGCGTCGAGCCATACCGCCTGGGAGTCTGCCTGCAAGGCAATCAGGATCCCCAGCAGGGCGAAGCTGCCGTCAACCAGCACGAGACAGCGCAACAAGCCTGCCTCTCGAGAGAGTGAAAACATGCTGCCCCCTTAACCGCGACGGTTAATGGGACCTTGGACATGCAAAGAGGGAGGGAGCCAGCCGACCGGGACGGGAATGATGAAATGGGCATCGAAGGCAGCCGACACACGGGCAGCCGGGAAGAAGAAGGGGGGTGTTAGGGGTGCCAGTAACAGACGCAGGTACTTCTCGTACAGCGTCAGGTAAAGCAAACGGACCGTTTGCATGGTGCCTCCTCAGGCAGGGTCAGATTGATAAAGTGAACGGGTGGGCCGCATGGCTCACGGCGAAAAGTCTAACAAGTGACCAGGAGCGCAACAAGGGGCAAACCGACTGACGGACAGTTGGCCCTGCTTTTGCAGCAGCCTTGGCAACAGGAGTTGCAATGGCACTGACCCTACTCGTTTGACCAAAGGAGTCCCCAGCATGTTTGTGATCACCCAGGAGTGCGATGGCTGCGGCCAGTGCCTCGATGTCTGCCCGGTGGAGGGCGCCATCGTCCCCGGCGAGGCCCCCGGCCTGCCCCATCTCATCACGTCACTGTGCGCCGAGTGCGGCGCCTGCCAGAACGACTGTCCGGCCCGGGCCATCGTCGAGCAGTAGCCATACCCAGCGTCTGCCCGATAGGCGCCCCCGGTGGCATTGGGTACATTTGTGTGCCCTTCCCGACACAGCCCAACCAAGTCAGCCAGCGGTTGTGTTTAAAAACAAGCAGTAAATCAGTCAGATAAAATGGGCAGTCCCGGCGGACAGGCTGGCGTCGATATTGCTTTCATGGCAGCAGACCCCTGTTAGCGAGGCCGCCATGAGCCCAACCATTCACGCCATCCGCAAGACCGCCCTGGGTACCGATGTCTGGCAACCCGGTGCGCTTAACCTGCATGTCTCCGTGCCCTGCCCCCTCAAGGTGCGCCTCAAGCAGGCCCTGGAACCCTGGATTGCCGACTTCAACCGCCGCCACCCCAAGCCTATCTATTGCCCCTCCATCCTGGACGGCATTCCCCACGGCCTGGAGGAGCTGATGCAGCAGACCACGGATCCCGCCGAGCTGCCGGATGTCTGGGTCAGCATAGGCCTGCACACCGCCTTCGCCCACCCCTTCAAACAGCACTTCATCGACTCGGGCGTCTATCGTGGGGTGACCAAGCCGGAGTGGCTGCCGCTGCTGCCACCAGCGTTGGCGGCCATGGCCACCAAGCATAACCTGGGGCTGCTGGCCTTCGGCTTCTGGCAGCTGGTGTGCGATCTCAGCCTGTTGCCCGAGGGGCCCTATCCGGCCCGTTGGGCTGACCTGGCCAGCCCCGCCTACCACAAGCAGCTGGCGATTCACGGCTGTGACGGCCACGTGGGCGGCCTGACCCTGCTGCAGATGATCAAAGACACCCAGGGGGCCGATGCGGTGACCGCCCTGGCCAAGAATGTCAGCGCGGTGCGCCACTTCTCCCAGCTCATCAAGGGACTGGACAGCGCCGACCCTAACCGGGTGCCCTTCAACCTGATGCCCGGCGCCGCGGCCAACCAGATCCCCAGCCAGAAGCGGGTGGCGGAGGTGCAGCTGGCGGACGGCCCCTTGATGTCGCCACTGTTTCTGTTCGTCAAGGCCGAGGGGCAGCAGAGCCCGGCGGTGGCCGAGCTGCTGGACTTCTTCTGGGGCGAGACCTTCCGCGCCGTGCTGCAAGCCGGCGACTATCACATGCCCGATACCATGGACTGGTCCCAGCCCTACAGCTTCCCGGACTGGGATCAGCTGGCCAGCGCCGACTATCAGACCCAGTCCGAGGCCCTGAACCAGGCCTTCATGGACGCCCTGGATCCCGGCACCATGACGGTCTAAGGCCATGAACCACCACAAGGAGCACCCATGCAACTGGTGACCGTTTCCGGCCCGCCCTCGTCGGGCAAGACCGCCCTGCTCAGCCACCTGATCCCGGTGCTGCAGAGCGCCGAGCGCCCCCTGGGGGTGGTGAAGTTCGACTGCCTGAGTACCGATGACGACCAGCGCTACCGCGCCATGGGGGTGCCGGTGCAGGTGGGTCTGTCGGGCAACCTCTGCCCGGACCATTACTTCGTCAGCAACATAGAGGCCTGCCTGCGCTGGGGCCAGCAGCAGGGGCTGCATTGGCTGCTCTCCGAGAGCGCCGGCCTGTGCAATCGCTGCTCACCCCACATCAAGGGGGTGCTGGCGGTGTGTGTCATCGACAACCTGATGGGCCTCAACACCCCCAAGAAGGTGGGCCCCATGTTGAAGCTCGCCGACATAGTGGTGATCACCAAGGGGGACATAGTCTCCCAGGCGGAGCGGGAGGTGTTCGCCTTCAAGGTGCGTCAGGCCAATCCCAAGGCCCGCATCCTGCACGTCAACGGCATCACCGGCCAGGGGGCCTTCGAGCTGGCCAGCCTGATCCAGGGGGCGCCGGACATAGCAGCCCTGGACGGCGGCCGCCTGCGCTTCTCCATGCCGGCGGCCCTGTGCTCCTACTGCCTGGGCGAGACCCGCATCGGCGAGGACTTTCAGACCGGCAACCTCAAGAAGATCAAGGTATCGGCATGAGTACAGACACACTGTGGCACCAGGACCCCGCCCCCCTGCTGGCCGGTGCGCCGGCCCTGGCGGAGTTTGTCCGTCGCCATCAGCTCACAGGCGAAGGCAGCCTCGCCCAACGGCTGGCGGCCTTGAGCGAGGATCAGCTGGCGGATATTGGCTGCGACCGCGCCGGCTTGCGCCAGCAGCTCGATGCCCTGCTGGCCCAGGCCCAGCAGGCCAGCCCGGCCACCGGCTTTGTCATCGACTCCCTGACCCTCATCGGCGGCCAGGACAAGCAGGGCCGGGCCGAAGATCTGCAGCTGACCCTGGTGCCCGGCTCCATCACCAGCATCGTCGGCCCCACGGGCTCGGGCAAGAGCCGGCTGCTGGCGGACATCGAATGGATGGCCCAGGGGGACACCCCCACCCGGCGGCGCATCCTGATCAACGGCGCCGTACCGCCGTCCGAGCTGCGCTTTAGCCTGGAGCACAAGTTGGTGGCCCAGCTCTCCCAGAACATGAACTTCGTGATGGACGCCAGCGCCGGGGACTTCATCGCCATGCATGCCGAGAGCCGCGGCCTGGATCCCAGCCAAGTGACCAGCCAGATCATAGAGCAGGCCAACCAGCTGGCCGGCGAGCCCTTCGCCGTCAGCACGCCGGTGACCGCCCTTTCCGGCGGTCAGTCCCGCGCCCTGATGATCGCCGACACGGCGTTTTTGAGCGCCTCCCCCGTGGTGCTAATCGACGAGGTGGAGAACGCCGGTATCGACCGCAAGCAGGCGCTGCAGCTGCTGGTGCGGCAGGAGAAGATCGTGCTGATGGCCACCCACGATCCCCTGCTGGCGCTGATGGGCCAGCAGCGCCTCATCATACGTCACGGCGGCATACAGCAGATCCGTCAGACCTCGGCGGCAGAGCGGGCCAACCTGCAGACCCTGGAGCAGATGGACGCCTGCCTGCAGGGGCTGCGCCATCGCCTGCGCCAGGGCGACAGTCTGGATCGCCTCTGAGGGCTGAGCCGGCAAAAACAACAGGCGGCCAGGGCCGCCTTGGACGATGCGACGGGGGGCTTGGCATCAGGTGAGATAGTAGCGCCAGGCCCGCACCGGCTCCGAATAGCCCACCCGAATGCAGAAGGGCGCCAGCTCATGATTGGCCTCCTCCAGGCTGGGCATCGGCAACTGCTCCTGCTCGCACCAACGCAGGAACTCGGCGCTGTTGAAGCTGTAGTGGTCACCGTGCAAGACGCCATGGGCCTGGATCAGGCGGATGGATGTTTGACTGTCCATGGTTACCTCCAAAAAGGCAGGGGCTGCACCTCAAGTATAGAAGTCGTACCCAGGCCTCAGAGTGGGAGCCAGCCGGCTGCCGCCTGGCCGGGCTTTGGGTTATGATCGGTCCCCCAAGCCCAAGGCATCGCAATAAGGCTGCGCTCCCCCGATGAGGCAACACTCGACATTTCGTCCCGCCAACCGACTCGCCCGCCGGTTAGGATGCGGGCTTGCCCTGCTGATACCTGTGCTGACACTGCAGGCCAGACCGCTAGAGCTGGCCCTCATCTATGCAAATCCCCAGCACAGACAAAATGTCACCACCATCATCCAGCAGTACGAGGCCCAGACTGGCCAGACGATCAATCTGATGGTGCTGCCGGACAAGCTGTTCAAGCAGCGTCTGCCCCACTGGCTGCAGGGCGAGCGCACCCCGGATCTCCTCCTGTGGCAAGGCGGCGAACGCCTGCTGAGCTATGCCCGGCAAGGGCTCCTGCTCCCCTTGGACGATCTGTGGCGAAGCGAAGACTGGTACGGCGCCTTTGGCTCTGCCATGGCCACCTCGGTGAGCCTGAACGGCCATCCCTATGCCCTGCCCTTCAGCCATTACCCTTGGGGACTGTTTTATTCCCGCCCCCGGCTGGCCGAGGCGGATCTGCCGCAGCCAGACAACTGGCAGCAACTGCTGGCCAGCTGCCCTGTGCTGCGGCAGCGGGGCATCATCCCCATCATGCTGGGTACCAAGGAGAGCTGGCCGGCTCTGGCCTGGTTTGACTATCTGGACTTGCGGATCAATGGCCTGGCGTTTCATCAGCAGCTGACCCGTGGCGAGATCCCCTACACGGATCCCAGGGTCACCGCCGTGTTTGAGCATTGGCAGGCGTTGGTGGCGGCGGACTGTTTCAACGACAACCAGAACGAGCTGGACTGGAAGAACACCCTGCCCTATCTCTACCATGGCAAGGCGGCCATGGTGCTGATGGCCAGCTTTATCGTGCCCCGCAGCCGGTTCGCCGACATAGGGCTGTTGCCCTTCCCCACCATCAAGGCTGACATGCCGCGCTACGAGGATGCGCCCCTGGATCTGTTCGCCATCCCGGCACGTGCCACCGCGCAGCAGGAGCAGGCCAAGCAGTTGTTACGCTTTCTGGGACAAGCCAAGGTGCAGCAACAGTTGTTAGAGGGACTCAGCATCTTCAGTCCCCTCAAGGGGGCCAGCAGCCACGTCTTCCCCGAGGCACAAGCCATACTGCGAGGGGCCGCCGGTTATGCCCAGTTCTTTGACCGTGACGTGCCGCCGGCCTTTGACCAGGCCGCCAGCCCGCTGCTGGCCGCCTTTCCCCGGCATCCGGACATTCCCCTCATCCAGCAGCAACTGGAACAGCTGCGCCAGCGGCTCTACCCGGCCGTCAGCGCCGCCGCCACACAGTGACCTGGGACAGGGTGTGCTGGTACTTGCGGGCCGTCTCGCGGATGACAAACGGCAGATCCCGGGGCGGTGCCAGCTCGTCACAGCTGGCGGCCAGCAGCCGCTGCAGCGCCTGATAGGTACCCAGGGCCTCGCCGTTCTCCCGCACCCCGCCCAACCACTGGGCCTTGGGGGTGTACTCCTGGCTCCAGCTGTAGGGCGAGGCCAGGATCAGCACGCCGCCAGGATTCATGCGCTGCACTATCTCCAGCAGGAAGCGCTTGGGCTCCCGCAGGCGATCCAGCAGGTTGGCCGCCAGCACCAGATCGTAGCCCTGGTAGCCGGGCTTGAGGTTGCAGGCATCCCCCTGGGTAAAGTGCACCCGCTGGATCTGCGCCTGAGTGATCCCCAGTGACGAGAGCCGCGCCTCGGCATAGTCGGGGAGATCCCCCTCCTGCACCAGGGCGTAGCGGAATCGGTCGTGGGCTGCCAGAGTGAGGGCCACATCGATGAAGCGGGCCGAATAGTCCACCCCGTCCACCTGGGCAAAATGGCGCGCCAGCTCGAAGCTGGCCCGGCCCACGGCGCAGCCCATGTCCAGCGCCTTGCCGCCCTTGGGCTGATAGTGTGCTGCCAGGGCCGCCAGGGCGGCGCTGAAGTTGGGTACCCCGAAGGGGTTGTCACCGTAGTGGCAGTGCAGGTATTGCGCCACCCCGGCATCCGTCTCATAGGGGTTTATCTGGCTCCGCTCCTGGTGATGGGAGGCCAGATAGCGAAACCCGGCATGCTGGAAGAAGTGGCGGCGAAAGGCATAGCGGCTGTGGCGGATGGCCAGGTTGCCAGAAGAAACCCAGCTGCCCCCCTTGATCAGGTTATGCCGGCCATCGAAGGTGGGGGTGGAGAAGTCGTCGTACAACGGATGCACCCGGAAGCCGTCGTAGCCGTCGATGGGGGTGCTGGTCCACTGCCAGACGTTGCCCGCCAGATCATAAAAGTCCCCCTGAGCCATGCGATCCACCGGGCAGGAGGAGGCCCAATGGGCCAGGTTGAGGTTGGCCTGTGCGGCCGGCCAGTGACCGGCGCCGTCCTCGAGCTGGGCGCTCAGCAGCGCCCACTCCGCCTCGCTGGGCAGCTGGATGGGCAACCCGGTCTGGGCCGCCTTCCAGCGGCAGAAGGCCTCGGCTTCGAGCTGGTTGACCTCCACCGGCCAGTCCCAGGGCATGCTCACTTCCTCACACATCAAACGCAGCTTGAGATCCGCCTCCTGCGCCGGCGAGCCGACCCAGAAGGTGGGCATCTGCGCCTGGGCATACTCCCGCCAGCGCCAACCCTCCTGGCTCCACCAGGTTGGCTCCTGATAACCGCCAGCGGCGACAAACGCGAAGAACTCGGCGTTGCTCACCAGCAGGCGACTGGCGGCAAAAGGCGCCAGGGCCTGCTCCCTGTGCCCGTATTCGTTGTCCCAGCCGTAGGTGGCGTCCTTGGCCGGCTTGCCCAGACTCACCGTGCCCCCTGGCACCTGAATGAGGCTATTGTCCGGCACGGCGCCGCGCTCGTGCCGGGCCTGGGGGCAGACGGGCCAAGCGGCGCTGGGCCGCACCCAGGCCAGGGGGAGCTGGCGGATCAAGACGGAGGAGGTCTCCAGGTGGATGCGCTCGTGCTCTATGCCCATCAGGATGGCCCAGGCCGGGCTCTCCCAGTCGATGGGCAGGGTCAGGGGCATCTGCTCGATAAAGGCCAGCACCCTGGCCTTCACCCCTTGCCGATAGGCCTGCAATGCTGCCACCTCGGGCCAGGCATAGTGGCTCTCGTCCAGATCGTCCCAGCTCATCTCATCCACGCCGATGGCCACCATGGCCTCGATCTGGGGATCCAGCCGCGCCTCAATGAAGCGCCCGGCCAGCAGCTTGTTGATGAAGAAGGCCGCCGTGTGGCCGTAATAGAAGATCAGCGGGTGGCGCAGGGGGATGGCCTTCTGGTACCAGGCCTCGGGACAGGCCAGGCAGGTAAACAGCGATTCATAGCGGTCGAAGGTCTCCAGGAAGTAATCCCGGATCTGCTGGCGTTTGGCGCTGACATCCTGGCCGGTCAGGGACAGGGTGGCGGTCAGAGGGGTGGTTTGGGCGGCTGAAACGAGACTCACGACAGGACTCCTTGGTTGAGAGACACCCGGAAGCGTCTGCCCTCAAGCTAACAGCATGTTAACAAAGGGGCAACCTGGAAGCCGCTGCGTTGCGTTGCCGATAGAAGCAAGGGGCTTGCGCCCCTTGTCATCAGCTCAGATCCCGCCAGGGATGGTGCTCCACCGCCAGGTGCAGCTGGTTGCAGCCTCCGGGCCGCACCACCAGCACCGCCAGGCTGCCGCCGGCGCTGCCGGCCTCCAGCTCGCTGCCGGTGCGCACCAACAGCTGACCCGGGTGGTTGGGATGGGCCTGCAGCACCAACTCCAACTCCTTGCCGGGCTCCAGTTCAATCACCAGACCGTGAACAGACAGGGGCTGACGTTGTCCCTCACCGTCGACGGCATAAACCCGATAATCTTGCGCCATCTGGTTCATAGGTCATCTCCTTCAGGGTATAGCGTTACCAAAGATGTAGCAGGTTGCGCCCGGCCATGCCGACCCAGAGCACCAGATTGAGGGCCAGGGCAAGAAACACAGCCGCGGATCCCAGATCCTTGGCACGACCGGAGAGTTCATGATGCTCCGCGCCGATGCGATCCACCACCGCCTCGATCGCAGAATTGAGCACCTCGACGATCACCACCAGCCAGCCCACCATGATGAGCAGCAACTGCTGGGTCAGCCCCTGCCCCACCACGAAGGCCAAGGGGGTCAGCACCAGCATCAGGATCAACTCCTGCCGAAACGCCGCCTCATGCCGCCAGGCCGAACGCAGCCCCTGAATACTGTAAAAGGTCGCCTTGATGATACGTACAAGGCCGGTATTGCCGGGCTTAGCCAAGAGAAGATCCTCCAGAGGGGAAAAAGAGCCCAGATCCTAGCAAAGGCAGCCGGGATGCCAAACATTTCCTTGGGGGGCAATTTGCATTAAGGTGTTGGCCCATCGCGGCACACGCCGCCCCCCTTACGGATAGAGGTTGTCATGTCCATTTTCACCGACGAATTACGCACCCAGCGCCTGTGTGCCCTGATCACCCCCAAGGAGCTGGCCGAAGTCACCCCGCTGACGCCGGACTTGGCCCAGGAGATCCTCACCGCCCGTGAGGAAATAGAAGCCATCCTGGCCGGTCGGGATCAGCGGTTGCTGGTGATCGTCGGCCCCTGCTCGCTGCACGATCCTCAGGCCGCCGTGGATTATGCCCGCCGCCTCGCCGCGCTGCGGATCCAATACCGGGACGACCTGTGCATCGTCATGCGGGCCTACTTCGAGAAGCCCAGAACCATAGTTGGCTGGAAGGGGCTCATCAACGACCCCCATCTGGATGGCAGCTTTAACGTCAACGAAGGCCTGCAGCTGGCCCGCAAGCTGCTCATCGAGATCAACCACCTGGGGCTGCCCACCGCCACCGAATTCCTTGACATGGTGACCGGCCAGTACATCGCCGATCTCATCAGCTGGGGTGCCATCGGTGCCCGCACCACCGAATCCCAGGTGCACCGCGAGATGGCCTCCGCCCTCTCCTGCCCGGTGGGCTTCAAGAACGGCACCGACGGCAACACCCGCATCGCCATCGATGCGGTGCGGGCCGCCCGCCACAGCCACATCTTCACCTCGCCGGACAAGGAGGGTCGCATGACCATCTATCGCACATCCGGCAACCCCTATGGCCATGTGATCTTGCGTGGCGGCCGACGCCCCAACTACGACAGCGTCAGCATAGACGAAGCCTGTCAGGCCCTGGCCAAGGCCGAGCTGCCCCAGCGCCTGGTGGTGGACTTCAGCCACGGCAACAGCCAGAAGGACCACCGCCGTCAGCTGGACGTGACCAAGGACATCTGTGATCAGTTGAAGCGCGGTCGTACCGGCATCGCCGGTGTGATGATCGAGAGCTTTATTGAAGAGGGTCGCCAGGATGTGGTGGCCGGTTGTCCGCTCACCTACGGCCAGAGCATCACGGATGCCTGCCTGGGCTGGGAGCAGACCCAGACCGCCCTGGCCATGCTGCAACAGGCCGCCCACGCCCGCCGGGAACAGTTGGCCTAACGGCTGACAAACAGGGGGCGGCCCTGATGCAGGAGCCGCTCCGTCTTCACGCCATACAGGGCCTGGATCAGGCCCTCGTCCACCGACTCCACCCCACCTCGGCCCAGCAGACGGCCGTTTTTCAGGCACAGGATCTGCTGGGCGTGGCGCACCGCCAGGTTCACATCGTGCAGGGACAGCCAGACAGCCAGGCCCCCGGCGGCCAGCTCCTCCAGCAAGGTCAGCAGTTGCAGCTGATGATGCCAATCCAGCCCGGTGAGGGGTTCGTCCAGCAGCAGCCAGCGGGCCGCCGGATTGGTGGCAGGCCAGATCTGCAGCAGGGTTTTCACCAGCAGCACCCGCTGCTGCTCGCCGCCGGAGAGCTGGCCGAAGCTGCGGGCTAACAGGCCCGTCACCTCCAGGCGCTCGCTGAGCTCCCCGGCGGCGCGGATCAGCGCCGGACTCATGCCCCCCAGGGGGGCCGCCCCCAGGGCGATCACCTGATGACAGGCCAGGGCCAGGGGCGCCTCACCCCGCTGGGGCAGCAGGGTGCGCTGGCACGCCGCCGCTGCCATGGACCAGCGGCGCAGATCCTGGCCGGCGAAGCGCGCCTCGCCGCTGAAGGGCAGAAGGTTGGCCAACCCCAGCAGCAGGCTGGACTTGCCGCTACCATTGGGACCCAGCAGGGCCGTGATGCCCTCCGCGGGCAGCGTCAGGCTCATGGGCTGCAACCGACCGGGGATGGCGAACTCAGACAGGCTCAGCATGACGACGCACCAGCAGGTAGATGAACAGCGGCGCCCCCAGGGTGGCGGTCACCACCCCCACCGGCAGCTCGCCGCTGGGCAGCAGGCTGCGGCTGAGCAGATCCGCCAGCAGCAGCAGGCTGCCGCCGCCCAACGCCGCCGCCGGCAGCAAGAAGGCCGGCTCGCCGCGCCCCAGCAGGCGCAGCAGGTGGGGCACCACCAGGCCGATGAAGCCGATGAGGCCCGCCAGGGCCACCGTCATGCCGGACAAGAGCGCCACCGCCAGGATGAAACGCCGGCGCACCGGCGCCAGCTCCAGGCCCAACAACTGGGCCTGCAACTCCCCCAGCTGCAGCAGGGCCAGCTGACGATGCTGGCTCAGGAGCCAGCCCAGGCACAGCAGATAAGGCAGCCACCAGTAGCCGGGCTGAGCCTGACCATAGGCCAGGGAGCCCATCATCCAGAACATGATGGCCCGAAGGGATTGATCGTCGGAAAAATAGAGCAGCCAGGTGGTCAGGGCGCCGGAGAGGATCCCCACCGCCACCCCCAGCAGCAGCAGGCGGGCACCGATGAGGCCGGCCCGGCGGCTGAGCCACAGCAGGCCCGCCGTCACCAGCAGGGCGCCGAGAAACGCCGCCAGGGAGGTGCCCCAGGGCGGCAAGGGCACCCCCCACTGCAAGGCGACGAAGATGGAGGTCACCGCCAGCAGGCTGGCCCCGCCCGAGATGCCGACCAGGCCCGGCTCGGCCACCGGGTTATGAAACAGGATCTGCAGCACCACGCCGCAGACCGCCAGCCCCGCCCCCACCTGCAGGGCCAGCAGGGCCCGGGGCAGACGCAACGACCAGATCACCTGGGATTGCAAGGGGCTGAGCCCCTGCCACCAATCGGCCAGGCTGATGGGCAGGCTGCCCAGGCAGAGGTTCAGCAGCAGGGCCGCCAGCACCGCCAGGGTAAGCAGGCCCAACAGCCAGCGTTGGCGACGTTGCTGGGCCTGCATCAGGGGGGCCAGGCTGGCCGGGCGAGGAGCTGGCGTCATGGGCGAAATTTTCCCGCCCGGGTCTCTGCCCCGCGTCGGTAATTTCTGCTATAACGGCGCCGCCCCGTCCTTGTTGGAGTCATCATGTCCCCGGTGTTTATCAGTGCCTCGCTGCTGGTGTGCAGCAATGTGTTCATGACCTTTGCTTGGTATGCCCATCTCAAGGAGATGAGCCACAAGCCCTGGGTGCTGGCCGCCCTGCTCTCCTGGGGCATCGCCCTGTTCGAGTACCTGTTGCAGGTGCCGGCCAATCGCATCGGCCACCAGAGCCTGAGCGTCGGCCAGCTTAAAATCCTGCAGGAGGTCATAGCGCTGACCGTCTTCGTGCCCTTCTCGGTGTTCTACCTCAAGGAGCAGATCAAGCTCGATTACCTCTGGGCCGGCCTGTGCATCCTGGGGGCCGTCTTCTTCGTGTTCCGCGAGAAGCTGATGGCCGGCAGTTAAGCCAGCTGCTGGATGACCAGCAGGGCCGTGTAGGCGATAAAGCTCAGCATCAGCAGTCCCCCCGCCATCCGACCCAGCTTGCGACGGGGCAAGAGCCCCAGCACGATGAGCAGCACAGTCACCGCCAGCATGATGGCCCAATCCCGGCTCAGCACCTCGGCCGGCACCGCAATGGGGTTGATGACCCCGGCGATGCCCACCACCGCCAGGGTGTTGAACAGGTTGGAGCCCAGCACGTTGCCCAGGGCCATGTCATGCTCGCCCTTGCGCAGGGCCATGATGGACGACGCCAGCTCCGGCAAGGAGGTGCCCACCGCCACTATGGTCAGGCCTATGATGAGATCGCTCACCCCCAGGCTGCTGGCGATGGCGACGGCGCCCCACACCAGCAGGCGGGAGCTGGCGATGAGCAGCAGCAGGCCCAGCACCAGCCAGAACAGGGCCTTACCCAGGGAAGTCTGCTGGGCGTCGGCACCCAACTCCGCCTCCACCTCATCCCCCAGCACATCCCGCTCCTTGAGCCCGGCACGGATGCTCCAGGCCATGATGAGGCCGAACACCCCCAGCAGCAGACAGGACTCGGAACGGCTCACTACCCCATCCAGCAGCGGCCAGCCCGCCAGCAGGGTGATGGCCAGCAGGATGGGAAACTCCCGCCGCACCACGTTGGAGGCGATGGTCAGGGTGCCGAGCAAGGCCGTCAGCCCCAGGATCAGGCCTATGTTGGCGATGTTGGAGCCGAAGGCATTGCCCAGGGCCAGTCCCGGATTGCCCTGCCAAGCGGCCAGGGCCGACACCGTCAGCTCGGGGGCCGAGGTGCCAAAGCCGATGATCACCATGCCGATGAGCAGCGGCGGCATGCCGGCATAGCGGGCGGTCAGGGCCGCCCCGTCCACAAACTTGTCGGCGCTCCAGACAAGCAAAATCAAACCAGCCAGCATGGCAGCGGCGGCAAGCAACATAGGTCGTATCCTCTTTTACGATGGCATCAGGCCCGTGATCACAATTGCCGCGCAGTATACCCAGAACGGTCCGCCGGATCCCACTCTTTGGCCCAAGGGCTAGGATTATGCTCAGGGAGCGAGCAAAGCCCGACGCAGCGCCAATATTTGCCCCGCAACGTGGGACTCACACTTGAGCTGGGATCCCGTTGCATGGACAATCCTACCGCCCGGTTTGCCACGGGCCATAGAGGCTAACCACATGAATGATGAGAGCAATGCCATGGATCTGCCCCAGATGTTGAAAATCCTGGCCACCCAGGACGGTTCCGATCTCTATCTCTCCACCGGCGCGCCTCCTTGCGCCAAGTTCCAGGGGGTGCTCAAGACCCTGACGGATCAGCCCATGGCCCCGGGGGAAGTGGCCGCCATCGCCGATGCCATCATGGACAGCGAGCAGCGCATCGCCTTCGAAAAAGAGCTGGAGATGAACCTGGCCCTCTCCCTGCCCCAGGTGGGCCGTTTTCGGGTCAACATCTTCAAGCAGCGCAACGAGGTCTCTCTCGTGGCGCGGAACATCAAGCTGGACATTCCCCGCTTCGAGGATCTCAAGCTGCCCCCCATACTGCTGGACGTGGTGATGGAGAAGCGCGGCCTGGTGCTGTTTGTCGGCGGTACCGGCTCGGGCAAGTCCACCTCGCTGGCGGCCCTCATCGATCACCGCAACCGCAACACCAGCGGCCACATCATCACCATCGAGGATCCGGTGGAATATGTGCACCGCCACAAGAAGAGCATCATCAACCAGCGTGAGGTGGGGGTGGATACCCGCAGCTTCCACGCCGCCCTGAAGAACACCCTGCGGCAGGCGCCGGACGTCATCCTGATCGGCGAAATCCGCGACCGGGAGACCATGGAGCACGCCCTGGCCTTCTCCGAAACCGGTCACCTGGCCATATCCACCCTGCACGCCAACAACGCCAACCAGGCGCTGGACCGCATCATCAACTTCTTCCCCGAAGAGCGCCGGCCCCAGCTGCTCAACGACCTGGGCAACAACCTGCGGGCCTTCGTCTCGCAACGGCTGGTGAAGACCCTGGACGGCAAGCGCCGCGCCGCCATCGAGATCATGCTGGGCACCCACACCATCCGCGACCTCATCAAGCGCGGCGAGTTTGGCCCCTTGAAGGAGATCATGGAGAAGTCCACCGCCCTGGGGATGCAGACCTTCGACAGCTCCCTGTTCAAGCTGGTGGTGGAAGAAGAGGTGATCAGCGAAGAGGAGGCCCTGAAGAACGCCGACTCCCCCAACAACCTCAAGCTCAAGATCAAGCTGCACCGGGAAGAGGGCCAGTTGAAGAACACCGGCGACTCCGCCAGTTGGAGTCTGGATCCCATCGCCAGCGATGAAGAGGACCCGTTCGCCTGAGGCTTGCCTTTGCCCCAGGCGCTCAGTATCGTGCTACCCATTCGGGCCCTGCGGGGCCCGTTGTCGTGGAGCCCCCATGCATTACGAACTCTTCGCCCTGGCCGCCGCCCTGCTGTGGGCCATCGCCAGCCTGCTCTCCGTCCTGCCTGCCGCCCACCTGGGTGCCTTCGCCTTTAGTCGTTACCGCATGGCCTGCGTCACCGCCATGCTGGGCGCCGCCAGTCTGGTCACCGGCGGCTTTGCCGGGCTGAGCCTGGCGCAGCTGGGCTGGATGGCCCTATCGGGCCTCATCGGCATCTTCGTGGGGGACACGGCGCTCTACGCCTGCCTCAATCGCCTGGGGCCGAGGCGCGCCGGCCTGCTGTTTGCCTGCAACGCCCTGTTCACCGCCCTGTTGGGACTCTGGCTGTTTGATGAACGGCTGGGGGGTTGGCGTCTGCTGGGCGGCGGGCTCATCTTTGTCGGCGTGCTGCTGGCCATCGCCTTTGGCCGCAAACACAGCGCGACGCTGGAGCAGATCCGCCATCCGCTGTGGCTGGGGGTGGCGCTGGGCTTGCTGGCCGCCCTGTGCCAATCCCTGGGCAGTCTCATCGCCAAGCCGGTGATGAGCGCCGGGGTGGATCCAGTGGCCGCCTCCTGCACCCGGATGGCGGCCGCCCTGCTGGCCCACCTGCTGTTGCGGGCCAGCGGCGCCCCCTTCGCCCGGGCCAGGCAGGCCATCAACCTTAGGGTGCTGGGGGTGGTGGCGCTGAACGGCTTCCTGGCCATGACCCTGGGCATGACCCTGATACTGCTGGCGTTAAAACACGGCGAGGTGAGCCTGGTGGCCATTCTCTCCGCCACCACCCCTGTGATGCTGCTGCCCTTGCTGTGGGGCTACACCCGCCAGAGGCCCCTCCCCTCGGCCTGGGCCGGGGCGGCCCTGGTGGTGGCCGGCACCGCCCTGATCCTGGGGATGAAGGCCTAGGCCCCAGCTGGCTTGCCGGTAGAATTCGGCAAGCCGCGGCTTAGCGAAACGCCGCTACCTCTTCTTCGGTCAGCGGCCGGTATTCACCGGGCGCCAGCGCGGCATCCAGCGCCAGGGGGCCTACCTGCTCCCGGTGCAGCTTCACCACCTTGTTGCCGATGGCGGCGAACATGCGCTTGACCTGATGGTACTTGCCCTCGTGAATGGTGAGCAGCGCCTCGGTGTCGGAGATGAGTTCCAGCTGGGCAGGCCGGGTCAGATCCCGCTCGCTGCGCAGCTGAATGCCTTCGGCAAATTGGGCGATGGCGGACTCGGGCACCGGATCCGCCAGCCAGACCCGATAGCGCTTGGCGCACTCGTGGCGGGGTGAGGTGATACGGTGGGACCACTGACCGTCATCCGTGATGAGCACCAGGCCCGTGGTATCCAGATCCAGCCGTCCGGCACAGTGCAACTTGCCCAGCGCCGGCTCCTCCAACAGGAAGAAGACATTGGGATGATCGGGATCCTCATTGGAGCAGACATAGCCCTCGGGCTTGTGCAGCATGAAGTAGCGCGGCCCGGTCAGCCGCAGGCTCTGACCGGCAAACTCCACCTCGTCGGACTCCCCCAGCGCGATAGCCCCTTGCTTGACCGGCTCGCCATTGAGCAGCACCTCGCCACCACGCAGCAGCCGGCTGGCCTGAGAGCGGGTGATCCCCAGACTCTGGGAAAGAAATTTATCCAAACGCATCTATGGTGACTCCTAGGGGCCGTCAAAAGGCCAGCATTGTACTGCCAGTGCCGGTGCAAGGCACCTGTTATGCGCCGGGATGGCTGCGCCTGCAATCGCGTGCAAAAAAGCAACAGACCCGCCACATCTTTGCGCTCGGTCAGGTGACAGCCTCCCCACCAACAGGCAAAATGAGTCCGGAATCAACATGAGCCTCATATGGAAACAACACAAAGTACCCTACGACGACTGACCCTGGCTCAACTGCAGCCGGGCATGTTTGTCACCCGCATACTGCAGCAACAGGGTGACACCCGCTTGAGCCAAAGCGGCCTGGTTGGCAATCAGGGGCAGATACGCCAGATGGCGCAGCTGGGGGTCCTGGTGGTGGAAGTGGATCTGGCTCGCAGCAAGCAAGTCAGCCAGGCACAAGCCCAGCCCGCCCCCTCAACGCCGCCGGCACGCAACAAGCCCAATCTCACCAAGGCCCAACACAGGGAGCGGGTGCGCCGCCTCTATCAGGAGGCCAAGGGGCTGCAAGGCAAGCTGTTCGACCAGCTCAAGGCCGGCGAGCCCATCGCCATGGCGCCGCTGGAGGCCATGGCCGACGAGCTGGTTGACAGCATCTTCGAGCACAACGATGCCCTCATGTGCTTGAGCCGTATCCGGGAAAAAGACAGCTACCTGATGGAGCACTCGCTGAACGTCGGCATCCACCTGGCCAACTTCGGCCGGCACCTGGGCTTGCCGCGCCAGGTGCTCAAGGAGCTGGCCATCGGCGGCATGCTGCACGACACGGGCAAGATCTTGATCCCCGATGCCGTGCTGCACAAACCCGGCCGGCTCACCGAGGATGAGTTTGCCATCATGCAGACTCATGTCCGCCTGGGGCAGCAGATCCTGGACGCCTCCCCCGGCTTCAGCCCCATCATGCGTTCCGTGCTCAGCGGCCACCATGAGCGGCTCGATGGCCAGGGGTATCCGGCCGGACTCACCGCCGAGGCACTGGATCAGTACGCTCGCATGGCCAGTGTGGTGGACGTGTACGACGCCCTCACCGCCGATCGTTGCTACAAGCCCGGCATGCCCGCCTCCCAGGCCCTGCGCATCCTGCTGCAAGGCGCCGGCAGCCAGTTTGACAGCCAGCTGGTGGCTCAGTTTATCAAGTGCCTGGGGATCTACCCGGTGGGCAGCCTGGTGAAGCTCGACAGCGGCCGCCTGGCCCTGGTGATGGAGCGCAACGACAAGACCCCGCTGCAACCCCTGGTGAAGATACTCTACAGCACCAAGTCCAGTGCCTACCTGGAGGTGCGCCTGCTGGATCTGTCCCGCCCCGGCGAGACCGATCGCATCGAATCCGCCGCCGACCCACGACACTACGGCATCGATCTGGCGCCCTTCTTGTAAGTCCCGCGGTCTCCCCAAACCGGGCTGGCGCCAGCGGCGCCAACCCGACTTGATTCAGCCACCAGCCAAACGAAAAAAGCCCATGTTTCCTTGGGCTTTTTGTCTCACTCAGTGCGATGTCTGACCACCTTTACCGGCGCCGACTATCGTGCACCGGGGGCCTTGGACTACGTTAATTTCCTGCGAGCGACCCGACTCTGTACCAATGACGTGCGGGAGATGGCCTTCGCCTTCGAGCGTGCCGTCTTCAATGTGGTATTCAATAACCGGGACGACCATCCCAAGAATTTTGCCTACCTGATGTCATCTACCGGTCAGTGGAAGCTAGCCCCGGCCTATGACGTGACCTTCTGCGAAGGGCCTGGCGGCTATCACCAGATGGATGTGATGGGTGAGGCACTGGCCATCGATCGAGCCGCTCTGCTGCGGCTCGCCGAGGAGGCGGAAGTCCCGGCACAGAATGCTAACCGCACCATTGATGCCATCAGCGAGGTGGCCAGTCAGTTTTCAACCATCGCCGAGAGGCTGCTGCCGCAAGCGATTAGCCCCGCGACACTACGCCTGCTCCAAAGCCGGATCGACCAGAACCTAGCGTTGCTGCGTTAGCTGGAGAGTAAGTCGAAGGGGCATCACCCCGACGAACTTTGCCAGACGCCACAGACAAAAAAACCGATACCATGTCGGCATTTCTTATGCCTTCCATGGTATCGGTGTTTGTTTCATCGCTGACATTAATCCATTTCTGGATTGGAATTGTTGAAATTCGAGTACAGTTGTCTTCACTCAAACCGCTGCTCGTGCTCCATATCCTCCCGCTTTTCACTTGCTTTCTCGCGTTCGATCCAATCAACCAGTTTTGCAGACACTGTTCGAGCTGCCTCTGCGATTTCTGCTCTATCATGCCCAATCAATTTTTTGATCGCATCAGCTCTAGGTTGCATCACATTCGCTCGACTACCAGACCAGGATAAAGGAGCCACTCGCCCGGCGTACTCCTCCAGAATAGCTTCCGGCTCAGGAGCAGCCTCAAGCAGCCTAAGCGCAGGCTCTGACATCGTAAGCCCTTCTTCACCCTCTTCCCACAAGTTAATGCCCGACGCAATAGGCGCCCACACACCGATATCATTTTTTGCCTTGCACCATGCAATCAACACATCCGCATCGATTTTGGCGAGAGTAGACTGCCGATAACCACTATAGCCAATAAAGAACTTTCGTCGTTTTTGTTGCTCTTCACTACCTTCGAAAACACGATTGAGAAATGCCACAGGCATCAAGGCGACAGTCGTCCCAATGGCGTTTGGAAATGAATGAACATAGCCATTGTGCTTATCAACAACGGAAAAGATAGTGTTCAACCACTCCTGCTTCTCGGCCTCATTGCCATCGAAACGCAACGCAGCGTTGATAACGCACTCCATCTGATGATCCATGGAGCCGCCAGGGCCATTGTGCTTTCTTGGAAGGCTCTGGATTGCCGCTCTTAGGCCGACCCTTCGAAATTCTGGACCCAGCGTATCCACTACACCCTCTTTGCCATGCAACCTCATACTGAGAGCAGCCAAAACCACACTATCGCCATTCGGTTTACTCAGTAGTCGCCGAGCAAGATCGAGGACACGGTCTCTGGGGAGATGCCCATACTCATCCCGCCATAGAATTGGCTCATACATTCCCGGATGAATATCTGGATCATCCAGAAGAGCCAAGCAACGGTTCAGATCTGTTTCTGTAAATTTTCCCCAGGGGTGCAAATAGACCAAATCCTTTCGAAGTAGAGGATTTTTTGCACACTGATTGAGCAGTTCCTGGGCTAGAGCTGGATCAATAGAGCCAGTTTCTTCGAGAAAACCTTTAAAAATTAAAAAATTATTATGCCCTTCAGGCTGCCGTTCTAGCTGCTCAATGAGTAGCAGCCAGACAGTCCGCAAATCATGCGCCCCTCTCGCCATCCCCCTCCCGAATGCAGCACGATAGGGCAGCCAATCGTTGGAAAACAGGCTGGTGCCGAGTTCTTCGAGCTTATGGTCTGATGTCGCAAACTCCTCACCCAGTCGAAATGCCTTGGATTCAAGACGCCTCTCAGATTCGTGATAACTGTTAGGGTTGCTATGGTCAAAATTAACGTCAAGATCCCAATAGTACGCCCCCTTGCTCAGCACATACGTCATGATTGAAGGAATCAGGTCATGCGGCTCCAGCTTCCTCTCCAGTGCGGCAAGGGTGTCCGGCAGCGGCTCAACATCATCCTCATCGTTGCGTTTGGTATGGTCAAAATAGATCGTGGAGCGGACGGCTTTCCAACCTTCGCCCCAAGGGTGGTGTGCATGCAACGTGTAAGCAGCCTCAACGAGCTTGTCCCTTATTGCAGGCTGACGCCACAACCCTCGAAAGGTGTTTGCCATGATCAGCCTTGCTGGTTCTGCAAGCTCAGGAGTGCCGGAAGTTCCCAATTGCACAGTCACGTCGATAAAGGCGCTGCGCCACTCAACAAGTTCATCATGATTGGGGTGCAATCCATAGTCTCTTGGACGAGCACCAAACTCATTCCAGCCAAACCTGGTCCATCGATCCTCCAAGGCTGTAGAGAGCATCTGAAAACCCAGCGACCTCCGACCAGCAACGATTGATGAAAGGCATTCATTCATGACGGCAATTCGCTGCACTAACGTGGCATGCGTACCCGATAGATACGCTTGATAAAATGGCGTGATCTGATTTCGCACCGAATTGTTGCTGTTGTTCTCCTCTTCATGGTCAGCCACATGGATGAGGAGGCGGATGCACCGCTCGAAAGCGCTCGGTTCATACGCCAACAATTGCAACAGATTGAGTATTGTTGTCCGCCGCGGGTTGTAACCCTGCTTCATACCTTTAAAGTCATCTACGGTCAGCACCGCCTCGATCCTGTCGAGCAGAGCGTCCTGTGCGACAGGGGCAATGTAGTCCAGCATTCGCGCCGACATATCGTCCAACGCGGTTATCCGCCCCAACAGCCCATCAGGCTGAAGCCAGCTCTCAGCGATCTCTTTTGCTACTGGGTGGTCATGCAATAGGCCAAGCCTGTGTGCAAACGACATGAGTAAACGCTGACGCCCAGCCACTTCAAAGGTCGCCCTGAGTTGAGCAGCCGGAATGCTATCAAGTGCCGCTGACGCCAACTTGTTGGCAATGGCATGAGGAAGGATCGCTCTCCAATGGGCCCTTTTCTGCACAACATGGCGCCCCAACAACCTGTTGACTGACCGAGACAACTGGATGGCGGAATGCCCAGAGATCGACCCCAACACTTCCAGTTCAGTTTGACCATCCTCGACGGCTGCTACCGAGAACGAATAGACCAAGGACAGTATTTCAGCCTGCGCCCGCAGGTCATCATCCGGATGGTTGCGCTGTTCAAACAAACGATCAAATAACTGCGCATCAGAAAGTTGAGCCAAGCTCTCACCTTCCTCTACCCGCTCGGCGATGGCCAGAGATACCCTCGCATTTCCATCAGCAAACGCCGCTATGCGGCGGGCGTTATTCTGCCCAATATTGGGAAAACGACGGAGCAGAAGCTGTTCCGCCACTTCCGGTCCAACCGCTTCTATATGGATGACCTCTGTCGTCTGAGGCTTGTCGTCTCGGATGTCATACTCAACCGTAATAAGGCTCACCTTACCACCTGCGGCTGACATCTTGCTGGCCAGCGAAGAGTGCAACGCTGAAGGACAGTTATCGAGGATCATGATGGCCTGTCGGCCTTCTGCGATCTGAATCGCCACCAGTGATTTAGACACTTCCCAGCCGTTCCCGATAGCGGGATTCAAACTCTACTGGACTCAA
>NZ_BAABFC010000023.1:0-34127 GCF_039540575.1 Pseudaeromonas paramecii
GGTAGATCAACCTGGCGCCAGCGAATATGCTGGCATTTTAAGGCCCCAATAGGCGCCGGTTATCTAAACGTTAGATGCAAGGAGTACTAAATGACCATAGGTAGGGATTCAATTGAATGGGCAATTAATTTTGTATCTGATCATTCTGATGGAGACCTATTTCCGAAGATTATTGAAGTCGGTGCAATAAAAACTAGATTGGAAGAGTTTATTAAAGCTGTTGAGAATAAAAATCTTACTGATTTTCCGCCAAAAGCGTGCCGGCGATTCATTGTTCCTAAAGATGAAATATCTTATAGACAAGCCACCCAGTTACACCCACAAGATTCATTACTTCTTTCAGCATTAATTTATCAGTACGGTCAGGGAATAGAAGACCGCAGACTTGTAAATGATAAGGTTTTTAGTTATCGGTTTAAGCCTACAGTTGATGATGGCCTCTATGGCAATAAGAACGCATGGAATGAGTTTTGGAAAAAGGCTGATATCCTTTCTCGTTCTTCCAATGTTGTGCTGTATTTAGATATTGCTGATTTTTACAATCAGATCTATCATCACACCGTTGAGAATCAATTGATAGAGTCTGGATTTCCAAATCAAGCAACTAAGTGGGTAATATCCCTACTCGAGTCAACTACCGCTGGAGTATCCAGAGGCGTACCAATAGGCCCGCACCCGATACATCTCATTGCGGAAGCAACTCTCATCCCTATAGATAATAGCTTGGATACGAGTGGATTTAACTTTATCCGATATGCGGACGACATTCTCATTTTCTGCGATTCTGAGAAAGAAGCAAAGTCAACTCTGGCTACAGTGGCCACTGTCTTAGATCGTCAACAGCGGTTAATGCTGCAAAGACATAAAACTAAAATTTATTCGCCGAATGATTTCAGAGAGTTAAGTCGCGATATGATCGAAGACCGCCCCATCGATAGGAATGAGGCTAGATTGTTAGGGATTATAAGAAAATATACAGGAGGCAACCCCTATCAAGGAATATCATATAATGCCATTTCTCCAAATGATTGGTCTCAATTTTCTCAGGAAGTAGTGGGTAAAATTATTCAAGAGTATTTGAGTAAAGAGGACGTTGATTATATACGGCTTAGGTGGTTCTATCGGAGGTTGGCTCAAGTTGGTCATCCTGGAGCCATAGATGTGTCTCTTGAAAATTTAGACTCTTTAGGGCCCTGTTTTGCGAATATATGCTTTTACATTTCATCAATACAAAGTATTGAGCCAGAGAGATGGAAGGATATAGGTAGTAAGTTATTGGTTCTTCTAGAAGCTGATGAAGTTAAAAATAATGAGTTCTTTAGGCTATCAATACTAAGCCTTTTCTCAAGAAACGAATTTATCAACCATTTTTCTCATTTGGCAAAGATTTTCGGTTCGTCAGATTCCTTTGCTAGAAGAGAGATCATGCTGTCAGCTTACCAAAATAAAGCTTTTGATTGGCTTCGTGAGCATAAAGAGTCTTTTGGTAATATGGATCCTTGGCAAAAAATGGCATTTATATATTGCGCCTCAGCTTTACCAAGCGACGAGAAGAAGTATTTTATCAATAGGCATGCCTACCATGGTCCATTTGAGGATGTTTTGTCAAAGTGGGCAAAGAGCATCTAACAATGCGCTGCTATCGGATAAATTTTCCGCTGCGCTCCAAATTTACCGCAGAGCACGGCGTTATACGCAATTAGAGATCAGCGCATGAGAGTAATAGTTACACTACTTACAATTTCTAGCGTAACCATTTTAGGGGGATGTGACTCATTATACGGAGTTTCCAGATACACCCCAGTTGGTGAAGTAAGGCTTCCTATAGAGTGTATGATTGAGGCAACTAAAGCAGTTTCTGGCGTTTCCGGTGTAGAGCACCGAATCGAACAAGGCGGTCGTGAATTGACTTTGAGCGGTGTGCAGCAACCGGAGACTATTGATAGGTTTCTGTATAGCTATGATGGATTACACGGGAATTTCTATTTTCGCACTAACTACAAGGGCGTAGTTGAATTTCACCATACCTACATTGATATCAATCGCCGTCCCGCTCAGTCTGAGATCGATAGGATTAGGCCAGCGATGATAGAAATTGAAAATTCAATACGTAAGCGATGCGACGTAGATCTTTCAACAAAAGCAATAGAAAGCTGTATAGAGGTTACCTGTGGGGGCGTATAACAATCACATGCAGTGGAGCAACCTACGTTCCGCAATTTTTGTGCATTCCCTTCGGTCATTTTTGCACAAAATAGCTCCACTACGGCTGCCCACTGATGTGGGCGTTAGAAGGCATAATGAGAAACCTCTACTTTATCTTTATTGTTATTTTTTTAGCTTCATGCGCTAGCGCTATCCCTCCCGGGCTTTATCAAAGAAGTGCAGATGGCATCACAGATAAGCTTTATGTGAATTCAGAAGGTCATGAATGCTTCTACGTTGTTGAATATCCAGTCGATGCGTTTGGAAGTGCCTGCCATTTGATTTCCAACGGAAATAAGATGTACAAAATGTTTGTTTTCGATATAACGAATGAAAGCTCCGAAGAAGTATACATTTTTGATATAACATACTTAGGTCAATCCCTAGTGCTTAATGAACACCAAAACATTAATGAACGCCCCATTACATTAAAATATGTTTTTGATTCATCTAACAAATAGTTTAAGTCGTTCGCTTCGCTCACTGGGACGCGCATAAAGCCGCGCGCCCCATAACTAAAATGTTAGCGACAATGCGAATGAACCCCGCCAGTTCGTGCGCTCTGCCTGCGTTCTTGGTCGTCGCCGGCGCCTCGCAACGTTTGTTGCGACACATCACCGTTATCGGGGTTCGTAGGCTTGCAGGGCACGGCAGCTCGCGGCATTCTCAGACCTAATCGCGGTGCGTCTCGCCACCGCAGTACCGCTGTCAAACTTCGGCACTTCGAGCATGGCTTGCACGACGCATGGCGCGGGTTTCACCTCTGCCGCTAACAAGTCCGTCAACGGGAACCCAAATGCTGCGCATTTGGGTTCCCTCGGCTACGCCTCGGTGCCCTTTACGTCCAACGTTAACAAGATATAAGTTTCGAGGAAAATTTGGAATATAACAACCAGAAAATCGAGTCCGTTACACAATACATAGATTTAATCGAGAAAGTTAAAAAACAATGTGAGGACAAAGGTAATAAAGCAGAGCTTTTGTTTCGAGGACAAAGACAAGACAAAGATTTACTCCCCAAAATAGCTCGATTAGACTTGAATGGTACTCTAAGAAACGTCGAAAAATTAATGCTAGATGAGTTTCGCAGAGCTTGTTTACCTTTAGCTGAGTTTGAACCAAAAAATAATTGGGATTTATTAGCATTAGCTCAACATCATGGATTACCAACCAGACTTCTTGATTGGAGCTTTAGTGCTCTAGTTGCATTATGGTTTAGTATTCAAAAGGAACCAGCGAAAGATAAACATGGTAAGCAAGAGCATGGGGTTGTTTGGATCTTATGCGCGGAAATGAAGGATTTTAGGGACACAACAAAAGATGATGATCCCTTAGAAAATAAAAGTACAAAAGTTTTCCGTTCTCGTGTTATCTCGAAAAGAATATCTGCACAAGCAGGGGCTTTTACCGTTCATCGAATTTTAGATAATGGAAAAATTGTTAAATTTGAAACACACCATGAATTCAAAAATAAACTTATAAAATTGGTTATTCCGCCAAGTGCCTTTCATAGTATTCGAAAATCATTGTCGTTACTCGGTATTAATCATGCGCAAATATTTCCTGATATTGATGGTTTGTGCCAACACTTGGAAAGGAGATTTTCTAAGTTAGAGGATGAGAAATAATCTTGTTAACAAGTCGAATCAATTGACAAAATAATTGTCACGCATTTTGCCGAGCAAAATGACGTGCCAAATATTTTGCAACTGTTCTCAGCGTTATGCTTAAGGGAATCGACATGAGAAAGAACTTTTCTAAAAAAGTTAGAACAGAAATAGCATTAAGATCGATGTATGTTTGTGCAAATCCTAGCTGTCTTTGTTTGACCGGCTACAGCACAACCGAGGGCAAAGCAAGAAGTATCGCAGAAGGCGCACATATAAATGCGGCCAGTGATGATGGCCCTAGATCAGACCTAAAACTTACTGATGGCTATTTAAAGTCTGCAGATAATGGGATTTGGCTTTGTAAGATATGCCACGACAAAGTAGATGATGACGAATCGTATTATTCTGTAGCTGATCTTAAAAGCTGGAAGACTCAACATGAGTTAGTCATTAGGAATATAGTCGGCAAAGATCTTGAAAGCGCGCTTCTGGATTTGCGAGCTTCAAAGAGGCACCACGAAGAAACTCGTGATCTGGTATCTTTTCTAGAAAGTAAACGTGTTTTATATGAAGGGCTTGATTTCGAATTCCCTCCTCGGGTCTTGGATTCGCTCAATCTAATCCGAGAAAGAATCTCAATGACGAGAGCCAAAATAAATCCTAACACCGAACTGTTTGTCGCGTTAAATAAATTGCAGGAAGTTATTGACACTTTTCTTAGAAATATTGGAATTGATACTGACCTGAAATCATTAAGGTGTGATTCAAGAGATCCTAAATGGTGTAATTTTGCTGAAGAGCTTAAAAAGCTACGGTCAGGCATCGTTATTATCTTAAAAATAATTGCGGGTGACGCAGGCTATAAATTAACTTGGTGCTAGTAAAATTCATGCATAACAAACGCCTCCACGCAGACGCCCAAACCTGCGCTGCTTTTGTGGGTTTCGCTTCGCTATACTTTTACCACAAAGCCTCTCCGGTTTGGGCGCTGGTGAGCCGAGCGTTAGGCTGCCAATCGTAACAACGACTATAGGCTATATATGGAAAAAGAAACCGCAATAGAAGCAATTAAAATTATTCCAAGTTTAACTTGGGCAATTATTGGTTTTTTCGCGATAAAAAATTTCAAAACGGTAATAAGCGAAAACCTACTTCCAAGAATGACCAGCATAAAAGCGGCTGGTTTTGAAGCATCTTTTGAAAAAGAGGTGAAAGACGCTCTTGATAACATTTCAATTCGATATAAAGATATTCCAATTGGCTCTACAGCAAATAGAGAGCAAGTAGCCCGCAGAGCAAACAGAATATATCCAATCCTACAGAAAACAAAAATATTATTAGTTGATGACGAACCCAAGCAAATATCATTCTTGATCAACATACTCGAAAGGTTGGACATAGTACATCAAGTGGCCATTTCGACAGAAGACGCAATTGTAAGATTAGGTAATCAGAACTTTGACCTAATCATTTCAGACATTAAAAGAAGAGATGATGGCTCAGCTGGCATTCATATGCTTAAAAAATTAAAAGACATGAAAATAGAAATACCAACAATATTTTATATCAATGATTGTACAAATCTAGTAATCACCTGACACCGGCCTCAAACCGGTGTCTTGTTACGCGACTTTAGCGCGCTGTTCTTTGGGTATCAATTTCAGCCCTTTTTTGAACATGCTGTAGGGGGTCTGTCCCTCCATCATACGTCCCTGATGTGGCCGCTTGGTGTTGTAATGGTCAAGGTAGCTTTCCAGGTCGACCTGCATTTGTTCTACCGTCTCATACCAGGTCGTTCTTCCCTTGATTCGGAAGTGTTCATCCAGCAGCGTGCGGTGAAGCCGTTCAATAAAGCCATTGCTCTGCGGCCGTCGAACTTGCGTGGTTCGGTGCTCTATCCCTTCTAACTGCAAGAACAGCTCGTAAGGGTGGTGATCCGGCCGACCTCAGAACTCCCGACCATTGTCCGACAGGATGGTCTGCACCCTGGCCTCATACTCTTCAAAGAACGGCAGTACGGTTTCGTTGAGCACGTGAACGGAGGTGATGGGCAATTTACTGGTATACAGCCGGCCCCAGGCATAGCGGCTGTAGCAGTCGAGCACGGTCTGCAAATAGACCTTGCCCACGCCCTTGAGTGTCCCGACGAAGAAGGTATCCACAGCCACCAGTTCGCCGGTGTAATGCACTTCGATTTGTCGCTCACGGAATTCCGGACTAAAGCGCTCGAGCAGGCGGATTTGCTCATCATTGAGCTCGATAGCCTGCTCCCGGTGAGTTTTCTCCAGCCGCAGCAACCGGTCATGTTTGGACAGTAAATCGTGGCGCAGCCACACACCACGGACACCCCCTGCGCTAACGGCAATACCTTGCAGAGCAAGTTCCTGGGATACCCGCAGAGGTCCATACGTTGGATTAACCAGGCAGAAATCGAGAATGGCCTGCTCTATTTCGGGAGCTACCCGGTTGGGATGGGGCCCTTTGCAGCCAGGCAACTTGTCCAACAGGCCTTCAGAACCGTAAGTCTGATAGTTACGGCGGATCTCGTAAAACTGCTGCCGACTATAGCCCATGATCTTGCAGGCGCGGCTGACATTGCTGAGCTCTTTGGCCAGCTCTAGCAGGCTGAGTTTACGACGTGCTACTTTCTCGTTGGTGGTCATACGGTGACTCCAGATAACACGGTAGGGGTACCGTTTTGTTATCCGGTTTGAAGCCGTATGACCACTCCCTTTTGTGGGCAACTGTCAGGTGAATACCATCTCCATACACTTCCTTCTCTTCTTGGTAAGGTTTGGCATGGATTAATTAAGGTATGGCCATGGTTCTGAGGCACATAACCAGCTTGCGAAGGGCGCAATGCGCTTGACTGATTGCGCCCTACTCTTCTCCGCGATGTCAGAAACCATCACTCGCCAACCCAAAAACAAACGCTGCTTACGGGACGGGTCTCCCCTCTGTCCGGCCGAGGTGACGGCGCCGGGCGTAGGAGGCGAGACAGGACGCCGAGCCAGTCATCATCATGCATGGAGGCATGTTGATGACGATCCCAAAGCCCGGCGCTGGCGCCGAGGGAAGCCGCAGGCCCGGACAGCGGGGAGTGCCTGGGGGTCAAGGGGGCGGTGGCACGACCGCCCCCTTGTCGCCCCCGCCAAGCGGGTGTCTGGCCTGCCGCCCAGGCTGACCAAGGGCGAAACGGCCACTTGCACGTCATTCAACCAATCATGCAACCGGGCAACCGACCAGCAAGCCATCCCCCTCCCAACCTCCCCCTTGGTAAGGGGGAGGAGCCATAGCCAGGCACAATGGCCAGCCCTTGGCAGAGCAAGCCGCAGGCCTCACCAAAGCAAACGGGCGCTTTCGCGCCCGTCCAACCCACATCAACATTTGATGGCCGCTATCGCCTGACTCACCCGCTTATCCGAGATGGGATACGGCGTGCCCAGATTCTGGGCGAAAAACGACACGCGCAGCTCCTGCAGCATCCAGGCGATGTTGCCTACCTCGTCGGGCACCGGCAGCCCCTTGGGCAACTTGGCCAGCAGCTGCTGGTACTGCTGCTCCACCGCCTGCACCTTGAGCATGTAAACCCGGTCGCGGTTGGGATCCAGGGGTATCTTCTCCAGCCGCCGCTCGATGGCTTTGAGGTAACGCAGCAGATCCGGCAGCCGGGCCTGGCCGGTCTGGCTGACGAAGCCCTTGTGGATTAGCCCCTCCAGCTGGGCCTGGATGTCCGAGTGGGCATAGGCCAGCTCCAGGGTCACCCGCCCCTTCAATTGCTTCTTGATGCCGTGGGCGGTGGTGAGGATCTGCTCCACCTGGGCGGCGATGGCCACCACGGCGTCGTTGAGCTCACCGCGGATCGCCTCCTTCATGGCCTCGAACTCGGCGGCATCCCACTTGGGCGCGCCGTGCTGGCGCATCAGCTGATCGCAGCCGCAGGCGATGCAGTCATCGATCAGCTCCGCCACCTTGCCGAAGGGGTTGAAGTAGAGGCCCAGCTTGGCCTTGTTGGGCAGCTTCTCCTGCAGGTACTTGATGGGATTGGGCACGTTCAACAGCACCAGCCGCCGCTGGCCGGCCCACATGGCGGCCGCCTGGCCCGCCTGGGTGTCGAACAGCTGAATGCCCACCGACTCCTTGTTGTCCACCAGGGCCGGATAGGCCTTGACCTCGTAGCTACCGCGCTTCTGGCTGTATTCCTGGGGCAGCGGGCCGAAGCTCCACAGGGTCAGGCCGTCCTGCTCTATGTCGCTGTCCGCCACCTTGGAGAGGGTCTCCTGCACCTTGCCCTGCAGCTGATCCTTGAGGGTCTGCAGATCCTTGCCCTCGGCCAGCGGCTTGCCGTGCTCGTCCACCACCCTAAAGGTGATTTTCAGGTGATCGGGCACCAGATTGAGATCCCAGCTCTCCCGGGGGATGGTGACGCCGCTCATGCGTTTCAAGTGCTTCTCGATGCAATCCAGCAGCGGGCCCATGTCGGGATTGAGTGCCTGGTTCAAGGCCGAGGCGTAGTTGGGCGCCGGCACGAAGTTCTTGCGGATCGGCTTGGGCAGCGCCTTGATAAGGGCGATGAGCAGGTCCTGGCGCAGGCCGGGGATCTGCCACTCGAAGCCCGCCGGCTCCACCTGGTTGAGGATGGCCAAGGGAATGTGCACCGTCACCCCGTCCGCCGCCTCGCCAGGCTCGAACTGGTAGGAGAGCTTCAGCTTGATGCGGCCCTGGTGCCAGAAGTTGGGGTAATCCAGCTCGCTGATATGGCTGGCATCCCCCTTCATCAGCATCTCGCGCTCGAAGTTGAGCCGCTCGGGCTCGGCCTTGGCGGCCTGCTGCCACCAGGAGTCGAAGTGGCGGGCGCTGACCACCTCGTGGGGGATGCGCTCGTCATAGAAGGCGAACAGGGTCTCGTCGTCCACCAGAATGTCGCGGCGCCGCGACTTGTGCTCCAGCTCTTCGACCTCGGAGAGCAGCTTGAGATTCTGCTTGAAGAAGGCGTGGCGGGTGTCCCAGTCCCCCTCCACCAGGGCGCGGCGGATAAACAGCTCACGGCAGGCGGCCGGGTCTATCTGACTGTACTGCACCTCCCGCTCCGGCACTATGGTGAGGCCATAGAGGGTGACCTTCTCGGTGGCCAGCACGGCCCCGGCCTTCTTCGACCAGCGCGGATCCGAATAGCTGCGCTTGAGCAGATGACCGGCCAAAGGCTCGATCCACTCGGGCTGGATGCGCGCCGCGGTGCGGGCAAACAGCCGGGAGGTCTCGGTGAGCTCGGCGGCCATCACCCACTTGGGCGGCTTCTTGGCCAGAAACGAGCCGGGGAACAGCATGAAGCGGGCGTTGCGGGCACCGATAAACTCGTTTTTGTCGCCGTCCTTGATGCCGATGTGACTGAGCAGGCCCGCGAGCAGCGCCTGATGGATGCGGGTCGGGTCAGCGGCCACCTCGTTGTGCTTGAGGCCCAGCTCGCGGCTGGCCTGCCGCACCTGGTAGTGGATGTCCTGCCATTCGCGCACCCGCAGGTAGGAGAGAAACTCCTTCTGGCAGCGCTTGCGCAGCTGGTTCTGGCTCTCCTGGCTCTGGATCTCTTTTAAGTACTGCCACAGGTTCAGCAGAGCCAGGAAGTCGGAGTCCTTGTCCTCGAAGCGGCGGTGCAGCTCATCGCTTGCCTGCTTCTTGTCCATGGGCCGCTCCCGGGGATCCTGGATGGAGAGGGCCGCCGTGATGATGAGTACCTCTTCCAGGCAATCGAAGTCCGGCGCCGCCAGCACCATGCGCGCCAGCCGCGGGTCGAGCGGCACCCGCGCCAGCTGCTTGCCCAGGGCGGTGAGGCGCAGCCCCTCCTTGCCCTCGGGTTTGCCCTGGATGGCACCGAGCTCTTCCAACAGGCGCACGCCGTCGCTGATCTGGCGGCTGTCCGGCGCCTCCACGAAGGGGAAGCGGCTCATCTCCCCCAGACCGAGCGAGAGCATCTGCAGGATGACCGAGGCCAGGTTGGTGCGCAGAATTTCCGGATCGGTAAACTCGGGCCGGGAAAGGAAGTCCTGCTCGTCATACAGGCGGATGCAGATCCCCGGCGCCACCCGGCCGCAGCGGCCCTTGCGCTGGTTGGCGCTGGCCTGGGAGACGGGCTCGATGGGCAGCCGCTGCACCTTGGTGCGGGCCGAATAGCGGCTGATGCGCGCCGTGCCCGGGTCGATGACGTAACGGATGCCGGGCACCGTCAGGGAGGTTTCCGCCACGTTGGTGGCCAGCACGATGCGCCGACCGGCATGGGGGCTGAACACCCGGTTCTGCTCGGCGTTGGAGAGCCGCGAGTAGAGCGGCAAGATCTCGGTGTCCCGCAGGTTGCGTTTGCGCAGGGCATCGGCGGTGTCGCGGATCTCCCGCTCGCCGTTCATGAAGATCAGGATGTCGCCCAAGCCCTCGTGGCACAGCTCGTCCACCGCATCGAAGATGCCCTGCAGCGGGTCCTTCTCGTCGCTGCCCTCGACCAAGGGCCGGTAGCGGGTCTCGACGGGGTAGGTGCGGCCCGACACCTCTATGATGGGCGCCTTGCCGAAGTGACGGGAGAAGCGCTCTGGATCTATGGTGGCGGAGGTGATGATCACCTTGAGATCCGGCCGCTTGGGCAGCAGCTGCTTTAGATAGCCCAGGATGAAGTCGATGTTGAGGCTGCGCTCGTGGGCCTCGTCGATGATGAGGGTGTCGTACTGGCTCAAGAAGCGATCGTGCTGGATTTCCGCCAGCAGGATGCCGTCGGTCATCAGCTTGACGTAGGAGTCGGCGCTGACCTGATCGTTGAAGCGCACCTTGTAGCCTACCGCCTGGCCCAGCTCGCACTTGAGCTCCTCGGCGATGCGGCTGGCCACGCTGCGGGCCGCCAGACGCCGGGGCTGGGTGTGACCTATGAGGCCCTGGATGCCACGACCGGCTTCGAGACAGATCTTGGGCAGCTGGGTGGTCTTGCCCGAGCCGGTCTCACCGGCCACGATCACCACCTGGTGGGCCGCGATGGCCGCCGCTATCTCGTCTTTCTTCTGGCTGACCGGCAATTCTTCGGGGTAACTGATGGCCGGGATCTGCCCGGCGCGCTGCTCGGCCCGCAGTTGGGCGGCGGCGATCTCCAGGGCCAGGGTTTCCAGAATGGGCTGACGCTTCTTCTCCGGCACCCGCTCCACCCCCTTCAGGCGGCGGTACAGGGACTGGCGATCCATGGTCAGACAGGCGGACAGGGCCGCCTGCAGTTGGGCAATCTCGAGTGACAAAACAGACCTCTGATGATGAAACCCCTCGCCGACACTGGGCACCGGCCTGGGGGCTGTCTGCCCCAGCACGGGGCAACAGGGAACTGGGGCTGCATGCTACCAGAAATGGCCGGCCATCGCAGCGCCGGCACAAGACGAGCCTCGTTAGAGGCCGATGCAGACAGACGCATCGGGAGCCTGTGCAACGGCCGCGGCTTAGGGTAGTATTGTTTGATAAAAATCAAAAACCATCTGATGTCGAGATGATCCAAGACAAGAAAAGCCCCAAAAGAGCCCCATCTGGAGCCTGCACCATTCACTGTCAGGACTGTAGCATCAGTCAGCTGTGCATTCCGTTCACCCTGAATGAGCAGGAGCTGGATCAGCTCGACAACATCATAGAGCGCAAGAAACCCATCCAGAAGGGGGAAACCCTGTTCAAGGCGGGTGACGAGCTCAAGTCCCTCTATGCCATCCGCTCCGGCACCATCAAGTCCTACACCATCACGGAACAGGGGGACGAGCAGATCACCGGCTTCCACCTGGCCGGCGATCTGGTGGGCTTTGATGCCGTCTCCCGCCAGCGGCACCTCTCCTTCGCCCAGGCGCTGGAAACCTCCATGGTCTGCGAGATCCCGTTCGACATCCTGGACGAGCTCTCCGGTCGCATGCCCAAGCTGCGACAGCAGATCATGCGCCTGATGAGCAGCGAGATCATGGGGGATCAGGAGATGATCTTGCTGCTATCCAAGAAGAATGCCGAGGAGCGGCTGGCCGCCTTCTTGCATAACCTCTCTACCCGGTTCAGCGAGCGTGGCTTCTCCGCCAGGGAATTCCGCCTCTCCATGACCCGCGGTGACATTGGCAACTACCTGGGCCTGACCGTGGAAACCATCAGCCGGCTGCTGGGACGTTTCCAAAAGATCGAGCTGATCAAGGTCAAGGGCAAGTATGTGACCATACTGGATCCCGTGGTGCTGGCCCAGCTGGCCGGGGCGGCCAGCTGCCGTATCCCCACACCCTGAGGACGAATGCCTGATTTATTGACGCCGTCGTCCAACAGAGTGCAGCCCATGGGCTAACCTAATGATGTAGTTACCGTTCTCGATAATTTTTCAGGGGGTAGCATGATCAAGTACAACAACATTCTGGTGGTGATTGATCCGGCGGTGGATGAACAGGCTTCCCTGCACCGCGCGCTGGATATCGCCCGCTTGGGTCAGGGCGTCAAGCTCACGCTGTTCCTGGCCATCTACGACTTTTCCTACGAAATCACCTCCATCCTCTCCGCCGAGGAACGCGACGAGATGCGCAGCGGGGTGGTGAACTATCGGCAGGAATGGCTGCAGGCCATGGCCGAACCCTACCTCACCCAGGGATTCGATATCGTGGTGAAGGTGGTCTGGCATAGCCGGCCCTTCGAGCAGATCCTGCAGGAGGTGGAAGCGGGGCACCATGATCTGGTGGTCAAGGGTGCCCACCACTACAACCTGCTGCAGACCTTCATCTTCACCCCCACCGACTGGCACCTGATCCGCCGCTGCCACTGCCCGGTGCTACTGGTCAAGGAGCACGAGTGGCCCATGCATGGTCAGGTGCTGGCGGCACTCAACTTCAGCGACGAGCCGGTACAGCAGGCCTTGAATGAGAAGATAGTGCGGGAGGCCCAGCAGGTGGCCCAGCTGCTCAAGTCCGAGCTGCATCTGGTGAACGCCTTCCCCTGCCCCACCATCAACATCGCCCTGGAGGTGCCGGGCTTCACCCCCGAGATCTACAACGATGCCATCCGCCAGCATCACATCAACCAGATGGCCGAGTATGCCGCCCGTTACCATGTGCCCGATGATCACACCCATATCCGCGAGGGGCTGCCGGAGGACGTGCTGCCTGAGCTGGCCCTGGAGCTGGATGCCGAGCTGGTGGTGCTGGGCAGCGTGGGTCGTACCGGCTGGTCAGCGGCCCTGATTGGCAACACCGCCGAGCAGGTGGCGGACGAGATGTCCTGCGATCTCATCGTCATCAAACCCGATGCCGACGAGGCCGAGTAGGCCTGCCTTGCCCTCCCCCGGGACACGGCTATAATAGGCCGCCTTTTTTGTCCCGTGGGGAGCGGTCATGACGCAAGAACTTAGCGCGAAACAGATCTACAACAACAACAAGTTGCAGAAACGCCTGCGGCGCCATGTCGGTCAGGCCATCGCCGATTTCAACATGATTGAAGAGGGTGACAAGGTGATGGTCTGCCTGTCCGGCGGCAAGGACAGCTTCACCATGCTGGACATACTGCGCAACCTGCAGGCCAGTGCGCCGGTGCGCTTCGAGCTGGTGGCGGTGAACCTTGATCAGAAGCAACCCGGCTTCCCCGCCGAGGTGCTGCCCGCCTACCTGGACAGCCTGGGCATCGAGTACAAGATTGTCGAAGAGGACACCTACTCCATCGTCAAGGAGAAGGTCGCCCCTGGCAAGACCACCTGCTCCCTGTGCTCGCGGCTGCGCCGTGGCATCCTGTACCGCACCGCCAAGGAGCTGGGCGCCACCAAGATTGCCCTGGGGCACCACAGGGATGACATCCTCGAGACCCTGCTGCTGAACATGTTCTACGGCGGCAAGCTCAAGTCCATGCCGCCTAAGCTGGTGAGCGACGATGGCCAGAATGTGGTGATCCGCCCCCTGGCCTACTGCAAGGAGAAGGACATAGTCCGCTACGCCGACTGGCGCGCCTTCCCCATCATCCCCTGCAACCTGTGCGGCTCCCAGGAGAACCTGCAGCGCAAGGCCATCAAGCAGATGCTGCAGGAGTGGGATCGCCGCTTCCCGGGTCGGATAGAGTCCATGTTCACCGCCCTGCAAGACGTGATACCCAGCCACCTGCTGGATCATCGCCTGTTCGACTTCAAGTCCATCAACCGCGACAGCGGGGTAGTTGATGGCGGCGACATCGCCTTCGACAAGCCGGAGTTCCCCCTGGTGCCCCAGCAGCAAGCGGACGATGAGGATGAGTTGCTCGATGGCGCGCAGCGGCTGGACATCATAGAGCTGAGCTGACCCTAGGCCCCACTGCCAAAAATAATCAGGGCGCCTTAGGCGCCCTTTGCATTTCTAGATCACGCCAGCCAGCGGCTGCCGGCATCCCCCACCACCTGCACCCGCACCCCGCAGATCTCCCGATACAGCAGGCCCCGCAGTATCAGGTAGAAGGGTGCCAAGATCAGCAGCCCCATGCCCATGGGCAGCAAGGCCAGCACCAGCAGACCCAGCATCAGCAGGTGCAGCAGCAACAAGGGTTGCCAGCAGCGCACGAACAGCCGCACGGATAACCATAAGGCGGTGAGCGGATTGCAGCCCCGCTCCAGCATCAGGGGCACACAGAACAGGCTCAACATGGCAAACAGCACGGACGGCAACATGGAGAGCCATTGACCGCCGCCATGTTGTTCGATGGCCAGGCTAAGCAACGCCGAGCTGACATTCACCAGCATGCTCAGGCCCGCCAGGGGCAGCATGAAACGCCAGTAATCAAATACTCGGCTGGCCCGCACCGGCAGGCCCACAGCACGCTGCAGGCCCATCATCTCCAGCCCACCGGTCAAGGGTGCCAGCAAGGCGGTGAGCAGCAACCCCAGCAGGGTCAGGGCGCGAGGATCCGGCGTCTGCCCCAACCAATAGCCGGCGACCTGCCCCAACAACAGCCAGATCGCCGTCACTCCCAACAGCGCCAGCAGCACACCCGCGCTGCCGCGATGAAAGGTCAACTGGACCGCCTCGCGCAATAACGCCCGCAGGGATAGTGCGGGGGGATGGGACAAGGAGGTATCGATATCTCCCCCTAGGACGACGATGCGCGACGGCTCACTCATAAGAACTACCCAACAAAAATCGAGGCGGCAGTATAGCATCTTGCCCGGCCGCCCGCGCCAAGGCAAAACAGCTGCCTCGCCCGCTGGCTGAGGTCAGCATTAAGGTGAATCTACTCGGCCCAGACTGCCCGGCAGACAGGCACAAAAAAGCCAGGCATTTGCCTGGCCTTTTTTGAGCACGAGCCGGATTGATCTTCAGCCAACGGGCTCATTCCTCATCATCACTTTCCGTCGGTGTGGCATGTTCCACCCTGGCCTTGAGCTTCTGGCCGGGGCGGAAGGTCACCACCCGGCGGGCCGTGATGGGGATGTCCTCGCCGGTTTTCGGGTTGCGACCCGGACGTTCGCTCTTGGTGCGCAACTCGAAGTTACCAAAGCCAGAGATCTTCACCTGCTCGCCGGCTTCCAGGGCGATACGGATTTCCTCGAAAAAGGCTTCCACCATCTCCTTGGCGTCCCGCTTGCTCATCCCAAGCTGGTCGAACAGATGTTCAGCGATATCGGCTTTGGTCAAGGCCATAGTCAATCCCTCAAGGATGCATTGAACTCAGTGCGGAGCCCCTCCACCACCTGGTTGACGGTATCGGCGATCTCCTTCTCCTCCAGGGTGCGTTGTGTATCCTGCAAGATGAGACTGATGGCCAGACTCTTCTTGCCTTCCGGAACACCCGGCCCCTGGTATATGTCGAACAAGTTTATTCCAACTACCTGATTTCCGCCAATTTTTTTGATGTGCAGCAGCAAATCATCTGCGGCGAGGGACTCATCCACCACCAGAGCCAAATCGCGCCGGTTGGCCGGGAAGCGGGAGAGCTCGCACGCCGCCGGGATCCGGGCCTGCAACAGGGCCGCCAGCTCCAGCTCGAACAGCACCACCTTGCTCTTGAGACCCAGCTTCTTCTCCAGGCTCGGGTGAATCACACCGATCCAGCCTACCGGCACCCCATCCTTGTCGATCCGCGCCGCTTGGCCCGGATGCAGCGCGCTGTGGGTATCCCGCACGAAGCGGAAGCGTTCGGCTTCACCGGTCAGGGCCAGCAGGGCTTCCAGATCACCCTTAAGATCGAAGAAGTCCACCGGGCGCGAGGCCAGGCCCCACTGCTCTCCCGCCAGATCACCACAGATCACGCCAGCCAGCAAGGGCTCCTGGCGAATCCCGTTCTCGGCCGCCGGATCCTTGATGAAACGCAAACCGGTTTCAAACAGGCGTACCCGGGTTTGCTGACGGTTCTGGTTATACACCAGGGCATCAATGAGACCCGGCCAGATGGAGACGCGCATGGCGGACATCTCGGCGGAGATGGGGTTCGGCAGCACGATAGGATCGCAATCCGGGAACAGCAGGCTCATGGGCTTGGGATCCACGAAGCTGTAAGTGATGGCCTCCTGGTAACCGCGATCCACCAACAGATCCCGAGCGCGTTTCAGGGGCAGATCCGCCTCGGGGCGCTCTATCATCTGCAGGTGTGCCACCGGCGGCTCATTGGGAATATTGTTGTAGCCGTAGATGCGGGCCACTTCCTCAATCAGATCCTCCTCGATGGCGATGTCGAAACGCCAGCTGGGCGCCAGGGCCTGCCAGCCGTCGGCGGTCGCCGTCACGGTCAGCCCGAGGCGAGTCAGGATCTCCACCACCTCAGCATCATCGAAGGCCATGCCGACCACCCGGGTCAGCTTGTCGCGACGCAGGGTGATAGGCTGGGCTTGCGGCAGATGGGCTTGGCTTGCCACCTCGATCACCGGGCCCGCTTCACCGCCACAGATATCCAACAGCAGGCGGCTGGCGCGATCCATGGCCTGGGCCTGCAGCTGAGAGTCCACCCCACGCTCGAAGCGGTGGGAGGAGTCGGTCGACAGGCCGTAGCTGCGGGCGCGGCCCTTGATGGCCAGGGGGGCGAAGAAGGCACACTCCAGCAGAATGTCCTGGGTGGTGGCGGACACACCGGAATGCAGGCCACCAAACACCCCGGCCAGGGCCAGCGGGCCTTGGCGGTCGGCAATCACCAGAGTATCGGGCTTGAGGCTGACCTCGGTCTCATCCAGCAGGGTGAGCTTCTCGTCGGCCTGGGCCAACCGCACCACCAGCTCGCCGGACAGCTTGGCCAGATCGAAGGCGTGCATGGGTTGCCCCAGCTCCAGCATCACGTAGTTGGTGACATCCACCACGGGGTCTATGCTGCGCAGGCCACAGCGGCGCAACCGCTCCTGCATCCACAGCGGGGTGGCGGCAGCCAGGTTCAGCCCCTTGAGCACCCGCCCCTGATACCGCGGGCAAGCCTCGGCAGCCTCGACACGGATGGGGAAGCTGGCATCACAGCTGGCGGCCACCGGCGCCCACTGGGGCACGGTGACGGCGCAGCGGTTGAGCACCGCAATCTCGCGGGCCAGGCCGGCGATCCCCAGGCAGTCGGCCCGGTTGGCGGTCAGATCCACTTCGATGGTCACATCGTTGAGCTGCAGGTAATCCCGCAGATCCGTCCCGATGGGCGCATCCAGCGGCAACTCTATGATGCCATCGGCTTCCACCGGAATACCCAGCTCGCTGTAGGAGCAGAGCATGCCGTGAGACGGCTGGCCACGCAGCTTGGCCTTCTTGATGGTGAAGTCACCAGGCAGCACGGCGCCGACGGTGGCCACCGCCACCTTGAGGCCGGCACGGCAGTTGGGCGCGCCGCAGACGATGTCCAGCAGCTCGCTCTGCCCCACGTTCACCTTGGTGACCCGCAGCTTGTCGGCATCCGGGTGCTGGGCGCACTCCACCACTTCCCCCACCAGGACACCATTGAAGGTGCCGGCCACCGGCTCGATGCCGTCCACTTCCAGCCCGGCCATGGTGATCTGTTCGGCCAGGGTCTCGGTAACCAGGTCGGCCGCTACCCACTCGGCCACCCAGGATTGACTGAATTTCATCTGTTTTCCCTTCCCTTACTTGAACTGCTTGAGGAAGCGCAGGTCGTTCTCGAAAAACGCACGCAGGTCATTGACGCCGTAGCGCAGCATGGTCAGCCGCTCGACACCCATGCCGAAGGCAAAGCCGGAGTAGCGCTCCGGGTCTATACCCACAGAGCGCAGCACGCTGGGGTGCACCATGCCGCAGCCGAGCACCTCGAGCCAACGGCCGTTCTTGCCCATCACATCCACTTCGGCACTGGGCTCGGTAAAGGGGAAATAGGAGGGGCGGAAACGGATCTGCAGATCCTCTTCGAAGAAGTGCAGCAGGAAGTCGTGCAATATGCCCTTGAGCTCGGTGAAGCTGACCTTCTCATCCACCAGCAGCCCTTCCACCTGATGGAACATGGGGGTATGGGTCATATCGTAGTCATTACGATACACCCGGCCCGGGGCTATGATGCGAATGGGCGGCTGTTGCTGCTCCATGGTGCGGATCTGCACCCCTGAGGTGTGGGTGCGCAGCATCAGGGTCGGGTCGAAGAAGAAGGTATCGTGATCGGTACGCGCCGGGTGATGGGCCGGAATGTTCAGGGCATCGAAGTTGTGGAAATCGTCTTCGATCTCGGGGCCGGTGGCGACGCTGAAGCCCAGCTCGCCAAACAGGCGTTCGATACGCTCTATGGTGCGGGTCACCGGGTGCAGGCCACCCTGCTCCAGGCGACGGCCTGGCAGGCTGACGTCGATGGTTTCGGCGGCCAGCTTCTTGTTGAGTTCTGCGGACTGCAGGGCATCGCGCTTGGCGTTCAGGGCATCCTGCACCGCCATCTTGGCCTGGTTGATGCGGGCACCGGCCGCCGGCTTCTCTTCATTGGGCAGGGCGCCCAGACCCTTCATCTGCTCGGTGAAGAAGCCCTTCTTCCCCAGATACTGAACGCGCAGCTCTTCCAGGGCGGCCGCCTCCGTGACACTCTCGATTTCTGCCTGTGCCTTGGCAATCACTTCTTCTAGCTGTTGCATGGTTTCCTCTTAACCCTCGCCCCCGAGGGGCAAAATGGCATGTATAGGCAAAGGGATGAATTTTAACTTAATTCCTGCTCACTTGGCCACGGCAATGGCGCCTGGCAACCCCAGCAGCAAGGGGTCGGACAGCAACGTGGGTCTGTGGATGGCATAGCCCTGCAGGTAATCCACGCCCATCTTGGTCAGTTGTGCCTCGATGGCAGGGTTGGCCACAAACTCCGCCACCGTCTTGATCCCCACGGCCCGGGCCAGCTCCGCCATGGAGCGGACGATGGCCGCATCCGTGGGGTTCTTGTCCATCTTCTCGACAAACTGGCCATCAATCTTGAGCCAGTCCACCGGCAGTTCCTTGAGGTGACCATAGGAGGAGAAGCCGCTGCCAAAATCGTCCAGGGCGAAACGACAGCCCAGCGCCTTGAAGCTGGCGATGAAGGCCCGCGTCGCCTCTATGTTGGCGATGGCCTGCGTCTCGGTGATCTCAAAGCACAGCTTGTGCATGGGGAAGCGGGCCACCTGCAGTATCTGCTGCAGCTTGCGGTGCATCTTGGGGGTGCCGACCGACTCGCCGGACAGGTTGACCGACACCTGCTCCAGCTTGGCCAACTCTTCGGGATGATCCTGATACCAGGCCATCAGGTTTTTCAGCACCCACAGATCGATGGCCGGCATCAGACCAAACCGCTCGGCCGCCCCCAGGAAGGTGACGGGAGAGATCAGTTCACCCTGCTCACCCAACAGGCGCAGCAAGATCTCGTATTTGTGGCCGCCCCCAGTGCCTTGGGCCGGGATGATCAGCTGACGCGCCAGCACAAAACGATTCTCCGCCAGCGCCTGGTTGATGCGGGCCACCCAGGCCACCTCATTTTGGTACTTGCGCATCTCTGGGCTGAGATCCGAGTAGACATGCAGCCGGTTGCGGCCCTGCCGCTTGGCGGTGGAACAGGCGGCATCCGCCAGCGCCATCAGTGCCGACGCATCGTGGCTGCCGGGCTGAATAGGCACCAGCCCCAGACTGGCGGTGACGGAGTAAATCTTGCTATCCCAGATAAACTTCTGATCCTGGATCAGCTTGCGGCACTGTTCGGCAAAGCGGATGGCCTCATCCACATAGGTATTTTCCAGCAAGATGGCGAACTCATCACCACTCAAGCGGGTCAAGGAGAAGCGTTCTGCCTTAAGCTGCCCCAGTTGTTGTGCCAGCAACTTGAGGAACTCATCGCCCGCCAGATGGCCGCCTCCTTCGTTGATCAGGTTGAAGTGATCGATATCGATAAAGCACAGATAATCCGTCCCGGTTTCCTGCTCCCGCTGCACGAACAGCGACTCCAGCAGCCCCATCAGATAACGGCGGTTATGCAGGCCGGTCACCTCGTCATGGGTAGTGAGAAACTCCAACTTGGCCTGATACTCCTTGCTCTCGGTGATATCCACCAGGATGCCCTCCAGCAGGAAGGGACGATTCTTGCCCTCCCGGTGGGAGATGCGCAGCGAGAGCCGCGCCCAGAAGGAGGAGCCATCCGGCCGGCGCATTTGCACATCCTTACGCACCCCGTCTTGGCTGTGGGAAAACAGCTGGGCCAGGAGATCATCTCGCTCATTTGGCTGGGCATACAGCGCCTGGGTATTGCGCCCCACGGTACTGGCCATGATCTGAAAATCATCGAAGCCAAACAGCCGGCAGAAGGCCGGGTTGGCCGCCATCAGCTGACCTTCCAGGGTGGAGGTAAACAGGCCCTCATTGGCGTTATGGTACAACTCAAAGTAGCGCTTGAGACCTTCAGACACCTGTCGTTTGGCCCGTAACCGTCCGCGCTTCTCCTGATAGGTGCGATAGGCCAGGGCAAACACCAGCAAGGCGGCGGCCAGGGCGCTAAAGGCCGAGATCAGGTAATCGGTAACCCAGCCTTGCTGCCACCAACCCAAGTGGTTTGCGAACAACAGCAGACAGCTGGCCAAGAAACCCAGAGCCGCATTGCTATACAGACGCTGCAACCAACCGGCACGACTGATAAAGAAGAACACCAGCAATAACGCCAGCGAGGTCACCAGACTGTAGAGCCCAAACATGACAAACAGGCCATGTTTGAAACCGAGGAACCAGGGTAGGAGCACCCCGATCAGGATTAGCGCCACCACGCCCTGACCAAACCGCCGCTGACGTTGCGTCAGCCAGATCCGGTACATGTCGAGGGTGGAGAGTACCAGGGCCAGCAGCAAGAGACCCACGCAACTCAGCAGGCTCTGGGTGCCGCTGAGCCAGGATGGGAAGAACAGATAACTGCCGGCATAGCCCTTCAATATCCAGGCTGAGGCCATCAGGCTAAAACAAAACAGGGCGTAATAGAGAAACCTTGGTTCACGAATGAAGCCAAACAGCAACAGGGCATAGAGACCGGCGAGAATAAAGACACCACCGGTGACCCCCATCTGCAACTTATCATAAGACTGTGTGAGGGCATGTTCCCGCATGTTGGTGATGAAGAGCGGGAACTGCACAAATCCCTGATGTTCGGCCCGAAAATAGAGCTGAACCTCATCCCCCGGCTGAATCGAGAGAGGAAAGGTGAAGACTTTTGATGGATAAGGTTTGGTGCCAACACCCCGCAGCAGACCCGTCTTCCAGACCCGCATCAGGCGCCCCTTGCTGATCAAGAAGGCGTCGAGCTTATCCAGTAACGGCACGCCGGCATCAATCATCAGCAGCTGCTCTTCGCCGGAAAAGTTGGCCAAGGCGACGCGAAACCAATAAGGCCGCGAATCAAAACCCATCACGGGCCCGGCCCCTTGCACCGAACGCCAGCCAGCGCGATAGGCCACTTCCCATGGCCAACTTTGTTGTGGTTCGCCGACCCGATATTCCAGCACCTGACTGGCATCCAAATGGGTATGCCGATCCTTAATCGGCAGCAAGACAGTGGCCTGAGCCGAGGCCACACAGGTCAGCCAACACAGTACAAAGGCAAGGGTTCTAAGCACGACGCCATCACAGGTAATTGAGGACTCTCTTAAATATCAAAGAGCCCGAAAAATAACAATAAAAAAGGGGAGGCAACTGCCTCCCCTCCGCTGTCGGCCAATTAGGCCAGAGCAGCCTTGGCCTTCTCCACCAGCGCGGTGAAGGTGGCCTTGTCGTGAACGGCGATATCGGACAGGATCTTACGATCGATCTCGATAGAAGCCTTCTTCAGACCATCAATGAAACGGCTGTAAGACAGACCGTTCTGACGGGAAGCCGCGTTGATACGGGCGATCCACAGTTGACGGAACTGACGCTTCTTCTGACGACGGTCACGGTAGGCATATTGACCGGCCTTGGTTACCGCTTGCTTGGCAACACGGTAAACACGTGAACGGGCACCATAATAACCCTTGGCAGCCTTCATCACCTTCTTGTGACGAGCGCGGGCAGTCACACCACGTTTAACTCTTGGCATTTGTCACTCTCCCCTTATGCGTACGGCAACATGCTGGTTACTTGAAGAAGGTCGCTCTTGGCAACCATGCTCATGGCACGCAGATGACGCTTACGCTTGGTGCTCTTCTTGGTCAGGATGTGACGCAGGTGAGACTGCTTACGCTTGAAGCCGTTCGCGGTCTTTTTAAAGCGCTTGTAGGCGCCCTTGTTGTTTTTCAACTTTGGCATAATAACTCCGCATTGTGTTTGCCAATGATGGCAATCAGGCGAACAAAACCCATCAGACCTAAGCCTGATGGGTCTGTTACTTGATGAGCCTGATTACCGCTTTTTCGGTGCCAGCATCATGACAGCTTGGCGCCCTTCCACCTTGGGGAAAGACTCCACTACGGCCAGATCTTCCAGATCGGATTTAACCCGTTCCAGAACGTTCAAGCCGAGGTCTTGATGCGCCATTTCACGTCCGCGGAAGCGGAGCGTTACCTTGGCCTTGTCACCTTCTTCGAGGAAGCGAATCAGGTTGCGCAGTTTTACCTGATAGTCGCCCTCATCAGTTCCAGGACGGAATTTGATTTCCTTTATCTGGACCTGCTTTTGCTTCTTCTTCTGCTCTTTTTGAGACTTGCTCTTCTCGTAGAGGAACTTGCCGTAGTCCATGATCCGGCAGACCGGGGGCTCGGCGTTGGGGCTGATCTCAACCAGATCGACCCCAGCTTTAACGGCACGATCCAGTGCCTCTTCGATTGATACGACACCGATCGCTTCACCATCGATACCCACCAGGCGAATTTCCTTATTGCGAATTTCGCCATTCATACGGGTACGTGGTGGTTGTTTTCCCGTCTTTTTTGCGCCTTTTATAGCTTATTCCTCCACAGTGTTCTGACCTTTGGACCGGATCTCTTGTTGCAGCTTCTGAATGAAGTCATCCAGTGCAAGCTTGCCCAGATCCGCGCCCTTCCTGGTTCGGATGGCCACTTCGCCAGTTTCGACTTCTTTGTCGCCACAAACCAGCAAATAAGGCACCCGCTTCAAGGTGTGCTCGCGGATTTTAAAGCCAATCTTCTCATTTCTCAAGTCCGCCTTTGCTCGAATTCCGGCGGCATTGAGCGCACTAACCGCTTGATTGACGTAATCCGCCTGATTATCGGTGATATTCATCACCACCACCTGGGTCGGCGCCAGCCATGCCGGGAAGTAACCGGCCGTCTCTTCGGTGAGGATACCGATGAAGCGCTCCAGTGAGCCCAAAATGGCTCTGTGGATCATCACAGGCACATGGCGCTCGTTGTCCTCGCCAACGTAAGTCGCCCCGAGTCGCCCCGGCAAGGCAAAATCCAGCTGTATGGTGCCGCACTGCCAGGCGCGGCCCAGACAATCGTGCAGGGTGAACTCGATCTTGGGCCCGTAGAAGGCCCCCTCGCCTGGCTGGAAGTCGAACTCCAGACCGTTAGCGTTGAGGGCTTCGGCCAGGGCATGCTCGGACTTGTCCCAGATCTCATCACTGCCGATGCGCTTATCCGGACGGGTAGACAGCTTGACGGCGATATCATGGAAACCGAAGGTGCCATAGATGTCGTACACCATCTTGATACAGCTGCTGACCTCATCCTGGATCTGCTCTTCGGCACAGAAGATGTGGGCATCGTCCTGAGTGAAGCCACGCACCCGCATCAGGCCGTGCAGCGAGCCGGAAGGCTCGTTACGGTGACAGCAGCCAAACTCGGCCATCCGCAAGGGCAGATCCCGGTAGGACTTGAGGCCCTGATTGAAGATCTGTACGTGGCCCGGACAGTTCATCGGCTTGATGGCATATTCACGGTTTTCGGAGCTGGTGGTGAACATGGCATCGGCGTACTTGTCCCAGTGGCCAGACCGCTCCCAGAGTACGCGGTCCATCATGAAGGGTCCCTTCACTTCCTGGTACTGATACTCCCAGAGTTTTTCCCGGGTGAAGCGCTCCAACTCGCGGAAGATGGACCAGCCATCATGGTGCCAGAACACCATGCCCGGGGCCTCTTCCTGCATGTGGTACAAATCCAGCTGCTTGCCAATCTTGCGGTGATCCCGCTTGGCCGCTTCTTCCAGCCGCTGCAGATAGGCGGCCAGCTGCTTCTTGTCGGCCCAGGCCGTGCCATAGATACGTTGCAGCATCTTGTTGTTGGCATCACCACGCCAGTAGGCGCCCGAGACCTTCTGCAGCTTGAAGTGATGACAGAAGCGCATGTTGGGCACATGGGGGCCACGACACATGTCGATGTACTCTTCATGGTGGTACAGGCCCGGCATGTCATCCTTGGCGATGTTTTCATCCAGGATGGCCATCTTGTAGGGCTCACCACGCGACTCAAAGACATCGCGTGCCTCTTGCCAGCTCACCCGCTTCTTGATGACATCGTAGTCCTTGTTGGCCAGCTCCAGCATGCGAGTCTCAAGCGCCGCTATGTCCTCGTCGGTCAGGGGGCGATCCAGGTCCACGTCATAATAGAAGCCGTTGTCGATCACGGGACCGATGGCCATCTTGGTCTGTGGCCACAGCTGCTTGATGGCATGACCCAGCAGGTGAGCGCAGGAGTGACGCATGATCTCCATACCATCCTCATCCTTCATGGTGATGATGGCCAGGCTGGCATCCTCGCTGATGACATCACAGGCATCCACCAGCTGACCATTGATGCGACCGGCCACGCAGGCCTTGGCCAAACCAGGACCTATGTCCTTGGCCACATCCATCACGGAAACCGGGGTGTCAAACTGGCGTTGGGAGCCATCAGGAAGCGTAATTACAGGCATGATTATGTCCTTACAGTGGTGACACCTACCAAGTGCCACTTGTTAAACAAAGAAATCTTGATAAGAAGAAATCGACCGTCTGTCCGCTACTCTCGGACATGTGACCCCGCAGTCTAATGAATGCCTGCAGGGGACGCAATGCCACCAAGACGCCCAATTGTGGAGTCAACCGCACCATGAATGGGTGGAATCTCTCTATACTCACAGCAGATCGCTCATCATCCCGAGGAGGACACCATGTGGCACTCCATCGCCAACCAGATAGCCGATACCCTGCAACGCCCCTTTGTCATCCGCCATCGTGAGTCCCTCATTCAGGATGACGAGTGCCGACGGATGCTGATTGAGGATGAAGAGCTCAGTCTGTTCGTCAAGCTGCTGCCACGACACGAGGCCGAGCAACTGGCGCTGGAGATGCGGGGCCTGCAGAGCCTGGCCCAAAGTCGGGCCGTGCGCATTCCACATCCCTATTGCTGTGGAGTGGCCGGTGATCATGGCTTTTTGGCCATGGAGTTTATTCCCATGGGCACAGGCACAGATGCCCACTGGTTTGCCTTGGGTAGCGCACTGGCAAAACTCCATGACAGCCAGGAGCAGGCCATGTACGGCTGGGACGAGGACAACTTCTTCTTGCACACGCAGCAACCCAATCAGTGGCAGCGCAGCTGGCCGCAGTTCTTCGCCGAGCAGCGCATCGGTTGGCAACTGCAACTGCTGGCGGAAAAAGGCATTCACTTGATGTCGATTGAGGAGCTGGTTGAGACGGTGCGCCGCCTGCTGGCCAATCACCAGCCCAAGCCAAGCCTGCTGCATGGCAACCTATGGTGCGGCAATCTCGGCTTTGCCAGCGGGGCTGGCGTGCTGTTTGACCCCGCCTGCTATTTTGGCGACCGGGAGGTGGATCTGGCCATGAGCGAACTGTTCGGCTCGCTGCCGGAGCCCTTCTATCAAGGCTATGCCAGTCAATGGCAGCCCCCAGGCGGCCACGAATTCCGCAAGCTGGTTTACAACCTCTATCCGCTGCTGGCGCATCTCAATCGATACGGCGAGGCGTACCGGCGACCGGTGGAACATCACCTGCACCAACTGTTGGCCTTGTAGGGTCGTGAGCGCTGGCACAGCCGGCCCACCGCCCCAGGGACTACACTCACACTAGGCCCGGAAGTTTGGAGGTCATCATGCGTGAATATCTGCAAAGAACCATCGTCTGTCCCCATTGTGGACACCACACAGCGGTCGAGCTGGACGCCACCCAGGGTGATCAGGATTACCAGGATGAATGCCTCGCCTGCGGCAGTGCCATTCACCTGCGCTTACACCGAGACGAGCTCAAAGACAGGCTGCAGCTGTTTGTGGATACCGACGACGAGCAGATCTTCTAGTGCACTGGTGAGACAGAGCCGCCGGTAGTATAGTGGCTTCCGTTTTTGACGGAGGTGACATGAAGTATTTTGAATGTGGCGAGCGGGTACGCATGGCCTACAGCCAGATCGGTAGTGGTGATATCGGCTTCATTCCCCAAGCCATTGCCGCTGCGGTTCGCGCCCTGGATGCCATCGCCGAAGATCCTCGCGTGCCGGAGGATCTCAAGGAGCGCGCCGCCCTGGCGGCAGCCAATCTGCTGATGAGCGATCATCAGGACGATTAATCCCCAATCCAGTCAGCACTCTGTTTTTTCGGGCCCGACGGGCCCGTTTATTTTGGCGGTATCTCATGTCTTATTCTCGCATCCTTGCCTATGTTGGCGAGATCCGGCACCTCATTCGGCTGGCACTGCCCATCTTGTTGGCCCAGGTGGCCCAAATCGCCATGACCTTTGTCGACACCCTGATGGCCGGGCAAGTCAGCGCCGTGGATCTGGCGGCTGTCTCCATCGCCAGCAGCTTCTGGCTGCCCATCATACTGTTTAGTCAGGGCTTGCTGATGGCCGTTACCCCCATGGTGGCGCAGCTCAATGGCGCCCGGCGTGCCGGCGACATCCCCGCCCTCATCAGCCAGGGGCTGTGGTTGAGCCTGCTGATCAGCCCGCCAGCCCTGCTACTGCTGTACCTCAGCCCTTGGCTGTTGCCCTGGATGGAGGTAGATGCAGCCCTGGCGGACAAGACCGCCGGTTATCTGCATGCCATCGCCTGGGGGCTGCCTGCCTATCTGATATATCAGGTGCTGCGCAATTACACCGAAGGACTCTCCTTCACCGCCCCCACCATGTTTATCGGTTTTATCGGGCTGCTGGTGAACATACCCGCCAACTATGTCCTGATTTACGGCAAGCTGGGGCTACCGGCACTGGGCGCCGTGGGTTGCGGCGTGGCCTCGGCCATCGTCTTCTGGGCCATGGCGCTGGCCATGTGGTTGTTCGTGCGTCGCTCACCCCGTTATGACCATTGTCGACTGTTCCAGCAGTGGACCCGGCCCCAGTGGTCCACCCTTCGCCGGCTGATCCAACTCGGCTTACCCCTGGGCTTGGCCACCTTTTGTGAAGTCACCATGTTTGCCCTGATTGCCATTTTATTGGCCTCATTAGGAGCTGAGCTGGTGGCCAGTCATCAGATTGCCCTGAACTTCTCGTCACTGGTCTTCATGCTGCCCTTGTCGCTGGGGTTTGCCGCCTCCATCCGGGTGGGGCACGCCCTGGGGGAAGAGGAGCCGACCCGCGCCCGCCTTGCCACCCTGGCGACGCTGATCTTGGGACTGTTTCTGGCGCTGTTGACCGCCACCCTCACCTGGCAAGGGCGACACTGGATTGCCAGCCGCTATACCGACGATGCCATGGTCATTGCCTTGGCGGCCCATCTGCTGATCTTCGCCGCCATCTACCAGTTCTCCGACACGGTACAGGTGGTCTGCTCGGGGGCCTTGCGTGGCTATAAAGACACCAAGATGATCTTCGTCATCACCATGGCGGCTTACTGGGGGGTGGGCTTGCCCTTGGGGGTAGTATTGGGGATGACGGATTGGCTTAGGCCCGCCATGGGGCCCGAGGGGTTTTGGATTGGCCTCATCAGTGGTCTGACCTGCTCGGCATTGTTATTCAGTTGGCGCCTTAAGGTTATCTTCAATAAATACAGTGAGTTATGACAACAACACTGGCATTGCCAAACATTGAGTCATTCCTTGCATCATAACGGGGCAAGTGCGCCCCATTATAGTGAAATCAAGCACTTAGCCCCTGATTTGTCCGTCTTGCAACACTGCATAGATATTCCATATTTTGCATAAATGCGGTATTTCAGTTGTTTTTATCGCATATTGAGCAATAGCCAGTTCAAGAAACTGCAAATTATCTAAATACGCCCATGAATGCTGAAATTTCATTTTTGTCAGCATTAAACTTTGTGGGTTTCTCCACAAATCAGCCTGCCTCCAAGGTGCCGATGCATATTCATACAGGCGTCTGCGACAACTGGTTTTTGCAACATTTTGGCCACATTGCGTATGAGATTAATTCTGGATTAGAGTTGAGTCACGGAGAAAGGCGCTCCCCTTTCGCAACAAGAGAAGCTCACCATGAAGACCAAGACTCACGACCCAGGTACACCCTTGACCCTCTCACGCAAGGCGCTGGCCCTTATCGACAAGGCAGAACTCACCCCGCAAGAGGTTGAGTGGCTAAATCAAGAAACCATCTCTAATTTCCGCAACCACGTAAATCCAGGCTTTCTGGAATACCGCAAGTCTGTGACCGAGCAAGGTCAACACGCCGCCATCGAATGGCGTGCCAGTGGCCCCAACACCCTGATCGACACCCAAGGGCGTGAATACATCGACTGCCTGGGTGGCTTTGGGATCTTCAACGTAGGCCACCGTCACCCCACCGTCGTTAAGGCAGTGGAACGTCAGCTCGCCAAGCAGCCCCTGCACAGCCAGGAGATGCTCGATCCGCTGCGTGCCTTGTTGGCCAAATTGCTGGCTGATATCACCCCCGGCGATCTCCAATATTGTTTCTTCGGCAACAGTGGTACTGAAGCCGTCGAGGCGGCATTGAAGCTCGCCAAGGCCTATCAGTCCCCTCGTGGACGTTCTGCCTTTATCGCCACCGAAGGGGGCTTCCACGGCAAGAGCCTGGGCGCCCTCTCCGCCACCTCCAAGCCGGTGTTCCGTCAGCCCTTCTACCCGCTGGTTCCCGGTTTCAGCCATGTACCCTTTGGCGATCTGGCCGCCATGGAGGCTCGCCTCAAGGCCCATGCCGAACAGGGTGACCCGGTCGCCGGTGTGATAGTGGAACCCATTCAAGGGGAAGGCGGCGTCATCATTCCGTCGGATGACTACCTGCCGGGGCTACGTCGCCTGTGTGACGAGTACGGTGCCCTGCTGATTTTTGACGAGGTGCAAACCGGCATGGGCCGTACCGGCAAACTGTTTGCCTGCCAGCACAGCAACACCACCCCGGATATCCTCTGTCTGGCCAAAGCCTTGGGTGGTGGCGTCATGCCGGTGTCTGCCACCATCGCCAGCAAGAAGGTGTTCTCAGTACTGTTCGACAACCCCTTCCTGCACACCACCACCTTTGGTGGCAACCCGCTGGCCTGTGCGGCCGCCATTGCCACCATCAACGTGATGCTGGAAGAGGACTTGGCCAGCAACAGTGCCGAGGTGGGTGAATACCTGCTGGATGGTCTCAAGTCGCTGGCGCGCCAGCACCCCTCCCTGGTGGCGGCGGTGCGTGGTCGCGGCATGCTGCAGGCCATGGAGTTCCATGACAACACCCTGGGCTACGCCTTTGCCAAGGGCATGTTCGACCAGGGCGTCCTGGTCGCCGGCACCCTGATCAATGCCAAGACCATCCGGGTCGAACCGCCCCTCACCCTGACCCGTGCCCTGGTGGACAAGGTGCTCAAACGAGCCAAGCTGGTGCTGGATCAGATGGAGCGTAACCACACCCCGGAGTCGCCGGATACCAGCGAGACCCGCTTGGCCGTTAACGCCTAAACAGCACCCAAGCAACCAGGCCTGCCCTCTCAAGTGGCAGGCCTTTCTTTTTCTCGCGTCATCTGCCGGCGCCCAGCTGCTCAGTAAAAAGGCAAACGCACACAACCACTTGAAAAAGCGCCCTACCAGGGGTTGCCAGCTCAGGGCGAGATCGTTACTATTCGCCCCACTTAACGCGTGCGTCCTTAGCTCAGCTGGTTAGAGCACCACCTTGACATGGTGGGGGTCGGTGGTTCGAGTCCACTAGGACGCACCAAGTTTAAGTGTCAGGCTTTCGCAGTGCGTCCTTAGCTCAGCTGGTTAGAGCACCACCTTGACATGGTGGGGGTCGGTGGTTCGAGTCCACTAGGACGCACCAAAATGCGCGCGCTGACAGACAACAAGCGTCCTTAGCTCAGCTGGTTAGAGCACCACCTTGACATGGTGGGGGTCGGTGGTTCGAGTCCACTAGGACGCACCAAATCCTAAAAACCCGCTCATCGCAGCGGGTTTTTTATTTCTTATCAGCGCTGGTGAACACACCAGCAGCAAACTTATCTTGCTCTGCCAAGTGTCTGCCTGCTGAACCGGCAACAGCGCCCCTGACAGCGGGGGACAGCCGGGGAAGGTACGCTGCAACAGCGCCGTGGTGAATTGTAGGGCCGGCTAGCCCTCTACCGCCTGTTCGCGCAAGCGCTGATAGAGTGCCTCCAGCGTTTCAGGCTGTGCCGAACGACGTTGGGTGAAGGGCGCAGCTTGGTCTTGGTGCGTTCCGCCCGCGGCGCGGAGACTGGCAGCAGGCGCGCTAGCCGGCTCGGTTCCTCCTTGCTCATTGGCGATAGGCTCCCAGTAGATAGGCATTTTCTACCTGTAGCCCCTCCTCTTCACTGGGGCGTTTGCCGTCGGTTAGCTGCATCTTCTCCAATGCCTCCAGCAGGCCTTGCATATCCTGGTTTAGCGCCGGATTGGCGGTGTTGAGATGGATGCCATGGCGCAGGTGTTGCTCTGCCGCTGCGCCATCACCGGCCTGGATTGCCAGTACCCCCAGGGCAAAGGCTTGGAGTACCGGTTCAGCGGCCTGGGTGGTGAGGGGCTGCAGGGTCTGGCTGGCCTGTTCAGGCTGCCCCAGGCCAAGCCGCACCAGGCCCAACTGGAAGCGGGCCAGGGCCAGCTGGGGGGCCTGTGCCAATGCCAGCGTGAGAGACTGCGCCGCCTCCTCCATCATGCCCAGGGTGGCATAGGCGGTGCCCAGCAGGTAGTGGGCCTCGGCGTGTTCCGGGTTGCGGGCCAGCAGGGTCTTGAGATGGCGCAGGGTGTCTTCATGCTGCTGCTGCCGAGCGGCAGCGATGGCCAGATGGAATAGTTCATTATCGGTAAAGTGCGTGTCAGACAGGGTCACCTCTTAAAAAAAACCCTAGCTTACACTGCGGTGGCCATTCGGCCAGCGTCACGCGGTCGCCTGCTCGGCTGTCGCTCTTACGCTGCGAGCTGACTCACAGGTTGAGGCGCTGGCCGTTATACTCTGCGGCCAACTCACCCGCCGCAGCTTTATCCCGGTAGGCCCCCCTGGGCCTATGATGTGGCAAAGGCACCGCCTAAACTATTTGCATATTCGCAATGGCTATCGTCAACCCAAGCGGTGGGTCGCCCCGCGGTGAAGGTTTGGCTGCGCAAGCTCAGCCAAACCTACGAGGTCTGCATGTCCACATCGGTCAATTGCTTTTGATTGGAGTAAGGAGGCTGTTATTTCCAATCAGATCTTTACTGTCATACAAGGATTGCGGCACGGTGTCCATGTCGAGGGGTGGTTTGGCCATGTATCGTCTCTTTTTGTTATACTTCAATTGAATGACACAGAATTGATAAGACTATCTCTCATCCTCATTACTTCTTTCCCCTCTTCTGTATCAATGTCAACAAGGAAAATTAACATAAGTCTGAAGTTCTTATTTTTAATTAGTGCAGGATTTTGTTCCATGACATCTTTGATTTTACCATAAAGCAATTTAACCTGCTCTCGGGACATCCGCTTAGCCATGATGCTAACGATCCTAGGAACAGGGAGCTTATCACCATTCATGGCCCCATCAATAAATTCATACACCTCATCCAATATTGGCTTATAAATATAATCCGCTACTGAGGTTGACATTCCCCCCCATCGGAGCTCGTCTATCCACCAAAACCTCGTGTACTTGAAATTGTTGCCCATATGATTCACTTGCCATTCACTGCCTCGTTCAAAAAGCATACAGCGATAAGTCACCAGCATGTTTTCAAAAGCTTGCAATTGCTCATTTTTATTTTCAAGTTTTGCCGACTTCACATAGTCGAGCAGTGATTCCCTCCATCTAGCCTCTTTATTTTCCTGCACCACACAATCCGATTGTCTTGCCCCCGCTTTAATAACAAGTTTATTTTGCACCGATGGAGGCATGAAGTAAAAGTACACATCCGCATCCAGTTTACCATGAAAAAATACATATGGATTATCACCAACTTCTTTTTGATCTGTTCTAATCCCAACGACATTTACATGACTCAGCAGGATCACCGGCTCACTTTCATTAACCACAAAATCCGTATAAAACCTATTCTCCACAGCTACAGAGCATGGGTAAATTATCACGTTATCGTCACTTACCCCAATTGCTCTTTTTTTTAGCAGTTCAAGCATGGCGTCATAGGTTAAATCCATTACGGAGATGGGTGCATCATGACATTCAGATGGTTCTGATGAGTAAACTGAGTATGTGATATACCTATCTGCTGGTCGACTAAAAACCCAACTAGGTTTTCGACCAATGGCATGTGTTGAATTAGCATAAGCCAGCAAGCTAATCATCGTCCAGGCCAATAGACCTTTTGACATGCTATACACTGTGTAATTCATTTTAAATCAACTCCCTGCGCTGTTATTAGGCATGAGCTTGAAATTAGCGCTTCTATTCCAGAAATCACTTTTCACAGCGATATCGGCAAACAAGTAATAGCTTACCTCATGGTGGTGGACTGCTCCATCAATGGACACTCGTGATCCTGCAGGGAGTTCATTTTCACCCCGATCAGCCATCGTTTGCACCATTACTTTTTTGTCAGAATAAAAATCAACAGATTTGTCACCATCCTTACTGAAATAACTAATATTGTCCTTAAAGGCCCCTTTACCAGCAACATGAAATGATTCATTACCATAACCAAAATAAAGCTGAGTCTCAAAAAAACCGTCTTGAAGTTTTTGCCGACCAATCAGAGCGTCTTTATTTAGATGAAATGTATTTACAAAATCAGCAGCACTAAAGAACACATCATCCCTATAATCCTTCACTCCTAGTTTTTCATTATTGCATTCTTTAAAAACTACAGCTGCATTTTCATCTGTCAAATAAACCTGCACTCCTTTTTCACCTGGCGATAACATATGCTCCATTATCAAAGACCTAGCTATAAAAGCTTTCTTTATTAAAATCAATTCAGGCCCATTGATGCCAAGCTCCTTTACTGCTTGATTGAAACCATCAAACTCATCCAGTTGCTTATCCATTTGTTTATAGTATTCTTCCCAACTACTTGCCCCGGCATTAGCAGTATGATTCAGAATATACGATAGAACAACAGGCATATTGTGAAACTTGCCTGTGCCACTATAAACGCAGTTAATTTCAATATTCGTCATGTCTTCCGTTTTCATATTCATAGCACCTGTAAATACTGGCACCATATCATTTTCGGCAAGAAGTAAATCGTTACTCGCTCTTGTATTCCTGAGTTCTTGTCCCAACGCCGCATAGTGTGCCTGGATCTTCTCTTGGTCGGTGGCCAAGGTTCTCTCCCGCAAGGCGGCGGTCATATTCTCGCCGGCCTCTTTTTGATAACTGCCAGCAATGCTGTTGCCCAGCGCATTGCCAAAGGCATCGATGGCGATATTGCTCCATTCGCGCTTGCCGCCTACGCCGAACCACTGGCGGGCACTGTTCTCGGCCCAGCCACCGGCGAAATTGCTGGCCATACCGCGCAGCAGCAGGCGGTTGGCGTTCGTCCCATCCCCCGCAATCTGTGCGCCGGCGTAATGGCCTGCCACCGAGCCAGCCTTGTCACCCTAGCCCTGACATGAATCGCCACCGGTTTTCTAGACACCTCACAGTTAGATAAACTAACGCAAAGAGAGGTGTTTCAATGAGCG
>NZ_BAABFC010000024.1:0-62906 GCF_039540575.1 Pseudaeromonas paramecii
ATGCGCATCTTACTCGCTTCCCGCTTTGAGTCAAGCGCTATTTTCTCGCCGCTTTCCTCTGCTGCCGGGCTGTGCCCTGACAACGAGGGCGCATTATAGGGACGCCGCGCCGGCTGGCAAGGTTTTTTTGTGACTAAAAGCGCGTTTGGCGATTAACTGCACAAACGCGCTTTTTTCACTCAGGTGCGAGGTGATATCACCAGCTTGCCGCTCACCATATCCAGTTCGATGGTTTTGCCGACTTGCACCTGCCCACTAAGGATAGCCTGGGCCAGCGGGTTTTCCACTTCCTGCTGAATGGCGCGTTTTAGTGGTCGTGCGCCGTAGACGGGATCGAACCCGGCTTGCGCGAGATGGCTCAGTAGTCCTTCGCTCAGGATAGGTTGGTAACCCATGCCTTTGAGCCGGCTCAGTAAGCCATCCAACTGGATGCGGGCGATGGACTGGATATGCTCACGGCCCAGGGGATGGAACACCACAGTCTCGTCTATCCGATTGAGAAACTCGGGGCGGAAGCTGTGTGTCAGCACCTCCATCAGGGTCTGCTTCATCTCGGCGTAGCTCAGTTGGCCATGCTGTTCCTGGATGAGATCCGATCCCAGGTTGGAGGTCATGATCACCACGGCGTTGCGAAAATCCACGGTGCGACCCTGACCATCGGTGAGCCGACCATCATCCAGCACCTGCAAGAGTATGTTGAACACATCCGGGTGGGCCTTCTCCACCTCGTCCAGCAGGATGACGGAGTAAGGCTTGCGCCGCACCGCCTCGGTCAGGTAGCCGCCTTCCTCATAGCCCACGTACCCAGGAGGCGCCCCTACCAGGCGCGCCACGCTGTGCTTCTCCATGAATTCCGACATGTCGATGCGCACCATGGCATCCTGGGTGTCGAATAGAAACTCGGCCAGCGACTTGCACAGCTCTGTCTTGCCCACCCCGGTGGGACCGAGGAACAGGAAGGAGCCGATGGGACGCATGGGATCCGACAGGCCGGCCCGGCTGCGACGAATGGCATTGGCCACCGCCTGCACCGCCTCGTCCTGCCCCACCACCCGCTGGTGTAGCTGCTCCTCCATCCGCAGCAGTTTCTCCCGCTCGCCTTCGAGCATGCGGGCCACCGGGATGCCGGTCCAGCGGGCCAGCACCTCGGCGATCTCCGCGTCCGTCACACGGTTGCGCAAGAGTTTCTGCTCATGCATCTCGGCAAAGGAGGCCAGATCCAGCTGCTTCTCCAAATCCGGAATTCGGCCGTATTGCAGCTCGGACATGCGCGCCAGATCACCGGCCCGCCGGGCGACCTCAAACTGCTGGCGCGCCTCTTCCAGTTCGGCCTTGATGTGCTGCGTGCCGGCCAGCGCTGCCTTTTCGGCCCGCCAGACCTCTTCCAGCTCGTTGTACTCCCGATCCTTGTCCACCAGCTCGCGGTTCAGCGTTTCCAGGCGTTGCACGCTGGCCGCATCCGACTCCTTAGTCAGGGCCTGCTGCTCCATCTTCAATTGAATGATGCGTCGCTCCAGGCGATCCAGCTGCTCTGGCTTGGAGTCGATTTGCAACCGGATGCTGGCAGCCGCCTCGTCAATGAGATCGATGGCCTTATCCGGCAACTGACGATCCGAGATGTAGCGGTGGGACAGGGTCGCCGCCGCGACTATGGCGGGGTCTGTGATCTGCACATGGTGGTGCAGCTCATAGCGCTCCTTGAGCCCACGCAGGATGGCGATGGTGTCCTCTACGCTGGGTTCGTCGATCAACACCTTCTGGAAGCGCCGCTCCAGCGCCGCATCCTTTTCGATGTACTGGCGGTACTCATCCAGGGTGGTGGCCCCCACGCAGTGCAGCTCCCCCCGGGCCAGAGCGGGCTTCAACATATTGCCGGCATCCATGGCGCCTTCGGCCTTACCGGCCCCCACCATGGTGTGCAGCTCGTCGATGAAGAGGATGATGTTGCCCTCCTCCTTGGCCAGTTCGTTGAGCACCGCCTTCAAGCGCTCCTCAAACTCACCGCGATACTTGGCACCCGCCACCAAGGAGCCCATGTCCAGCGACAGCACCCGTTTGTGCTTGAGCCCTTCAGGTACCTCGCCGTTGATGATGCGCTGGGCCAGGCCTTCGGCGATGGCGGTCTTGCCCACCCCCGGTTCACCGATGAGCACTGGGTTGTTCTTGGTCCGCCGTTGCAGCACCTGTATGGTCCGACGGATCTCCTCGTCCCGGCCAATCACGGGATCCAGCTTGCCGGCCTCGGCCCTGGCGGTGAGATCTATGGTGAATTTTTGCAGGGCCTGGCGCTTCTCTTCGGCCTCCGCATCATCCACCTTGGCGCCACCGCGCACCTCGTTGATGGCCTTGTCCAGCCCGGCCTTGTTGAGCCCGACCTGCTTGAGCAGTTCTCCCAACCCGCTGCGATCCTCCAGCGCCGCCAGCACGAACATCTCGGAGGAGATGAACTGATCTCCCCGCTGCTGGGCATACTTGTCACACAGGTTGAGCAACCGGCCCAGCTGGGGAGAGATCTGCAGATCCCCGTCGGTACCACTGACCTTGGGCAGCCGATCCAGGGCCTGATTGAGCTGAGTACGCAGTTGATTGACGTTGCCCCCCGCTAGCGTGAGCAGCGGGCGCACCGAGCCCCCCTCCTGATTGAGGAGGGCGAGCATCAGATGGATGGGTTCGATGAACTGATTATCCCGGCCCAGTGCCAACGACTGGGCGTCGGAGATGGCCACCTGGAACTTGCTGGTGAGACGATCAAGACGCATGTCACTACCCCTTTCTTAAATCATGGCGACGACCATTGTCGTCGCGGTTAAGCATAAGATGGGGGTTAGCGAATGGCTTTCAAGGCCACTTTTTGTGCTTTTATGACATCAGCCAGATCAGCCCGGCCATGCGCCCGGTTTGGCCGTCACGACGATAGGAATAGAAACGCTGGGCATCACTATGAGTACAGAGATCCCCGCCTGACACCTGACCAACACCAACGCTAGCCAGCCGCTGACGCGCCAGCAGGGGCAGGTCGGCCCACCACTTGCCCGGCACATGGGGATGAAAGGCCGCGACAGCGGCCGGATCCCGCGCCAAAAAAGCAGCCCGCACCTCGTCCCCCACCTCAAAGGCCTTGGGTCCGATGGCCGGGCCCAGCCAGGCCAGCAGCTGCTCGCCCGGCACCCCCATGGCCTGCACCGTCTGCTCCAGCACGCCATCACACAGACCGCGCCAACCGGCATGGGCGGTGGCCACCACGCTGCCGGCCTCATCGCACAGCAGTACTGGCAGGCAATCTGCGGTCATCACGGTCAAGGCCTGGCCTGGCAGGCGAGTGATGGCGGCATCCGCGCGGGGCGGCTGTTGGGGGGCCACCGCCTGACAATCGAACACCGCTGTGCCATGTACCTGCTCCAGCCACAAGGGCTCGCTTGCCAGCCCCAGCATCTGCCGCAAATGTTGGCGATTTTGCGCCACGTCAGCGGGGGCATCGGCCACATGGTTGCCCAGGTTGAGGCCGGCATATACCCCCTGGCTGATGCCGCCATCCCGGGTGGTGAAGCAGGCCTGCACCCGCGCCGGCGCCGGCCACTGAGGGCGGATCAGATCCATACGATGTCATCCGGGTGGGCGGCGGTATCGGCCCGCAGCACCTCCAGCAACTCCACCATGTCCGCCGGAATGGGGGAATGCCACTCCATCAGCTCACCCGTGATGGGATGCTCCAGACGCAGCATGGTGGCATGCAGGGCCTGACGCTTGAAGCCGCGCAGCGCCTCGGTCAGCTCGGGGGTGGCCTGACGAATGGGCCGCAGGCGGCCGCCGTACACAGGATCCCCTACCAGGGGATGCTTGATGTAGGCCATGTGCACCCGGATCTGGTGAGTCCGCCCCGTCTCCAGCCGCAAGCGCAACCGGGTATGGGCACGGAACTTCTCCGCCACCCGGTAGTGGGTCACCGCCGGCTTGCCCATGGGGTTGACGGCCATGTGGGTGCGCAGGGTGCTGTGCCGGCTGATGGGCTCGTCTACCGTGCCACCGGCGGTCATGTGCCCCACGGCGATGGCTTCGTACTCGCGGGTGATGTCGCGGCGCTGCAGTGCATCCACCAGGTGGGTCTGGGCGGGGATGCTCTTGGCCACCACCATCAGGCCGGTGGTGTCCTTGTCCAGGCGGTGCACTATGCCCGCCCGCGGCACCTCGGCAATCGCGGGGTAATGGTGCAACAGGGCGTTGAGGACGGTACCATCCGGCGTGCCGGCTCCCGGATGCACCACCAGACCGGCGGGCTTGTCGATCACCAGGATGTCATCGTCCTCGTAGACGATATCCAGCTCGATATCCTGGGGCAGCCACTGATGGGCCTCCTCTATGGTGGCCAGGATGCGGACCTGCTGGCCTTCCATGACCTTGTCTCTGGGCTTGTTGGCGACCTGACCATCCAGGGTCACCATGTCCTGCAGGATCCACTCCTTGATCCGGGTACGCGAGTAGTCTGGAAACAGGTCTGACAGGGCCTGATCCAGGCGTTTGCCGTAATGTTGGGCGTCAAAAACCCCGGTTAGTTCAATGGCGTGACTCATGCTCGATCTCTGGTTGACTGTATTCTGGCGACTGCCAAGAATGGGCTATTCTAGCTTTTCTTTTGTCCGAGCTTAACGGATACTTCTGCAATTCTGCCAAACCGGATCCGATGCAATGCTGAAGAAGTCTAGCCCGCTACTGGCGCTTGTCCTGATTTCCGGCCTGATGTCAGGCTGTTCTTCCTCCTCCTCCAAGCCCGCCATTCCGGACGAACCGCCGGAAGTGCTGTTCCAGCAAGCCCAGTTGCAACTGGACTCCGGCAACTATGCCAAGGCGGTGGAGGTGCTGGAGGCGCTGGATAGCCGCTACCCCTTCGGCCCCTATTCCAACCAGGTACAGCTGGATCTGATCTACGCCTATTACAAGAACGCCGACACCGCCCAGGCCATCGCCAACATCGACAGATTTATCCGTCTGAATCCGGCTCACCCGGATATCGACTATGTGTTCTACATGCGCGGCCTGACCAACATGCAGGCGGACTATAACTTCTTCCAATCCGTGCTGCAGATGGATCGCTTCGATCGTGACCCTGGCTATGCCCGTCAGGCCTTCGCCGATCTCAAGCGTGTGCTGGTGAGCTACCCCAACAGCAAGTATGCCGCCGATGCCCGCAGCCGCCTGATCTACCTCAAGGATCGCCTTTCCCGCTACGACCTGGCGGTGGCTGACTTCTACATGCGCCGCAAGGCCTGGCTGTCTGCGGCCAACCGCAGCAAGTACCTGCTGGAAACCTATCCGGACACCCAGGCGGTGGAGCCGGCGTTAGAGATCATGGTCAAGGCCTATGACAAGCTGCAGATGCCGAACCTGGCCGACCACGCCCGTCAGGTGCTGGCCACCAACTACCCGAACAACAGCCTGGCGCGCAAATCCTGAGCCACCCGCTGAACTGAACAAAAACGGCGCCTTTAGGCGCCGTTTTCATTACCATACCCGTGACTAGCGGGCCAGGTAGTGACTCAGGAAGTCATCGAAGCTCAGGTGATCCGCCGCCTCGATGTCGGCCTGCTTGGCCAGGGAGGCCGTTGCCTCCTCGGCAAAATACTCCTCATCCCAGAACCGCAGCGGCTCCTCCAGCAGCTGCTGGCCATAGCGCTCCGCCAGCTGCCGCCCCAGCACACCGTTGTCCAGCTCCCCGGCCAGCAGGGTATCCAGCAGGCGGGCAGACAGGGTCAGGCTGGGATCCCGCAGCCAGGCTCTGTGCTGCTGCAGGGTCAGCTGGTACTGGATGCGGCCGTAGGCCTTGTCCAGCAGCTCGGCCACCAGGGCCAGCTCATCAAACAGCTGTTCCCCCCAGTCCCGCAGGCTCAGTTCGCCTCGCTCACTTTCCAGCTGCAGCCCGGGGCGCCGGCCCTCCAGCACCACCTTGTTGAGATTGCGCCGGTTGCGGGCCATCTCGGCCTCATCCAGTGCCGGAGACGGCCGCAGCAGACACCAGACCAGGAACAGATCCAGGAAGCGCAGCTGCTCGGCCTCCACGCCCAGAGGCGAGAAGGGATTCACATCCAGGGTGCGCAGCTCTATGTATTCGATGCCGCGCCGCTCCAGGGCACACAGGGTGCGTTCGCCGTTGCGCAGGCTGCGCTTGGGCCGAATGGGCGCGTACAGCTCGTTCTCCAGCTGCAGCACCTTGTCGTTGAGCTGACGGTATTCGTCCCCTTCCTTGACGCCGATGGCGGCGAATTCAGGCGCCGAGGTATGCAAGGCGCGGCGCACGCTGCCCACGTAGCTGGCCAGGTTGTCATGGTTGATGGAGAGCACCGACTGGGCCTTGTTGGTGTAGCCCAGATCCGATAGCCGCAACGAGGTGGCGTAGGGCAGATACAAGGTACCCTTGCCCAGGCTCTGGAACGGCAAACTGGTCGGCCGACCATTGAGGAAGGAACTACACAGGGCCGGCGAGGCACCGAACAGATAGGGCACCAACCAGCCGAAACGATAGACGTTGCGGATGAGCCCCATGTACCCATCGCTGATGAACCGTTTGCACTGGCACTTGGCGGCCTGGATCTCCTGCCACTCGCTCCAGAAGCTGTCGGGCATGGAGAAGTTGTAGTGCACCCCGGAGATCACCTGCATCAGGCTGCCATAACGGTGGTGCAGCCCCTGGCGGTAGAGGGTCTTGACCCGCCCTTCGTTGGAATGGCCGTACTGGGCCAACCGGATCGGCGTCTGGTCACCGATGAAGCAGGGCATGGACAGCGGCCAGAGCCGCTCCTGCCCCAGGTGCCGCAGGGCATGCCGATGAATGTCCCCCAGCTGGTTCAGCAGACTCTCCATGGAATCCGAGGCCGGAGTGATGAACTCCATCATGCTCTCGGCATAGTCGGTGGTGATGTGGCTGTGGGTCAGCGCCGCCCCCAGACCGGCGGGATGATCCTGCATCGACAGACGGCCCTCTGGGGTGATGCGCAACGCCTCACGCTCCAGACCACGGCGGATACCCCGCAGGGAAGAAAGACGATCCGCCGAACTAAAGCCACTGAGCATGTCGGTCAGGGAAAGACAGGTTGCCATAGGTTTCCTTACAAGGCGGCCATGCCGCCCCGGTTAGGGCGCCCGCATGCGGGCCCAGGCCGCTCTTAGGGAGCGGCCACTGAATAGAGGGGAAGGTGGAGCCTGGCGAGGGATTTTTCAAGGGCCTGGCCATCCCCCACCACCACAATCACCATCTGTGCCGGATCCAGCCAGCGGGCGGCGGCCTGCTGCAAGGGCGTCAGGCTCAAGCCCGCCAGCAGGGCCTGCTGCTGGCGACCGGTATCCGCCGGCAGATCATCCAGCAGCAGCTGCATCAGGTAACCCGCCTTCTGCCCCAGGGTCTCGTAGGCCATGGCATCCTGCAGCGGCAGGGCCTGCTGCATCTGCTTGAGCTCCGCCTCAGTGGGCCCCTTGGCCGCATACTCTTGCAACAGCCGCAGCGCCTCTTTGATGGCTGGAGCTGTGGCATCCTGCCGCACCTGGGTACTCAGCACATACTCGCCACCGTGCCGGTCGCTGCCAAAGCCGGCACTCACCCCATAGGTGTAGCCCAACTGCTCCCGCAGCCGCAGGTTCAGGCGGGAGTTGAAGGCACCGCCCAAGGGATAGTTGGCCAGGCGATTCATAAAGTCCGCCCCCAGGGCATCAAACGGCAGGGCGGTACGGCCGATGCGGATCACAGATTGCGGTGAGCCCGGCTGATCCAGCAGGTAGATGCCCGGCTTGGCCACGCTGTGGCTCGGCTGCGGTTTGGCCGCGCCGCGCCCACCGGCCAGCGGGCCCTGTCCTAAAAAGGCCAGCTTGGGCAGCAGCTCGGCTTGGGTGATGTCCCCCACCACCACCAGTTTGGCCTGGCGGGCGCCGTAGTGGGTGCGATAGAAGGCCTGCACGTCCGCCAGACTGTAGCTGGCCAGCTGTGCCGGGCTCCCCAGATCGGGCTGCCCCTGGCGCTGCGCCGGGCCATACAGGGTGCGCGCTAGGGTCTGATCCGCCAACCAGACCGGGGAGCGCTGTGCCTGGGCCTGGGACTGCAGCAGCTGGGCCTTCACCCGGGCAAAATCCGCCTCACGAAAGCCCGGCTGCTGCCAGATCTCCTGCAGCAGGGCCAAGGACTCATCCAGATGGGTCCGGAGGCAGCTCAGCTGCACCAGGGTGTAATCCTGCCCCACCGACAGGCTGAGGCTGGAGCCCAAGCGCTGCAGCCTGTCACTGAGCTGCTCGCTATCCAGGGTCACACTGCCCTGACTCACCACCCGGGCGGTCAGCTCCGCCAACCCCAGGGTCTGGGGCGTCTCCGCCTGCCGCCCGCCGGGCAAGGCCAGCAACAAGGAAATCGCCGGGATCTCGTGTTGCTCGCTGCCCAGCAGGGCGATCTCCTGGCCCAGGCTGGCGCGCCACAGGGTCGGAGGTGGATTGCCCTTCCAGGCACCAGCCGCCGGCGGCTGGGCGCGCTGGCCGTCCGGCACGGGCCGTTGCGGCAAGGGTTCGCCTTGTGCCCGCGGCCAAGCGGTGACCGGCTGAGTAACAAAGTCCGCCGGCGCCGCCGCCAGGCCCGTCTCCCCGCGTGGAACCACGCTCAGTACCACGGCCGGCGCCTGCTGCACATAGCGCCGATAAACCTGTTCCACCGCCTCCGGCGTCACCTGCCCCATGGCCTGCAAGGCCTTGAGCTCATAGCGGGGATCGTCGTGCAGCACCTGGCCGCTGGCGAGCACCGTCATGCGGCCAGACACACTCTCCAGCCCCCAGACGGCGGAAGCCTGCAGGCGCCCCTGGATGCGCGCCAGTCCATCGGCACTCACCTGCCCCAGCTGGGGATCGGCCAAGATCTGCTGGATCTGGTGATACAGGGGGGCCAGGCTGGGATCCTGCTGGGGATTGGCATAGGCCCAGATCTCCAGGCTGCAGGCCAGCTCGCCGCAGCTGTGATTGGCCCCCGCACTCACCGCCAAGCCGGTCTTGACCAGTTGCTGGTAGAGCAAGGAGGTGCGCGAACCGCCCAAGCGGTCAGTCAGCACATCCATGGCCGCCTCGTCCGCCTGCCCGGACCAGACGGTGGGGATCGCCATGTAGAGCAGCGGCAGATGGACATCGTCCTCCTGAGTCAGATGCCGGGTGCGGGGCAGCCAGGCCGGTTGCGGCGCCAGCCGACTGGGCTCGGGCCCGGGCTGAATATCGCCGAAGTAGTGCTGCACCCAGGCCAGGGTCTGGGGCACATCGAGGTCACCGCCAATGGCCAGGGTGGCGTTGTTGGGGCCATACCAGCGCAAAAAGAACTGCTGCACATCTCCCAGGGTGGCGCTATCCAGATCTTCCACCCGACCTATGGGTTGCCAGGCATAGGGGTGAGACGGCGGATAGAGGGCCGCAGAGAGCTGTTCACGCACCCGGCCATAGGGCTGGTTGTCGTAGTTCTGCCCCTTCTCGTTCTTGACGGTGGCCCGCTGAATATCAAATTTGTGCTGGCTCAGGGCAGGCAGCAAAAAGCCCATGCGATCCGACTCCAGCCAGAGCACCCGTTCCAGCTGATTGGCCGGCACCGTCTCGTAATAGCGGGTGAGATCCCGGCCTGTCTCCCCGTTGGCATCGCCCCCGACGCCCTGTACCAGGGCGAAGTGCTGGCCATTTTCCACATGGGCCGAGCCCTGGAACATCATGTGTTCGAACAGGTGGGCAAAGCCGGTCATGCCGGGCACCTCGCGGGCGGAGCCCACATGGTAGGTCACCTCCACATGCACCAGGGGATCGGAGTGGTCCACATGCAGCAACAGGGTCAGGCCGTTATCCAGCCGATAGCGCTGGTAGCTGATGTCCTGACTGCCCGGTGCCGCCTTGTGCTCATCCAGCAGGCGGATGTCTGCCCAGGCCAGCGAAGCCCACAGCCAACCCAACACCAGCAGCCACAGGCGTACCACGCCCTTGTTCCCCACACTCATGCTCACGCCATCCTTCATATCAGACTCATGATCCCCGCCACCACCAGGTAACGGGTGCCCTTGCCCAGGGCGATCAACACGCAGGCCAGGGGCCAGCCGCAGCGCAGCCAGCCGGCCAGCAGGCAGAGGCCATCCCCCACCAGTGGCAACCAGGCCAGCAGCAGACTCCAGGGGCCGTAACGCCGCAGCCAGGCCAGGGCCCGTTGCTGGCCCCGCTTATCAAACCGCTCCGCCCCCCAACGGCCCGCCAACCAGACCCCCAGCGCGAAGGTGGTCAGGGAGCCCAGGGTGTTACCCAGGGTGGCCAGACTCCACCAGTACCACAACTGCTCCGGCTGCTGCTGCACCAGGGCCGCCAGCCACAGTTCGGAGCCGCCCGGCAGCAGGGTGGCCGAGGCAAAGGCGGCGACAAACAGGCCGCTGCCGGCGCCCAGTTCAAGCATGGCGGAGCACCCGGGCCAGCCTCAGGGGGGAGATAAAACCGCAACAGGGAAGGGATGTCATGCTCTGGCTCTCACACTACATTCGGCTCAGAATAAGAGAGCGAAGAATAACAAGGGATTAACGAGGACGCGATGAGTCGTTTGTTTCTATTGCCGCTGTTGCTGGCCCTGATGTGGTGGGCCTTCTTGTATTACTTCCGCATCCCCTGGCGTAAGGGGCTCACCGGCTTCTACTGGATCATCGGCCTGGGTGGCGGCCTGGCCGCCTTCCTGAGCCTGATGATTTGGCTCACCCACTAGCCGGGCTCCAATAGTTTTCCATCATCACCTGCCCCGGCGCCCGTCGGCGATGGCGGGCAAAGCCCAGTGTCTCCAGCGTGGCCAGGCTGTCGGCCACCATGTCCGGGTTACCACACAGCAGGACGCGATCCTGCGCCGGATCCAGGCTGATGCCCAGCAGCCGGCACAGGGTCCCCTCGGCCAAGGCCTGAGGAATGCGCATCGGTAGGGCGTCGGGCCAAGGCTCACGGGTCACTAGGGGCTGGTAGGCAAAGCGCGTCCCCCATTGGCGGGCGTATTGGGCAATCAACTCGGGATAGACCAGCTCGGCCCCCTCCCGCACCCCATGCACCAGAACTAGCCGCTCAAAGCGACGGGCCACGGCGCCGTCACTGAGCAGGGAGAGAAATGGCCCTATGCCGGTGCCGGTGGCCAGCAGCCAGAGCCGGCCACCGACGGGGATTTCGGACTCGGTGAGAAAGCCGCTGGCCTGAGGCGCCAGCCAGAGGGTGTCCCCCGCCGCCAGTTGCCCCAGTGCAGGGCTGAGCCGCCCGCCCTGCACCCGCACCAGCAGGAACTCATGATGATCAGAACTGGGGGAATTGACGAAGGAGTAGGCCCGCGCCAGCCGCTCGCCGGCCAGGTCGAGAGCCAAGCGGGTAAACTGACCCGCCTGGTAGGCCGGCAGATCCGCCTGCACCTGCAAGGAGAACAGCTTGTCACTCCAGTCACGTCGGCCGATCACCCGACCCTGGATCCACTCTACCATGGCTCACCCCCTGTTTTTTCACAGGGTAGATGGATTTTGGGCAATAAAAAACCCGCGACAAGCGCGGGTTCTTTATCAGCAGTGCGCGATTACTCGGCAACCACTTCCACCTTGACGGTGGTCTTAACGTCAGCGTGCAGCTGCAGGGCGATGTCGTATTCGCCGGTGTAGCGCAGGGCGCCTTCGGGCATACGAACTTCGCTCTTGTTCACAGCAACACCGGCGGCGGTGACGGCATCAGCCACGTCACGGTTGCCGATGGAGCCGAACAGCTTGCCTTCGTCGCCAGACTTGGAGGCGATAACCACCTTCAGGGCTTCGATTTGGGCAGCACGAGCCTGGGCAGCAGCCAGTTGGTCAGCCAGCTTGGCTTCCAGCTCGGCGCGACGGGCTTCGAACATTTCCAGGTTAGCCTTGGTGGCCATAACAGCCTTCCCTTGCGGGATCAGGTAGTTACGGGCAAAACCAGACTTAACGGTGACCTTGTCACCCAGACCGCCCAGACGAGCGATCTTATCGAGCAGAATAACTTCCATTACCTTTCCTCGGTATGTGTTGAGTTAGGCCCAGACGCCGATTACTTGTTGTGCAGATCGGTGTACGGCAGCAGAGCCAGGTAACGAGCACGCTTGATGGCGCGTGCCAGTTGACGCTGATACTTGGCGCGGGTACCGGTGATACGGCTCGGTACGATCTTGCCAGATTCAGTGATGTAGTTCTTCAGGGTAGCGATATCTTTGTAATCGATCTCGGTTACGCCTTCAGCGGTGAAGCGGCAGAACTTGCGACGACGGAAATAACGTGCCATTTGCAGTGATCCTCTTAAGTACTCTGTAATTACTCAGCAGCGGCTTCAGCAGCAGCACCTTCTTCCGCGCGATCGTCGCGGCGGCCTTGGCGCTCTTCGCGTGCCTTGGCCATCGGAGAGGCTTCGGTCACAGCTTGCTTGGTACGCATGATCATGTTGCGGATAACGGCATCGTTGAAGCGGAAGTTGTTTTCCAGCTCGTCGATCACAGCCTGTTCGGCCTCTACGTTCATCAGCACATAGTGAGCCTTGTGCAGCTTGTCGATGGGGTAAGCCAGTTGACGACGGCCCCAGTCTTCCAGGCGATGGATCTTGCCACCGGAAGTTTCGATCGCGCCGGTGTAACGCTCGATCATACCGGCAACCTGCTCGCTCTGGTCCGGATGAACCATAAAGACGATTTCATAATGACGCATGGATTGCTCCTTACGGGTTAGTAGCCTTCGTTGAGGCTCGGTCGGGCCGTCGAAGGCAAGGAACTTAGTTGGTGTGTTGACCGATTTAAGGCGCGCTATTGTACGTGGGGCAAGGGGCGGTGGCAATCCCTGTGTCGATTTTGTCACCGCCCGCAGGCTGGCAGGCTCAACGGCGCTGGCGCACCGCTTCAAACAGGCAGATGCCGGTGGCCACGGAGACGTTGAGGCTGGAGACGGCGCCGGCCATGGGGATGCGGATCAGCTGATCGCAATGCTCCCGGGTCAGGCGGCGCAACCCTGTGCCTTCGGCGCCCATCACCAGGGCCAGGGGCCCGGTGAGCTTGGCATCGAACAGCTGGTCATCGGTCTCGCCGGCGGTACCCACCACCCAGATGTTGCGCTCCTGCAGCTCCCGCAGGGTACGAGCCAGGTTGGTGACCTGGATGAAGGGCACGGTTTCGGCGGCGCCGCAGGCCACCTTGCGGGCGGTGGCGTTGAGGCTGACCGACTTGTCCCGCGGCACTATCAGGGCATGGATCCCAGCGGCATCGGCGCTACGCAGGCAGGCCCCCAGGTTGTGGGGGTCGGTGACACCGTCCAGCACCAGCAGGAAGGGCTGGGGCTGCTTGTCCAGCAGATCCCACAGATCCGCCTCTTCGTATTTTTTGCCTTCCTTGATGCGGGCAATGATGCCCTGGTGGATGGCGCCTTCGGCCTTGTCATCCAGGGTCTTGCGCTGGACAAACTGGATGCTGACACCGTACTTGCGCAGCAGGTTCAGCAGGGGCAGCAGGCGGTCATCCTCCCGCCCCTTGAGGGCCCAGGCCTCGATGAAGCGCTCGGGCGCCGTGTCCAGCAGGGCGGTGACGGCATGGATGCCGTAGATCATCTCGCTACTCATTTCTTCTTCTTGCCTTGACGTTTCGCCTTGGAGGGCGCCTTCTTGCCGGCGTCCGCCTCCTGTTTCCTGGCCTTGTTGCGCTTGTCGGCCCCCTCTTTGGCCTGGCTACGGCGGGCTTCGATCTCTGCCAGCTTCTGCCGCTGGGCCTTGGCCCCCTTGCCGCTGAAGGTTAACCCCTCCTCCACCAGCACGAAGTCGATCTTACGATCATCCAGGTTGACGCCCATCACCTTGACCCGCACCTTGTCCCCCAGCCGGTAGACCCGGCGGAAGTTCTGGCCGATCAGGGTCTGGCGGCCCGGGTCGAACTGGTAGTAGTCGTTGGTCAGGGTGCTGATGTGCACCAGACCGTCGATGTGCAGATCCGCCAGGCGGACGAACAGGCCGAAGCCGGTGACCGAGGCGATGACGCCGTCCAGCTCATCCCCCACGTGATCTTGCATGTATTCGCACTTGAGCCAGTCCGCCACATCCCGGGTGGCCTCGTCGGCCCGCCGCTCGGTCATGGAACACTGCTCGCCCAGGGGCGCCACCTCGTCGTACTGGTAGTTGTAGCCGCCAGTGGGGGTCCACTTGTGCTTGGGTTTGCCCTGCTCCTTGGCCAGCTGGTACTTGATGGCCCGGTGCAGCACCAGATCCGGATAGCGGCGGATGGGTGAGGTGAAGTGGGCGTAAGACTTGAGCGCCAGGCCGAAGTGGCCCTGGTTGTCGGCGCTGTACACCGCCTGCTGCATGGAGCGCAGCAGCATGGTATTGATGAGCTCCGCATCGGGTCTGTCGTGCACCAGCTCCGCCAGATCGGCAAAGTCCCGCGGCTCGGGCTCCAGACCGCCCTTGAGCTCCAGCCCCAGCTCGGCCAGGAAGTGGCGGAAGGTCTCCAGCTTCATCTCGCCGGGCCGCTCGTGGATACGGAACAGGGTGTCGGCCTCGTGGTGCTCGATGAAGCGGGCCGCCGCCACGTTCGCCTGTATCATGCACTCTTCGATGATCTTGTGGGCGTCGTTGCGGATGAGCGGCACTATGCGCTCTATCTTGCGCTGGGCGTTGAACACGAAGCGGGTCTCATCGCTCTCAAACTCCACGGCGCCACGGTGTTGACGATTACGCTTCAGGGCGTGATAGAGCTTGTGCAGCTCTTCGAGGTGCGGCACCAGGGGGCCGTAATGCTCCCGCAGGCGCAGATCCCCGTCCAGAATCGCCGCCACCTTGGAGTAGGTGAGACGGGCGTGGGAGTTCATCACCCCCTCGTAGAAGCGGTAGCCGGAGAGCTTGCCCTGGGCGGAGATGGTCATCTCGCACACCATGCACAGGCGATCCACCTGGGGATTGAGCGAGCAGAGGCCGTTGGAGAGCACCTCCGGCAGCATGGGGATCACCTGCTCGGGGAAGTAAACCGAGTTGCCGCGCAGCGCCGCCTCCTTGTCCAGCGGCTGTCCCGGCCGCACATAGTAGGAGACGTCGGCGATGGCCACCCACAGGCGCCAGCCGCCTGCGGGCTTGGCCTGACAGAAGACCGCATCGTCAAAGTCCCGGGCGTCCTCGCCATCTATGGTCACCAGGGGGATGCCCCGCAGATCCACCCGGCCAGCCTTGGCCTCTTCTGAGACCTCTTCGTGGAGGTCCTTGATCTGGGCCAGCACCTCGGCGGGCCAAACGTGAGGGATGCCATAGTTGCGGATGGCCACCTCGATCTCCATGCCCGGCTCCATGTGGTCGCCCAGCACCTCGATCACCTCCCCCACGGCGTTGACCCGGGCGGTGGGCCGCTGGGTGATGCGTGCCACCACCATCTGGCCCTGACGGGCGCCCAGGTTCTTGCCGGCGGGGATCAGGATATCCTGATCCAGACGGCTGTCGTCGGGCACCACGAAGCAGACTTCGTTCTCGATGAAGTAGCGGCCGACGATCTCCAGCTCGCGGGATTGCAGCAGGCGCACCAGACGGGCTTCCTGCCGCCCCTTGGCATCGGTACGGGTGGGCTGCACCAGCACGAAGTCACCGTGCATCAGGCCGCTCATCTCCCGCGGGCCCAGGAAGAGATCGCTGCCGCCGCCTTCGGGCCGCAGGAAGCCAAAGCCATCCTTGTGGCCCAGCACTGTGCCCTTCACCAGGTTCATGCGCTCCGGCAGGGCGTAGCTCTTGGCCCGGGTGAACACCAGCTGGCCGTCGCGCTCCATGGCACGCAAGCGGCGCCGCAAGGCTTCCACCTGGTCCTCGTCCTGCAGGTCAAACTCGGCGACGAGCTCGGCGTGGGAGACCGGAGTCTTGCGCTGCTCCATGATGGAGAGGATGAACTCCCGGCTGGGAATGGGATTGTCGTATTTTTCGGCTTCGCGAGCCAGGAAGGGGTCTTGGGGGGAAATATCTTGAGAAGACATAAATCGGCAGGCCTGTCAGAATTTTGAGGGACGTCAAAAGTATAACGAAAGCACAGAGCCATTGGCAGCGACGATTTCACAGACAACCCGCGCACGCCAGCTTACACTGAGCCAAATGCCGGCCCGCGGTGCCGTAAGGTAAGAGAACGTACATGTCCAAAGACAGCTTTACCGAAGCCAGTGCCTACTTGAAACAGGCGCTGCCCTTGATGATCAAGTACCAGATCCCCACCACGCCCACCAACTATGCGGTCTGGTACACCTATGTGGCCCAGCGCAATCCGGGCCTAAGCCAGGCCATCGATGACTCCATCCGTCAGCAGGGCCACTGCTCCGCCCATACCAGCGAGCGGCTCTACCAGCAGCATGTGGCCGATGAAGCCAGCCAGAGCATTGAGCAGACCAAGCTCAGTCTGGAGGCCATGCTGCTGGAGCTGGGCGCCACCATGGCCGACACCCTGAGCGATACCGGCCAGTTCCAGCAGGTGCTGGAGAACAGCTTCGCCAAGCTCACCCGCTTCGAGAGCGAAGGCCTCTCCATCGAGGAGACCACGGGCCTGGTACGGGAGCTGATCCAGGGCAGCCGGGACATCAGCCAGAGCACCCGGCTGTTTACCTCCCAGCTGGCCGAGGCCAACAAGGAGATCGCCGAACTCAAACAGAGTCTGGCCAAGAGCCGGGAGCTGGCCTATCAGGATGCCCTCACCGGCCTGCTCAACCGCCGCGCCTTTGACGAGGCGCTGCGGGGCTACCTGACCAGCGACAGCCCCTTCAGCCTGGTGCTGATGGACATAGATCACTTCAAGCGGCTCAACGACCAATACGGCCACCTGTTCGGCGATCAGGTGCTCAAGGCCCTGGCCCGCCGGCTGAGCGAGGCCTGCAAGGATGGGGAGGTGGCCTACCGGATCGGTGGCGAGGAGATGGTCATAGTGCTGCCCAAGCGCAATCTGACGGTGGCCCGCCAGTTTGCCGAGGCGCTGCGCCGCGCCATCGAACGGCTGAGCATCATGGACAAGCGCAGCGGCGAGCGGGTCAGCCGCATCACCGCCTCGTTCGGCGTCACCGAGTTTAAGCCCAGCGACGACTACGAGACCCTGATGCGCCGGGTGGACGATCAGCTCTACCAGGCCAAGGCTCTGGGCCGCAACCGCGTCATGCCCATGAGCCTGTAAGCCAGGACGCCATAGACAAGGGCCCGCGGCAACTGCTGCGGGCCCTTGTCATTCACGACCACGATTAGGGGCGCCGCACCTGGGCATCCAGCTCGGCCAGCTTGGCCAGCATCAGGCTGCGGATCTCGTCACCATGCTGACGCACCGACTCACGTTGCCAGCCCTCGGTGGACACCGCCGGCAGCATCTCGACGATCACCTCGCCATTGTCCCAACGGTTGAGGTCGATCTGGTCGGCATAGCTGGAGGCCACCACGGGCACCACGGGCACCTTGGCCTGCAGGGCGGTGTGGAAGGCGCCGGTCTTGAACGGCAGCATGCCGCGGCCCTTGGAGCGGGTGCCCTCGGGGAACATCCAGACCGAGATGCGACGACCACGGATGCGATCCACCACCTGCAGTATGGTGTCGATGGCCTTGCTGCGGTTGCCCCGGTCGATGAGGATGTTGCCCCCCAGGTAGAACAGGGCGCCGAACAGCGGGATCCACAGCAGGCTCTTCTTGCCCACCGCCACCACACCGGGCCGCACCGCCCCTGTCATCACCATGATGTCCCAGTTGGTCTGGTGGTTGGCGGCGTAGATGGCTGGCCCCAGGTTGCGGCATTGCTCGGGGATGATGACCTTGACCTTGATGCCCAGCAGCGGGCAGGCCAGGTGCAGCCCCCAACGGGAGAGCAGGTAGCTGTTGTTGCGATGGCGCGGTCGGGCCAGGCACAGCAGCAGGCCCAAGACAAACCAGCACACCATCAAGATGCCCAGCAATACGATGCGGAAAAACTTAAGCATGGTGATCCCTCTAGATGAAGAGGCCGCAGTATAGCGGCCTCGGCAGGGGTTGGCGATGGAGCCTCACGCGGAAGCCCCCTCCTCGATGACGGGTTCAATCTTGTCCACCCGCTGCAGACCACGGGGCAGCTTGGCGCCCCGCCGGCCCCGCTCGCCCCGATAGTGGGCCAGATCGCTGGGCTTCAAGGTCAGCTTGCGCTTGCCGGCATAGAGCACCACGGACTGATCCTCCCGCACCAGGGCCAGCTGACTGACGAACTCCTCGCGGCTGGCCAGCTTGGCACTGCTGATGCCCATCATCTTGTTGCCCTTGCCCTTGGCCAGCTCAGGCAGGTCCTGCAGGGGGAACAGCAGCATGCGGCCGTCGGCACTGATGGTCAGACAGAGGATGCCGTCGCCATCGGGCACCGGCTGGGGCGCCATCACCTCGGCCCCCTCGGGGATGCTGAGCAGCGCCTTGCCATTCTTGTTCTTGCTGATGAGATCGCTGTAGCGGCAGACGAAGCCATAGCCGGCATCGGAGCAGAGCAGATAGCGCTGCTCCTCCGGCGCCAGCAGCACATGGCGGGCCTGCTCGCCGGGGTTGAGGCTGCAGCGACCGGTGAGCGGCTCGCCCTGGGAGCGGGCCGATGGCAGCGTGTGGGCCTCCATGGCATAGGTGCGGCCCTGGTTGGTGAGAAACACCGCCTGCTGGTTGCTGCGACCCGGCGCCGAGGCCAGATAGCCGTCCCCCGCCTTGTAGGAGAGGCCGGCCACATCCACCTCGTGGCCCTTGGCCGCCCGCACCCAGCCCATCTCGGACAGCACCACGGTTACCGGCTCACTGGGGGTCAGCTCCTTCTCGGTGAGGGCCTTGGCCTCCTCGCGCTCGATGAGCGGAGAGCGGCGGTCGTCGCCGTACTTCTCGGCATCCGCCAGCAGCTCTTTCTTCAGCAGGTTGCTCATGCGCCGCTCGGAGCCCAGCAGCTGTTGCAGCTGCTCCCGTTCCTTGGCCAGCTCATCCTGCTCGCCGCGGATCTTCATCTCTTCCAGGCGGGCCAACTGGCGCAGCCGGGTGTCGAGGATATAGTCGGCCTGGGCCTCGGTGAGCTCGAAGCGGGCCATCAGCACCGCCTTGGGCTCGTCCTCGGTACGGATGATGTGGATCACCTCGTCCAGGTTGAGGTAGGCCACCAGCAAACCATCCAACAGGTGCAGCCGGCGCTCCACCTTCTCCAGCCGGTGTTGCAACCGGCGGCGCACGGTTTCCCGGCGGAAGGTCAGCCACTCGGTGAGCAGCTGGGGCAGGCTCTTGACCTGGGGCCTGTGGTCCATCCCCAATATGTTGAGGTTGACCCGGTAGCTCTTCTCCAGATCCGTGCTGGCGAACAGGTGTTGCATCAACTGCTCCACATCCACCCGGTTGGAGCGTGGCACTATGACGATGCGGGTCGGGTTCTCGTGATCCGACTCATCCCGCAGATCCGTCACCATGGGCAGCTTCTTGGCCTGCATCTGGCCGGCGATCTGCTCCAGCACCTTGGCGCCGGAGGCCTGGTGCGGCAGGGCGGTGATGATGATGTCGCCCTCCTCCACCTGGTAGACGGCGCGCATCTTGATGGAGCCCTTGCCGGACTCGTAGATCTTGGCGATCTCGTCCCGCGGCGTGATGATCTCCGCCGCCGTGGGGTAATCGGGCCCCTGGATATGGTCCATCAGCTCGGCCACCCCGGCCTTGGGGTTGTCCAGCAGGGCCACACAGGCGTGAGCCACCTCGCGGGCATTGTGGGGCGGAATGTCGGTGGCCATGCCCACGGCGATGCCGGTGACGCCGTTGAGCAGAATGTGCGGCAGGCGGGCCGGCAGGAACAGGGGCTCCTTCAGGGTGCCGTCGAAGTTGGGGCCCCACTCCACCGTGCCCTGCTCCAGCTCGGAGAGCAGCAGTTCGGAGAACTTGGACAGCCGCGCCTCGGTATAACGCATGGCGGCGAAGGATTTAGGGTCGTCCGGTGCCCCCCAGTTGCCCTGACCGTCCACCAGGGGATAGCGATAGGAGAAGGGCTGGGCCATCAGCACCATGGCCTCGTAACAGGCCGAGTCGCCGTGGGGATGGTACTTACCCAGCACGTCCCCCACGGTACGGGCGGACTTCTTATGCTTGGCCAGGGCCGAGAGGCCCAGTTCGCTCATGGCGTAGATGATGCGCCGCTGCACCGGCTTCAAGCCGTCGCTGATATGGGGCAGGGCCCGATCCATGATCACGTACATGGAGTAGTTGAGGTAAGCCTGTTCGGTGAAGGTATGCAGCGGCAGCCGCTCCACGCCTTCGAGGCTCAGTTCGACATCACTCATGATGGTTTCTGCTAATTCCGGTTGGCTGCCCGACGAGGGCCTGGCGCCATAATGACACGTTGCGCGCCTAGACTACCATCGCCGCCAGGAATTCGAGCAAGAAAAAGGTGAGAGACGACACAGGCTTAGCTTTAAAACGGCGGTTTTCAACGCCTTAGCCGCGGGCGCGGGCCTGCAGGTAATGCCGCAGATCCGCATCGTCCTCGCGGATATGGGGGGCGGCGACCTCCTGCAAGAATTGGGTGATGAGATCCGCCAGACTCACCCGTCCCTTGTGGTATTGCCGCAGCAGGGCATCCGCCTGCTGCTCAATCTGCTGGTGATGCTGGCGATGCGCATCCAGGTGGGGGTAGTGCTGCTCGGCCATCAGCTGCTCTTCGCAGCGAAAGTGCGCCCGGGTCTGGTGATCCAGCGCCGTCAGACTGGCCAGCAAGGCCGTTTCGTCAGCCGAGGATGCCAGCAAAGACTCCAGCTGGGCCAACTGGCTGGCCAGCTCCTGATGCTGGTGATCCAGCAGGGGATGCCCGCTGAGATGGACGGACCAACGATGATGGGATGCCACCAGATTAAACTCCTGTCATTGCCTGCCAGAGACCATAGCACATGGCCATAGCGTCCACCGGGGAATAGCCTCCAGATGATCCGCCCCGGGATCCATGCTCTAATAACGCGCAGTCCCCTATGCCGAGGTCATCATGCAAGACACCCCCCAGCTGAGCACAGACGAGCTGCTCGATCATGCCTATGAAATCTTTCTGGAACTGGCCGCCGACAATCTGAGCCAGGAGCAGATCGCCCTGTTCAATGCCGAGTTCGAAACCCGCGGTGCCTTGGGTGACAGCGAACCGGATGCCGATTGGCAGGAGTACCTGGACTTCGATCTGGATCCCGCCCGCCATGTGGAGATCTGCATCGGCCTGCTGGGGGAGGATGAGGAGTTCGACACCCTGTTCGCCCGCCTGCTGATGAGCCGGGATCCGGAAGATCGCCATTGCCAGATCCAGTGGCAGGAGCGCTAAGCGGAACATCCGCCGACGTCTCAATTTGACTCCCAACGGCTTGGGTCCAGGCCTCCCCTTGCGCTAAGGTGCAGGCAGCTTATCAAGGAGGATGTGACCCATGCTGTTTCTTGCCACCCTGCTGGGCCTGGTGCTGCTCGCCGGCCTGTTCATCGCCACCCAGTACAACCGTCTGGTCACCCTCAAGGGGCGTTACGAGAATGCCTTCGCCCAGATCGCCGTCCAGCTCAAACGCCGTTACGATCTCATCCCCAATCTGGTGGAGACGGCCCAGGGCTACCTGAGCCATGAAAAAGAGACCCTGAGTGCCGTCACCCAGGCCCGCAACGAGGCCCTGGCCGGCCTGCAGGTGGCCAGGGCCCAGCCCGGTGAAGCCGCCGCCCTGGCCACCCTGAGCCAGGCCGAAGGCCGTCTGGGCCAGGCCCTGGCCGGTTTCAGCCTGAAGGTGGAGGCCTATCCCGAGCTCAAGGCCAACGAGACCATGGCGCAGCTGAGTGAGGAACTCGCCTCCACGGAAAACCGCATCGCCTTCGCCCGCCAGGCGTTCAATGATGCCGTGACCCTGTACAACATACAGCGGCGCAGCTTCCCCACCGTGCTCTTGGCCACGACCCTGGGCCACCCGCAGGATGCCAGCCTGCTGGAGATCCCCGGCGACGAGCATCAGGCACCGCCCAAGGTCAGCTTCCACTAAGTCGCCGCCATGCTGGATTTTTTCGAACAACAGGACAGCGCCAAGCGCCGCAGCCTGTGGTGGCTGCTGCTCTATCTGCTGGGGCTGGCCCTGGTCTCCGGCCTGACCGGCTTGCTGTTTCTGGCCGCCCTCAGCACCGACTTCTGGCGTGGCGGCAATGCCGGCTCGCTGCTGGGCGCCAGCGTCGCCAGCCTGGCCGGCATGCTGCTGTTTTGCGCCTTTCGCTACATCAGCCTGTTGCAAGGCGGCCGCAAGGTGGCCGAGGCCCTGGGGGCTCGCCCCGTGCTGCCCGCGCCGGAGGATCCGCTGGAGCGGCGCTTCGCCAACGTGGTGGCGGAGATGGCCATCGCCGCCGGCCTGCCCATGCCCGGCCTCTACCTGCAGGAGCAGGAGCCGGGGATCAACGCCTTCGCCGCCGGACACACCCTCAATGATGCGGTGATCTGCGTGACCCGCGGTGCGCTCAATGCCTTGAACCGGGACGAGCTGCAAGCTGTGGTGGGGCATGAGTTCAGCCACATCCTCAATGGCGACATGCGGCTGAACCTGCGGCTCACCGCCGGCCTCTACGGCCTGGTGGGGCTGGGTCAGCTGGGTCGCCAGCTGTGGCATGGCAGCGGCAGCCGGCGGGGGCGCGCGGGTCGTGGCACCCTGCTGGGGCTGGGGCTCATGCTGCTGGGTTATGTGGGGCAACAGTGGGGCCGCCTGATGCGCGCCGCCGTCAGCCGGCAGCGGGAGTTTCTGGCCGATGCGGCGGCGGTGCAGTTTGCCCGTCACCCGCAGGCCCTGGCCAACGCCCTGAAGAAGGTGGGCGGCCATCAGTACGCCTCCCTCATCTTTCACACCGCCGGCGAGGAGTACAGCCACCTGTTTTTTTGCCAGGGTCTCAGCAGCACCTTTGCCGGCTTGTTTGCCACCCATCCGCCCCTGGCCGAGCGTATCCGCCGGCTGGATCCTGCCTGGGATGGTCGCTATCTGGCCCCGGATCCGGCCGATCCCGCCCCCGAGCCCCCGTCCCGTGCCGAGGTAGCCCAGGCCTGGCTGAAGGAGGCGCCGGTGAGCGCGGCCCTGGCTGGCGCCCTGGCCATCGCCCAGGGCTCAGCCCCCGCCCCCCAGGCTCCCGCCCCCCGGTTGCTGGAGACGGATCCCGATGGCTGGCTGGCGGTGCTGCCCGCCGACAAGGTGACGGCGGCCCGCGACCCTTGGCTGGCTCGCCAGCTCATCTTCGCCCTGCTGCTGGACGGCGACGAGACGGTTCGGCGCCGGCAGCTGGCGAACCTCACCCGGGCCGAAGAGGTGACGGCCCTGGCCACGCCGCTGACTCGGCCCGGCGAGCGGCTGGCCCTGCTGGAGCTCTGCCTGCCGGCCCTGCGCCAGCAAAGCCCCCAGCAATACAAGGCGTTCCGCGAGGATCTGTTGCAGCTGATGATGGCCGACGGCCGGTTGGCGGTGGGCGAATGGCTGGTCTACCGGCTGCTGACCCACCAGTTGGACAGCCATTTTGGCCGCCGGGCGGCACCTGTGGTGCGTTATCACAAGCCGGCCCAGCTGACCGACGAGCTGACGGTGCTGCTCAGTGCCCTGGCCCAGCAGCTGGCCAGCCCATCGGCGCCGGCGGAGCGGCTGTTTGGCCTGGCCTGCAACCAGCTGGGACTCTATCGTCAGCAACTGCAACCCGAGCCGTCGGTGCGGGAATTGGCCTGCGCCCTGACTCAGCTGCAGCAAGCCAGCGAGCCACTGCGCCGCCGGGTGCTGCAGACCCTGAGCAAGCTGATCGCTCTGGACCGGCAGGTGAGCGAGCCGGAGCTGGAGTGGTTCCGCCTGCTGGCCATCTGTCTGGACTGCCCCACCCCGGCGCCGCGATTGACGACAGGGCGCCGCTGACCATGACGCAGCAAAAAGGCCCGACAGGGCCTTTTTGTTTACACGCCAGACGGCATCAGTTTTGGGCCGCCGGACGGGCACCACGCAGCTCATCCGGGGTGATGAAGCCATCGCCATTGCGATCCAGGGTCTTGAAATCCCCCTTGGCCGCCTGACGGGCACTCATGCGCTCCTGATGCAGCTTGAGCAGAGTGTCGTATTCGGCAGCGCTCAGCTGACCATTGCCATCCTTATCGGCCTGATCGAACAGACTGTTGTTCGGCCGACCCTTGCCCTGGTTGCCACCCTGACGAGGGCCGTAACCCATGCCGCGAGCCTTGTCGCCATACCCGTAACCGCGACAGTCCCCGATGCCATAGGGCACGTCATCGTCATCCATCATGGGGCCATAACCCCGGCCACGCCCCATGCCATAGGGCATGTCATCGTCATCCATCATGGGGCCATAACCCCGACCGCGCCCCATGCCATAGGGCATGTCATCGTCATCCATCATGGCCAGGTGCGCCTGACGCAGCTGATCCAGGGTGATGTAGCCCTGTTTGCCGGTATCCAGTTGCTCAAAGGTCGGCAGCTGGGCCTGACGCTCCGCTAGACGCTGTTGCATCAGCGCCATGTGGTCGCTTTGCAGCTTGCGCAGCGCCTCGTATTCGGCCTGATCCAGCTGACCGTTACCGTCCTTGTCTATCTGGCCCAGCATGTAGCCGCCGAGGAAGGCGTCATCTCGCCCCCCTTGCCGTGGTGCTTGGCCATCACGCCCCTTCCCCCACAGGGCCGCCATGGCGCCACGCCATTCGTCCCGGGTGATGTAGCCTTGCTTCTTGGTATCCAGATCGGCAAACGTGGGCAGCTTGGCCTCCCGTTGCGCCATCCGGGTTTGATGCAGTTGCTGCAGGGTGGCGAATTCGGCTGGGCTCAGCTTGCCATCCTTATCAGCATCCGCCTGCAGGAACGGAGCCGGGCTGCGGGGCGTGATGGCCGTGGCGGGTGCCTGATCCACCGCCCAGGCTAGCGTGCCACCAGTCAATACGCTCAGAACCAGCAATGCAGTGAGTTGTCTTTTCATGATGAGTCACCTCCTCTTCTCGATGTGATCTGAGTATGGGAGCTGGCTGTCGCAGAACTATGTCGTCACGCGCCTAAGTTGTGACAAAGGGTGACAGGGGTTTACGGGCGTATCTCTATGGGGGTTCCTTCCTTGACCACCTGCCACAGTTCGTCCATGTCACCATTGAGCAGGCCGATGCAGCCATTGGTCCAGTAGGAGGACTGCACCCCCAGCGCTTCACTGCCGTTGGGCTGACCGTGGATCAGGATATCGCTGCCCGGTGACACGCCACGGGCCTGAGCACTGCGGCGATCTTCCTCATTGGGATAGGAGATGTGCAGCGCCTTGTAGAAACGGGATTGGGGCCGCCGGGCATCTATGGTGTAACGCCCCTCCGGGGTTCGACCATCCCCCTGCTGCAGCTTGTGGCCCAAGGGGTTGGAGCCCAGGGCCACCCAATAACGTTTGATGGGTTGGCCCTGATGATAGAGAACCAGGCTATGACGCGCCTTCTCCACCACGATGAGATCCACATCCGGCGGCACAAACCAGGCCGCCTGCACCGGCAGGCTGCACAGCAGGAACAGCCAGACAGCGAGTCGCCTCATAGGCCGCTGGCCGGAAATTGCTGCTTCAGCTGACCCAGCAGCTGATCCAGAATGCGCACCATGCGCGCCTGCCGCTGCGCCGGATCCATGCTGGCAGGCATCACATCGCTCTGCACCGCCCCGCGCCAGACCGAGCGACCGCTCTGAGCATCCACCAGATCCAGCACCATGGCTCCCTTGGGGTAGCGACTACTGCCGGCATAACCGGGGTTCAACCCCCAACGCTGCTGCAGATCCGCATCGGTCAGCAACTTGTCCGTCCCCAGTTCGAAGCGAAAGCGATAGCGAGCCTGATCGCTGGCGGTGATGGGCAGTCCCCCCTCGATCAGGCGCTGGGTCAGCAGCAGGCTGATCTGGTTCTCCACATTGGCCGCCGCCGTGGCATCCTCTAGCCAGACATGGTTGCCCTGAGTCGCCACTGCGAAGCTCGGCTCAGCCGCCAAGTGTGTCTGGAGGCCACCAGAGACCACCACCAAGGGCAACGCCGAAGGCGGAACCTGAGAGGGTGGTGCTGACTGGCAGGCCGTCAGTAAGCTGAACAGGGCAATCGTAGGCAGTGACTTGGTCATGATGCTCTCCGTTAAAAGGACGTTGCAACTCTAGCAGCCCACTCCAAATGTCTCCATTGCCCCCCAGTTTCGATTCAGCTGGAAGTCAGATTTTACCGACTCATTGCTCTTCTTTAGCCCGCCGTACCAGCAACATCAGCTCGGGTCTGGGATTGAGCAACTTGACCTTGGCGTCAGACCACGCCAGTCCCGGAAAGCGGGTCTCCATGCGCCCTAAATCCCGACCGCTGTTGTCATAGATGTCCCAGCTGCCCCCGGCCAGAATCTCGGCCTCCATACCCATGAAGCTGCGGATATAGGTGACCGGCTTGTTGCGAAACTCGCCTATGTACTGGATCTCGCCGGCCTGCACCGCGAAGGGCACGGAAAAATCCTGCTTGGCAAAGTAGGTGGTATCACCGCCGGCTGGATCCATCATGAACAAGGAAAAGTTGTACAGCTCGTAGCGGCCCGGTGGCAGCAGCAGAGCGAACTTGGAACCGGCAACCCCCTGATCCAGGATGTCATCCTCATAACGGCCACTCATCATATCGGCCGAGATACGCACCCGATACTCCTGCTTGCTATCGATGTTGCGAAACAGCAGGGCATAACTGTTAAAGGCCGGCTTGAGAGGAGGCCTGGTGATAGATCCCACCACCAGGCCCTGATTGGCCAGATCCGTGGCGGCCAATTGCTCAGGCATGGGGGCCTTGGTGGCACAGGCGACCAACCCCAAACAGATCAAGGCCAATAGGCCGGTACGCCATCCTGATCGCATCATCTTTTTCTCCATAAAATGGTTAATTTTCGTAAGGACGCGCCATCATAAGCCAAGCCAGGATGGACACGCGCCGGATCGGATGAAGATGCGAAGTGGCTCACATCTGTCGTAAGGAGCTGAATTTTTGGACGAAAATCGATTCAGGCCACCGCTACAATGACGCCCATTGCCAACCACCAAGCCGGTATACGATGCGCCCTGTTCTGCTGTTAACCCTGCTGCTCACAGCCTGTGCGGCCACACCGCCTCAGGTGAACGACGCCACTATCACCCCTGTCTATCGCACCAAGGCAGACGGCCTGTTTTTGGCAATCAATAAGCAAAAGAGTCGTCAAGACGGCGAAGCCGGTGAACTGCGCCTGGCGGCACTGTATGAGAACAGCGATGATCCGACCCTGCGCCATCAGGCCCGAGACATACTGCTGCCGCTGGCAGAGCGGGGCTTCGTACTGGCGCAAAAACGTCTGGCCTATGGCGAGAGCAGCGGCCGCTACGGCCCGCCCGATGATGCGGCCGCCACCCGCTACTTGGCCCGCCTGCAGGCAGAGCAAAAACCGGATCACACCTTGACCCTGAGCCTGCAGCGGGACAAGCAACTGATGAGCACACATCAGGCACAGCTGACCAGCTGGTATGCCAAGCACCTGACCACCTGCCCCAATCGCGCCACCGGCTGGCCTGCGGCGCTGGGCAGCGACCAGGATTATCTGGCCGTTCGCGCCCTGGTGGACTGTTTGCTGGCCTATGGCGCCTCGGATCAGCCCAGCGCCCGTCTGCAGGCGTTGTCCGATTTCGAAGCCATCCGTTGCGCGGCCGAGCCGGAGCACCCCTGCCGTGCCCAGGGCTTTGCCCTGCTGGCCAGCGGCCAGTTGCCGACAGAACCTGAGCCGGCGGCACTGGCCAGCCTGGTGGAGGCCCTGAGCCTGTTGCGGGCGGTGGAGACGCAGCGCCTCCATCTGGGCCCCCAGTCGGGGGAGCGCCCCGTGCTGAGCGAGAGCGTCTGGTGGGAGATTCAATACGCCGAAGATCAGGCCAAGGATGGCCAGCGAGCGGCCGCCTATGAGCGGTTGGCGCAGTACCGGCAAGATAACCGGCTGACGGCCAAGGAGCAGGCGTTTGTCGATCTCACCCTGGCGCGACTGGAGCTGCAGGCCGGCCAGCAGGCCCAGGCACAGACCCGTTTGCTGCCATTGCGCCACAGCCCACAGCTGCCCAGCCAGCTGCAGCAGTCGGTGCAGAACACCCTGATACGGCTGTCAGTGGCACGACAGGATTTGGCTCTGACGATCCAGCTGCAACTGGAAAGCTTCTCGCCGCTGCCGGAGCGGGATCGCCTGCTGCCCGCCAGCCTGTTTAGCGCCATGACCCCGTAAAAGAGGGGGCCGCTCTGGGCCCCCTCTTCTATTTGACACCTGCCGCGCTAGATCACCGCCAGGTTGCCCTTGGTCTCCAGCCACTCCCGCCGATCCGGCGCGCGCTTCTTGGCCAGTAGCATGTCCATCAGTTGCTGGGACTGCTCGACATCCTCCAGGGTCAGCTGCACCAGGCGGCGGGTGTTGGGATCCATGGTGGTTTCCCGCAGCTGCTTGGGATTCATCTCACCCAACCCCTTGAAGCGGGTGACCTGGGGCGTGCCACGCTTGCTCTCGGCCTTGAGGCGCTCCAGTATCCCCTCCTTCTCCGCCTCGTCCAGGGCGTAATAGACCTCCTTGCCCAGATCGATGCGAAACAGCGGCGGCATGGCCACATAGACATGACCCCGGGCCACCAGGGGCTGGAAGTGCTTGAGAAACAGGGCGCACAGCAGGGTGGCGATGTGCAGGCCGTCCGAGTCGGCATCCGCCAGGATGCACACCTTGCCGTAGCGCAGATCGGACAGATCATCGCTGTCCGGGTCCAGGCCTATGGCCACCGAGATGTCATGCACCTCCTGGGAGGCCAGCACCTGACTGCCGTCCACTTCCCAGGTATTCAGGATCTTGCCCCGCAGCGGCATGATGGCCTGGAACTCCCGATCTCGCGCCTGCTTGGCACTGCCACCGGCCGAGTCCCCTTCCACCAGGAACAGCTCGCCCTGCATGGGGTCGGAACAGGCGCAGTCGGTCAGCTTGCCCGGCAGCGCCGGCCCCTGCACCACCTTCTTGCGCACCACCGTCTTGGCGGCCCGCAGCCGGCGCTGGGCCGAGCTGATGCACAGTTCCGCCAGCTGCTCGGCCAGTTCGGTATGGGCGTTGAGCCAGAGGCTGAAGGCATCCTTCACCACCCCGGAGACGAAGGCGGCACATTGGCGGGAAGAGAGCCGTTCCTTGGTCTGACCGGCGAACTGGGGATCCTGGATCTTCACCGAGAGGATGTAGGCACAACGTTCCCAGATGTCTTCCGGCGTCAGCTTGACGCCGCGGGGCAGCAGGTTACGGAACTCACAGAACTCCCGCATGGCATCCAGCAGCCCCTGACGCAGGCCATTGACATGGGTGCCACCCTGAATGGTGGGGATCAGGTTGACGTAGGACTCCGCCAGCGAATCCCCGCCTTCCGGCAACCAGCACAGGGCCCAGTCCACCGCCGAATGCTCGGCCTGGAAGCTGCCGACAAAGGGCGGCTCCGGCAGGATCAGCGACTCCTTGACGGTGTCGCACAGATAATCCTTGAGACCATCCTGGTAGCACCATTCGTGCACCTGGTCGCTGGTCTTGTCCTCAAAGCGGATGGCCAGCCCCGGGCAGAGCACCGCCTTGGCCTTGAGGATGTGGATGAGCCGGGCCACCGAGAACTTGGGCGAGTCGAAGTAGCGCTCCTCCGGCCAGAAGTGCACGCTGGTGCCGCTCACCCGCCGGCCGCAGGTGCCGGTAATGGTGAGATCCGAAACCTTGTCGCCGTGCTCGAAGGCCATCTCGTACACCTGACCATCCCGCTTGACCGTCACCTCCACCCGCTTGGACAGGGCGTTGACCACCGAGATCCCCACCCCGTGCAGACCACCGGAGAACTGGTAATTCTTGCCCGAGAACTTGCCCCCGGCGTGCAGCTTGCACAGGATGAGCTCCACCGCCGGCACCCCTTCCTCCGGGTGGATATCCACCGGCATGCCACGACCATCGTCGATCACCTCCAATGAGTGATCCGGATGCAGTATCACCTCCACCCGGCTGGCATGGCCGGCCAGCGCCTCGTCGACGCTGTTGTCGATGACTTCCTGACCCAAATGATTGGGGCGACTGGTGTCCGTGTACATGCCGGGGCGCCGCCGCACCGGCTCCAGGCCGTTCAGGACCTCAATGGACTCGGCGGTATATTGATTGCTCATGGCAAGACTCTTCTTAGCTAGGAGATGCGAGAAATTCTACGATGGCCGGGCAGTAACGCTCAAACCCATCGAAGGCGTGGCTGCCGCCGGGTTCCAGGGTCACCCGGCAACCCTGATACAGCGCCAGGGCCTGACGGTAATCCAGCAGCTCGTCGCCCTGCTGTTGCAACAGCCAGAGGCGTTCCGGGTGACTGAGCTCGGTACAGCAAAACGCCGCCAGCTCATCCACCTGTTCGGCCCCCAGATGATACTGCACCCCGGTGTGAGGATTGCACTGATCCCCGAGAAAGTGCGTCGCCATCAGGCGATCCGGCCGCACCGCCGGGTTGATCACCACGGCCGGCAAACCGTACTGCTGGGCCACCCGGGTAGCCCAGAAGCCGCCCATGGAGCTGCCCATCACCCCCACCGTGCCCTGGGCCAGGGCCGCCTCCACGCAGCGGCTCACCGCCTGCCAGGCTGGCTGCGGCAGATCCGGCAGGGTGGGTACCTGGTAGTGCAGATCGGGATGTTGCGCCTGCAGATAGGCTCCCATCTGCCGGGCCTTGAGAGAACCCGGCGAGGAGTGGAAGCCGTGCAGATAGATGAGGGTATGGGCCATGGCTAGTAGCCGGTGGCGAAGGCCTCGGGCAGGAAGCTGCCGGTGGGCAACCGCCAGACCTGAGTCGCCACATGGCCGTCGGCGTACAACTGCAGATAGCGCCAGCCCGGGCCAGCATCATCCAGGGTGAAGTCGTTGCAACCCGGCATAAACTGGATGCAGGTGGAGGGCGAGGTCAGGAAGCGAATGCCGTTATGGACCTGGTCATACTCCTGGTGCACATGGCCGCCCAGTACCAGTCGGGTCTTGGGGTGGCGGGCCAGCAGATCCAGCAGGTGGTTGGCGTTTTTCAGGTCATGCTGATCCAGCCAGCCGCAGCCCACCGGGTGGCAGTGATGGTGCAGGCAGATGAGGGTGAAACGATCCGGTTGTGAGACCAGGCACTGCTCCAGAAAGCTCAGCTGATCCGGCTTGATCCAGCCGTGGGGTACCCCATAGACCTGGGTGTCCAGCATGATGATCTGCCAGTGCGGCAGCAGGATCTGCCGGGCGTTGCTGATGCCCACCTCCGGCATGACGTTGCGCATCAGGGGGCCATCATCGTGGTTGCCGGGCAGCCAAAACAGCGGTTTGGCCAGGGGGCGTACCGCCTGGGCAAACCGCTGATAGGAGCCGGTGGAATAATCCTGAGAGAGATCGCCGGTGGCCAGCACCAGATCAAAGGAGAGCTTCTGATCGACGATGGCCTTGATCACCGCATTGAAGCTGTCGGCGGTGCGCACCCCCAACAGGCGGCCATCTTCCTCCGCATAGAGATGCGAATCGGAGATTTGAAGCAGACGCACCACGGCGTCATGGGCTGGCGAGAGAGAAACGGTATCCAAATCAATCAACTTCTTGGGTTGTCATTATTCATTCAGGGCGTTACCCGGTACAGGGCAGCGTCAGCGTACCGTAACCGTGAGCCAGACAAAAACGCAACCACTCGGCCAGGAAATGGTTGCATTGTTCTTTTTCATCCCGTTGATGCATCTGGGCATTGGGATAATCATATCTTGGCTGCAGCCGGCAAATCTGCTGACTGACACACACTTCGGCCATGCGGGCATCGTGGTACAGGCGAACCCGCATATGTGCCCGTAAATACTCGGGAAAATGCTCGTTTTGCTGGGTGATCTCCACCAGTGCCGTGTAGGGTGCCGTCTCCAGCAGACGCAAGCGATAATGCAGTCCGTCGGCCGCGGCGAACTGGTGGCTGTCACCTGTCTGCCACTGACGGGGCAGCAACTTCATCAGGCCCATGTAGTTGGTCTCACAGACCCGTTGCAGGGTCTGCAGATCCGGCACATGGCGCCGCTTCAAATTCATGGCATGGCCCAACGTTGCAGCAGAGACTCATGGTGCAACTGCAGCCATTGCAGGGCGATGACACTGGCGGCGTTGTCGATGCGCCCCTCCTCCACCCAGCGATAGGCCTGCTGCCGGCTCACCACGTGCAGACGGATGTCCTCGCCCTCCTCGGCCAGGCCGTGCAGGCCTGCCGCCAGACTGGCATCCACCTGCCCCACGTAGACATCGATGCGCTCCGTGGTGCCTCCCGGGCTCACCAGGTAGCTCAGGGCCTTTTCCACCTTGCCCAGGGTCAGGCCAGCCTCTTCCATGGCCTCCCGCTGCACCACCTCGCCCGGCGCTTCGCCGGGTTCTATGATGCCGGCCACCAGCTCCAGCAGCCAAGGCGTCGGACTGGTCTCCAGGGCGCCGATGCGAAACTGTTCCAGCAAGACCACCTGATCGCGCACCGGATCATAGGGCAGCAGGGCGGCGGCATGGCCGCGCTCGAACAGCTCCCGGCTCAGCACCTGACTCCAGCCACCGGCAAACAGGCGATGCCGCAACTGATAGCGATTGACCCGAAAGAACCCCTTGAAACAGGGCGTACATTCGGTCACCTCGACGTCGTCACGACCAAATTGCTCATGTTGAGCCAACGGCAAAGCAGAAGACATGGCGCCCTCCGGAAAACGGTAACAAACCAGGGAATCGGCAGACTACCGTCTCCCCCGGCACGGGACAATAGCCAAGCGCCATAAAGCGCCAGCTGACGGCGAATTCTCGCCCCCTCTTCACGCGATAGCTTGCAATTAGAAAAATATTTCCATAAATTTTTTCTAAATGTCCTATCAGGAGCGTCGGCATGTTTCAAACGGCCCAGTATCCCAATCACAGCGGCGGAGAAGAAACCCGCCAGCAGCTCATCCGTGCCGCTACCCGGATTTTCCTGGCGGAAGGCTTTCGCGCCGCCCGGGTCAAGGAGATCGCCGAAGAGGCCGGAGTTCGCCTCTCCGCCATCAACTATCACTTCGGCAGCAAGGAAGGGCTCTATCTGGCGGTGCTGCGTCATCATGGTGAGCTGGCCCTGGCCCGGGCCCCGCTGACATCTGAGATACCCAATCAGTCTCTGGAGCAACGCTTCGCCTTTGTCATCCATAGCCTGGTGCTGCGCATGCTGGATGACAGCAGCGAATGCCGCCTGGCCCAGCTGATGCTACGGGAGCTGGCCAACCCGACGCCGGCGCTGGACGTGATGTTCCAGCAGTTCAGCCTGCCCCAGGCGAAGGTCATACTGGCTCTGCTGCAGGAGATACTGGGCCCCGCCGCCAGCCACGAAACCCAGGTGCGCTGCCTGCTGAGCCTGTTCGGCCAATGCATGTGCTATGTGATGGCCCGCCCGCTGGCCAGCCGCCTGGCGCCACGGCTCTATGAAGCCGAACACTGGCTTGAAGAGATAGATAGCCATCTTGTCACCTTCAGCTGGGCCGGCCTGATGGCCATCAAGGCCAGCCTGAGCGCCCCAGGAGAGTCCGCATGAAGCTTGCCCCCCTTTTCGTCCTCATCTCCCTGCCGTGGTTGGCGGGCTGCCAGCCACAGGATCAAGCCCCCTTGCCCGGCTATGCCGAGGCCGATTTTGTTCAGGTGGCTGCCCCCAGCGGCGGGCGTCTGCTCCGGCTGGCGGTCACGGAAGGGGATGAGGTACAACCCAATCAGCCGCTGTTTGCTCTGGAGGCCGAGCCGCAAAAGGCGACCCTGGCGGCCAGTCAGGCCCTGCTGGCCCAGCGCCAGGCTCAGCTGGCCGATCTCACCAAGGGACTCAGACCCGAGGAGATAGCGGCCCTGCAGGCCCAACTGGAATCGGCCCAGGCCGAACTGCGTCAGGCCCGCCGGGATCATGAACGCCAGATGAGCCTGCGTCGCCAAGGCTTCAGCAGCCAGGCCAACCTGGATGACAGCCGCACCCGGCAGGAGACCGCCGAGGCTCAGGTGCGCAATCTGCAAGCCCAGTTGGCGGTGGGCCAGCTGGCCGGGCGGCCCGATGCCCTGATGGCGGCCAAGGCGGCCACCGAGGCCGCCGACGCCCAGGTGCAGCAGGACAGCTGGCAACTGGCCCAACGGCAGCAGCAGGCCCACACAACGGGGCTGGTAGACGAGATACTGTTCCGGATAGGCGAATGGGTGCCGGCGGGGCAACCCGTGCTGAACCTGCTGCCGGAGGATGGCGTCAAGATCCGCTTCTTCGTGCCCCAGGATCAGCTCAGCCAACTCAAGCCGGGGCAAACCATCCAGGTGGGTTGTGATGCCTGTGAGGGTAAGCTGGACGCCCGCATCAGCCACATCGCCAGCGAGGCGGAGTTCACGCCGCCGGTCATCTACAGCCAGGCCAACCGCGCCAAACTGGTGTTCCTGGTAGAAGCCAAGCCGCTGCACACCGGCACACTACGACCGGGCCAGCCCTTGGATGTCTATCTACCGGAGGCCAAATGAACCAGCAGAGCGACTGGATCATCGATGTACAGGGGCTCACCAAACGCTTTGGTGACAAGACGGTGGTGGACAAGCTGGATCTGCAGGTCCGGCCCGGCGAGATCTACGGCTTCCTCGGCCCCAACGGCAGCGGCAAGACCACCTCCATCCGCATGATGTGCGGCCTGCTGACGCCGGATGAGGGCCAGGGCCAGACCCTGGGCTTCGACATAGTCCGCCAGTCGGCCCAGATCAAGCGCCAGGTGGGCTACATGACCCAGAAGTTCGGCCTGTATGACGATCTGACCCTGCAGGAGAACCTGGAGTTCATCGCCCGCCTCTACCAGTTGCCCAGACCCAAGGCCCTGGCGCTGGATACCCTGGCCCGACTGGGGCTCACCGGCCGGCGTCACCAGCTGGCGGGCAGCCTGTCCGGCGGCTGGAAACAGCGCCTGGCCCTGTCCGCCTGCCTCATCCACCAGCCCAGATTGCTGCTGCTGGACGAACCCACCGCCGGGGTGGATCCCAAGGCGCGCCGCGATTTCTGGGAGGAGATAGGTCACCTGGCCCACGACGGCATGACGGTGCTGGTCTCTACCCACTACATGGACGAAGCGGAGCGCTGCCACCGCCTGGGCTATATCGCCTACGGCCGATTGCTGGCCTGCGGCACCCCGGAGGAGCTGATCCGGCAAAGCGGCTTCAGCACCTGGCGGCTGGCCCAGGCACCGGCGGATCTGGCCCGCTGGCTGGAAGGCCAACCCGGGGTGGCCCTGGTGACCCGCTTTGGCAATGCCCTGCACCTGAGCAGTCGCCAGCCCGCGCAGATAGCGCCTCTGCTGGACCAACTGAGGGCCCAGGGACAAGACTGGCAGCCGGTAGCCACCGCCCTGGAAGATCTGTTTATCGCCCTGATGAATGAGGCCAGGGACAACTTCAGCGAGGAACGGCCATGAGACTGCCAGAGTGGGCCCACCGCCTGTGGGCCATGGTGATCAAGGAGCTGCTGCAGCTGCGCCGGGATCGCCTCACCTTCGCCATGATGCTGGGCATCCCCTTGATCCAGCTCACCCTGTTCGGCTACGCCATCAATGGCGATCCCAAGCAGTTACCCACCCTGCTGGTGGCCCATGAACAGACCCCCTTCAGCCGTAGCCTGAGCACGGCACTGGAGAACAGCCAGTACTTCCGCCTGCTGCCCGGCCTGCACGGCGATGCCGAGGCGGACAGTCTGCTGGCCAGCGGCGAGGTGCAGTTTGCCGTCATCATTCCCGCCGGTTTCTCCCGAGATCTTCAGCGGGGTGAGTCCCCCGTGCTGCAGGTGGACGCCGACGCCACCGATCCCACCGCCACCGCCAACGCCATCGCCACCCTGCAGCAGCTTACCCAGCAGGCGCTGCGGGCGGATCTCACGGGCCCGCTGGCCCAGTCCAAACAGCCAGATCCGTTCGAGCTGCGCATCCACCGCCGCTACAACCCGGAAGGCTTGACCCAGTACAACATAGTGCCCGGTCTCATGGGGGTGATTCTCACCATGACCATGATCATGATGACGGCCCTGGCGGTGACCCGGGAGCTGGAGCGCGGCACCCTGGAGAACCTGCTGGCCACCCCCATACGTCCGCTGGAGGTGATGACCGGCAAGATACTGCCCTATGTGGCCATCGGCCTGGTGCAGGTGCTGGTGATCCTGCTGGCCGGCAAGCTGCTGTTTGAGGTGCCGTTTCTGGGTAGCACGCCGCTGTTGCTGCTGGGGGTCTCCATCTTCATCGCCGCCAACCTGGTGGTGGGCATCACCATCTCCAGCGTGGCCCGCAACCAGACTCAGGCCATGCAGATGACCTTCTTCTTCTTTCTGCCCTCCATGCTGCTGTCGGGCTTCATGTTCCCGTTCCGCGGCATGCCCCTGTGGGCCCAGGCGATCGGCGAGCTGCTGCCCCTGACCCACTTTCTGCGCCTCATTCGCGGCATCATGCTCAAGGGCAACGATCTGGCGCAGAGCTGGCCTCATATGTGGCCTTTGCTGCTATTTATTCTGATAATGCTGCTGATAGGGCTCAAACGATTCAGAAGAACCTTGGATTGAGCCTGACCGCTGGCTATGCTTGGCGGCAACGCTGCCGTGACTGAACCCAAGGAAAACGGCGGGATAAAAAATGGCGACCACCTTGATTCAACATGGTTTTTGCCACAGTTAACAGGCACTATGAATGCCGACATTCCTATTGGCCATACTCTCCCTAGGCGGGTCTGGCGACCGCGGGAACACTGGAGACGTAGACGATTATGAAGAAAACCCTCATATCCATGATGGTGCTGTTTGGTACCACTGGTCTGGCCCACGCCGACAACCTGCTGGATATCTACCACCTGGCCCAGCAGAAGGATCCCCAGTTGCTGGAGTCCAAGGCGGTGCGTGACAAGGCCTTCGAGGCCATCAACGAGGCCGATGCAGCTCAGCTGCCCCAGATCAACCTGGGAGGCAACCTGGGCTATCAGAAGACCAACCGCAGTGATTACGCCACCGCCGGCACGGCTGGGGCCAATCTGGGACTGTCCCAATCCCTCTACCGCCGCAGCAACTGGATCAACAGCGATATCAGTGCCAAGGCGGCCACCCAGGCCGATGTGGCCTACAACGCCGAACAACAGGGCCTGATGGTGCGCAGCGCCCAGGCCTACTTTGCCGTGCTCTCGGCCCAGGACACCCTGGAGTTCGCCAAGGCCAACCGGGAAGCCTTGCAGCGCCAACTGGACGAGACCCAGCAGCGCTACGAGGTGGGCATGACCGCCATCACGGACGTCCATGAAGCCAAGGCGGCGGCGGATCTGGCGGAAGCCACCGTCATCGAGGCAGAGAATGCCCTGAGCAACAGCTACGAAGGGCTGCGCCAGCTCACCGGGGCCGAACACAAGTTCCTCGATATCCTCAACACGGATCGGTTTGCCACCAGTCCGCTGGAAATGGATGCCGAGCACTGGATGAAGCTGGCCGAAGACAGCAACCTCTCCTTGCACAGCAAGCGCATCGCCAAGGAAATCGCCAAGCAGCAGATCGAACTGGCCCAAACCGGCAACGAGCCGACCCTGGATCTTTCCGCCAGCCTGTCCAGCGCCTACACGGACTACAAGAACAGTGGCCCCAGCTACAATGACGGCACCCTGAACACCGGCGCCGTCGGACTGCAATTCAATCTGCCCTTGTATCAAGGCGGCGCCGTGGACTCCCGCGTCAAGCAGGCCCAGTTCAACTATGTGGCAGCAAGCGAATCCCTGGAGAAGACCTTCCGCGATGTGCAGGCCACCCTGAACCGCAACTACAACGACGTGAACGGCAGCATAGGCACGGTTCGGGCCTATCAGCAGTCGGTGATCTCCGCCGAGAGCGCCCTGACCGCCACCCGCGCCGGCTATGAGGTGGGAACCCGTACCGTGGTGGATCTGCTGGATGCCACCCGCAACCTCTACTCCGCCAAGCAGCAGCTCTCCACCGCGCGCTATAACTACATCCTCAACCGGCTGGCCATCAAGCAGACCGCCGGCACCCTGACCGAAGAAGATCTGGCCAGCGTCAACCAGGGGCTCAAACCCGCCTCCTGATGTGATTGCCGGGTGCCCAGACGGGCACCCGGTTCACCTTGCGCCCCGCCTCACACTTCCCTCAGTCGCCGTCGATTTTTCCATCAATTCTTGAATCAGCTCCCGGTTTATCCGGTTGAGAACCATTAACGTTTCCCTGCCAATAACAAGGGGTTAACAAACCCAAGATGAATCAACAGGGGATCGCCATGAAGTTATTCGATACGTTGCAACAGCTGCTGGGCATGCAGGACAAGGGGTCTTTGCATGCGGTGACCGAGCAGGATCACCAGCAGGCCCTCATCAAGGAGCGGGCCGATCTGTGCCAGTCACTGGATGCGGATCCCGTTGAACAGACCGTCAGCCGGGACAACGCCCGGGACATCATCTTCCTCGGTTGGCAGATCGCCAACGTGGAGGAACGCCATGCCAAGGACAACCGCCGCCTGGCCTACCTCAAGCTGTTCCGCACCCGCAGTGACAAATATGTCTGCCAGCGCATGACCCTGATCGATGACGAAGAGAAACACTATCAGGCGGTCACAGTGGACGACATGGACGGGGTGCGCCAGTTCTTCGGTGACGATCGCCTGGCCCAGGCCCTCTACCAATTCGCCGGCGTCGCCACTCCGGCCCACTAATACCTGCACCACCGATCTGGGGCCGCCTGCTTGGGCGGCCTTATACTTTATGCGGTCGACCGAGCCGCTGCCGCCCAGGGTGGTGGCCGGCAATAACAAGGCCTCAGCGAGCGAAATTGCCGGAGAACCATGATGTCCATCGACAAACCCGCTCAGGAGGGATGTCCAACCCAGACCGAATGGCTGACCGACCATCTGGGGCTCACGTATCGGGTCGAACAGACCCTGATGCAGACTCAGTCGCCCTATCAGCACATCGATGTGCTGCAGACCCCGGCATTTGGCCGACTGTTCCGCCTGGATGGTTGCCTGATGACCTCGGAAGCCGACGAGTGGTTCTACCATGAGAATCTGGCCCTGCTGCCGGCCATCAGCCACCCGGCCCCCCGCCGTGCCCTGGTGATCGGTGGCGGTGACGGTGGCTCTGCCCGCCAGCTGCTCAAGGATCCTCGTCTAGAATCCCTGGTGGTGTGCGAGCTGGATGTCCAGGTGGTGGAAATGGCCAAGACCTATCTGCCCCGGGTGCATCAGGGCGCCTTCGACGATCCCAGGCTGCAGCTGCAAATAGCTGACGGCCTGGCCTATGTGGCGCAGAGCCAAGATCCGGTGGATCTGCTGGTGCTGGATCTCACGGATCCCCAGGGCGTTGCCGAGCCCCTCTACCAGCCGGCCTTCTTTGCCGACTGCGCCCGCCTGCTAGGTGAACAGGGGGTGCTGAGCCTGCATCTGGGCTCGCCCCAGTGGCACCCCCAGCGGATCAGCCGGCTGGTGAGTGACCTGCGGCAGCAGTTCGCCATCGTCCGCCTCATACTAGTGCCCATCGCCCTGTATGGCGGCCTGTGGGCCATGGCCTGCGCCAGCCAGAGGACGGATCCCAAGGCCATCAGCAGCGCCGAGGTGGAGCGCCGGCTGCGCGAACGGGGCATCACTGGCCTCCACTACTACAACGGCGACACCCATGTGGCCGCCCTGGCGCTGCCCAACTTCGTTCGCCGCCTGCTGCCTCCCGAACGGCCGGCATAAAAAAACCACCTCGAGGGTGGTTTTTTCTTGCGAGAACATGTCGCAGCTTAGGCCGGATCGCCGTACCAGACGTCGAACAGCGGGCTGACCTCGATGGCCTGGCCACCGTTGGCACTGAGCCATTGCTCCACCGCCTGGCGATCCTCTTCGCTGCAGCGGCCGATGGCCTGGGTGCAGACCAGGCCTTCCCAGGCAAGGTAACCGGAACCGGCGAAGGCCAGACCACGGGGCTCGATGAGATCGGCGATGAAGCGGTCGATCACCGCATCCACCTGCCGCGGCTCGGTGCCGGCGGCGAAGTGCCAGTTCAGCTCGAAACCCAGCTCCTGAAACTCATCCACCCGCAGCTTCTTGCGCAGGCGGCGACTACGTTGTGCCATATGGCCTCCTTGTGGCTCAGGCGATTCGCTTGAAGATCAGCTCCCAGACCCCGTGGCCCAGGCGATGGCCCCGCCGCTCGAACTTGGTCAGCGGGCGCTGATCCGGGCGCGGCACATAGTCGCCGAACTCAGAGGTGTTCTCGAAGCCCTCGGCCTGGCTCATCACCTCCAGCATGTGCTCGGCATAGTTCTGCCAGTCGGTAGCCATGTGGAACAGGCCGCCCGGCTTGAGCTTGGGCCGCAGCATCTGCACAAAGGCCGGCTGTACGATGCGGCGCTTGTGATGGCGGGACTTGTGCCAGGGATCGGGGAAGAACAGCTGCAGGGTGTCGATGCTCTCATCGGGGATCATCTGCTCCAGCACCTCCACGGCGTCGTGACAGAACAGCCGCAGGTTGCTGATCCCCGCCTCTTCGGCGGCAGACAGGCAGGCCCCGACGCCGGGTCTGTGCACCTCGATACCGATGAAGTTCAGCTCGGGGGCGGCCTTGGCCATCTCCACCAGGGAGGCGCCCATGCCGAAACCTATCTCGAGCACCACGGGAGCCTGCCGGCCGAACAGGGCGGCCAGATCCAGCGGTTGGGGCTCAAACTCCACCCCCATCACGGGCCACAACTCGGCCAGTGCACGCTCCTGCCCCTTGGTCAGGCGGCCCTCACGGCGCACAAAGCTGCGAATACGGCGCATAAACTGGCCTTCTTCGCGGGTTTCCGGCGGGTTGTTGTCGCTCATGACTCTCTCTCAAGCACAAAAAGGAGTGGGAATTATCCAAAGATAGGCGTTAGACGCAAGCCCGGCGGCGGCAAAATCACCACAGTACTAACGCCCTTCCCAGATCACAGGGGTACGGGACACCGTCTGCCACAGCTGCCAGCCCTGTTGCAGCAGGCTGAGGCCGAAGGCCACGCCGATGAGCCAGGCCACGCCGCTGGCGCCGGAGCCCACCACCAGGATCCCCAGGATCAGGGTCAGTACGCTGGTCACCTTGGCCCAGCCGCCCTGCCCCTGGCTACGCTGCCAGGCCAGGATGCCGGAGAGGATGAGCGATGCCCCCAGCAGCAGGGCCGCCAGCCCCAGGGTCAGCTGCGGCCACAGCAGCAGCAGGATGCCGATGACCAGATAGCCCCAGAAGGGCAGATCCCAGGTGGCGTAGCCCACCTTGCTGAGCCGGCGGCTCATCCACAGGCCGGAGAGCCCGGTGAGGGCGATACTGGCGCCCAGCACCATGGCGGCGGCCATGCCGACATAGAAGGGCAGCACAATTGCCAGAAAACCCAGCAGCATCATGCCCAGGGCGATGAGGCGGGCGTTGCGGCGGGTGGTTTGGGTCATGACCAGGGATTCAGACATACCAGAGGCTCCTTTAGCAAAATCGCAGTGTTACTACGCTAGCGCCTTTTGGCTCCAAGGCAAGGGCTGTCGCTCACAAGATCACCCTGGGTTCAGCTTGGCGGTCAAAAAGCCCTACATGCTGGCCGGTTTACAAGTCGGTCGCCCCTGTGCTGCAATCTCGGCCCTGATTTTGAAGCGGATGCCTGAACCTGTGAGTGACACCCTACTACCCTTCGCCCAACGGCTGCTGGCCTGGTATGAACGGGATGGCCGCAAGCACCTGCCCTGGCAGCAGGACAAGACCCCCTACCGGGTCTGGGTGTCGGAGATCATGCTCCAGCAGACCCAGGTAGCCACCGTCATCCCCTATTATGAGCGGTTCATGGCCCGCTTCCCCAGCGTCATGGCCCTGGCCGATGCGCCGCTGGATGAGGTGTTGCACCTGTGGACCGGCCTGGGCTACTACGCCCGGGCTCGCAACCTGCATCAGGCCGCCTGCCAGATACGGGATGAACATGGCGGTATCTTCCCCACCGAACTGGAACAGGTGATGGCCCTGCCGGGCATAGGCCGCTCCACCGCCGGCGCCATCCTCTCCCTCTCCTTGGGGCAGCGTCATCCCATTCTGGATGGCAACGTCAAGCGAGTGCTCACTCGCTATCTGGCCCTGGCCGGCTGGCCGGGTGAGAAGGCGGTGGAGCAGCAGCTCTGGCAATGGGCCGACCGTCTGACACCGGCGCAGGGGGTGGCCCAGTACAATCAGGCCATGATGGATCTGGGGGCCAGCCTCTGTTCGCGCAGCAAGCCGCAATGCCAGGCCTGCCCGCAGGCTGATGACTGCCAGGGGCTGGCTGCCGGCCGGCCGGAGGACTATCCCACTCCCAAGCCGAAGAAGACCAAGCTGCCGGTGCGTCAGGTCTGCCTGCTGATCCTGCAGCAAGGCCACGACATTTACCTGGCCCAGCGACCGGCCAGCGGCCTGTGGGGCGGCCTCTACAGCTTCCCCGAATGTGCCGATGAAGCCGAGGCCCAGGCCTGGCTGAACCGCCACGGCGCGGGTGAATGCTCGCTCACCCCCCTGGCCCCGTTTCGCCATACCTTCAGCCACTTCCACCTGGAGATACAGCCGCTGCTGGCGCGACTGGCACGCCCGCTGGCCCTCCAGGTGGCGGAAGGGGATTTGGAGGGCGCCGACCATCTTTGGTATAACCTCAAGCAACCGGCCAGCGTGGGGCTCTCCGCCGCCACCGTCAAGCTGCTGGCCTACCCGGAACTGACACTCAAGCGAGGAGCCCCATGAGCCGCACCGTTTTTTGCCAACGACTGAAGAAAGAAGCCCCCGGCATGCCGTTCCAGCTCATTCCCGGCGAACTGGGCAAGCGCATCTTCGACAACATCTGTCAGGAAGCCTGGAGCGAATGGCAGAAGAAGCAGACCATGCTGATCAACGAGAAGAAGCTCAACATGATGAATGCCGACCACAGAGCCCTGCTGCAGGAGGAGATGGTCAAGTACCTGTTCGAGGAAGGCGAGGTGCAGATCGAGGGCTATGTGCCGCCGGAGCAGAAATAGGCCGGCACCACAGAGCACACATAAGCAGAAGGCGCCGCGAGGCGCCTTCTGTCATTAGCGGGTTAGTGCTCACCACCACCGCCACCGGCATGGAACGGTGGCTTGGCCAGCCAGACCACGGCGGTCATGACGATGAACAGGCAGGCGGAGAGGGCGAATATCTCGTTGCTGCCCATCACATGGGTTTGGCGGGTGATCTCCTGGGCCAGATAGGCCCCGCTCTGGGCCTGGCTCATGCCCAGCCCCTGCAGTGTGTCCATGGCCTGCACGCTCACCGGGTTGTAGCCGTTGATGGCCTGGGTCAGGGTCTCGTGATGCACCGCCTCGCGCCTGTCCCACAGGGCGCTGATGAGGGAGGTCCCCACCGAGCCTGACAGGGTGCGCAGGAAGTTGGACAGGCTGGCGGCGCTGGCCAGCTGGTGGGGCTTCAAGCCAGCGAAGGCGATGGCGGTCAGCGGCATGAAAAAACAGGCCACCGCCACCCCCTGCCAGAACTGGGGCCAGACCACGGCCCAGATGTCCATCTGCACCGTAAACTGGGTACGGGCATAGAAGCAGGCGGCATACACCAGGAAGCTGATGGTCACCAGCATCCGCATGTCCAGCCGGTGGGCATTCTTGCCGATGATGGGCGACAGGAACACCGGCAGTATGCCCACCACCGCCGAGGCGATGCCCGCCCAGGTGGCGGTATAGCCCAGATAGCTCTGCAACAGCTGGGGCAGCAGCACCACAGTGCCGAAGTAGAGCAGGTAGGCCAGGCTGATGCAGCCCACGCCGATGGCGAAGTTGCGGTGCTTGAACAGGCTCAGATCGACGATGGGATTCTCGTCGGTCAGGGCCCAGGCGATGAGCAGGCTGATGCCCATCACGGCCACCACCGCCAGGGTGATCACCTCGGTGGAGGAGAACCAGTCCAGCTCCTTGCCTCTATCCAGCATCAGCTGCAGGGCGCCTATGCCCAGCACCAGCAACATGAGTCCCACCCCGTCGATGGGCTTGCGCTCGGTGGCAGTTTCCCGATCCTTGAGCAGGCGGCGACTCAGGCTGAACACCAAGATCCCCACCGGCACATTGATGAAGAAGATCCAGCCCCAGTGATAGTTATCGCTGATCCAGCCCCCCAGTATGGGGCCGAAGATGGGCGCCACTATCACCGTCATGGACCAGAGCGACAGCGCCAGGCTGCGCTTTTGCGGCGGGTAGTTGGACAGCAGCAGACTCTGGGACAGGGGCACTATGGGGCCGGCCACCGCCCCCTGGATCACCCGAAACAGGATCAGCAGCTCCAGGCTGGAGGAGAGACCGCACAGCCAGGAGGCCAGCACAAACAGGGTGATGGACCAGAGGAACAGCTTCACCTCCCCCACCCGCTTGGCCAGCCAGCCGGTGAGCGGCAAGGAGATGGCGTTGGCCACCCCGAAGGAGGTGATGACCCAGGTGCCCTGGCTGGAGGAGGCCCCCAGATTACCGGCTATGGTGGGGATGGCCACGTTGGCTATGGTGGTATCCAGCACCTGCATGAAGGTGGCCATGGCCAGGGCCAGGGTCAAAAGCGCCAGCGCCCCCCCTTCGAGGGGCTTGGGCGCAGCATGGCTTGCTTGCATGACGCCCCCGTTAGCCTGCTTGGCTGTTGTCGGCGATGATCTGGGCGATCAGGGAGTCCACCGGCGCCATGTCCTGGGTCAGTACGTCCGTGCTGGCGATGGCATTGTCTACCGGTGCATCGGTGACATGGGCGCCGCTCGTGTCGCTGACATCCACAGTCACCAGCATGGAGAGCCCCAGGCGCAGCGGATGCCTGGCCAGCTCGGCCGCATCCAGCTTAATGCGTACCGGCAGACGCTGTACCACCTTGAGCCAGTTGCCGGTGGCGTTCTGCGCCGGCAGCAGCGAGAAGACGCTGCCGGTTCCGGCGGCCAGCCCCTCGACCGTCCCGTGATAAACCACCTCGTCACCGTACAGATCGGCGCTGAGGGTGGCGGCTTGGCCGACGCGGATCTTGGCCAGCTGGATCTCCTTGAAGTTGGCATCCACCCACAGCTGATCCATGGGCACCACGGCGAACAGGCTGGCGCCCACCGCCACATGGCTGCCCACCTGGACGTTGCGCTTGGCGATGAGGCCGTTCACCGGGCTCAGGATGCGGGTGCGCTGCAGGCTCAGCCAGGCTTCCCGCAGCTGTTCGGCGGCATACAGTACCTCAGGTTGCTGGGCCAGGGGCGTAGTCAGCAGCTTGGCCTGCAGCGCGGCCTGCTCAGCCTGGGCGACGGCCACCGCCGCCTTGGCTTCCGCGACACTCTGCCGGGCATGCAGCACCTCTTCACGGCCCACGGCATTGCTCTGCCCCAGCACCTCGCGACGGGCCTGATCCCCCTGGGCACGATCCAGCTCGGCCTGGCGCAGACCGACGGTAGCCGCCAGTTGCCCCAGTTGCCGTTGTTGCTGGGAAAGCTGCCGCACCGTCTGGGCCAGCTGGGTCTGAGCCCGCAGCAGGGCCAGCTTGGCATCTGTCTCGTCCAGCGCCACCAGCAGGCTGCCGGCGGCCACCTGCTGGGTCTCCTCGCCATGCAGGCTCAGCACGTTACCCGCCACGCGGGAGGAGACAGGCACCACGTTGCCCGCCACATAGGCATCATCCGTGGTCTCGCTGCCCTGATGCAGGTACCACCAGCCAGCGGCCCCCAGGGCCGCCAGCACAAACAGGGAACTCAAGCCGAGCAAGGCTTTCTTGCGGGCAGGGGAATGGGCACTCATATCTCTCTCCAATAGAGGGGGTCGTTTGCGACCTTTATATTTACTGTTGTGATAGTTTCTTTTGTTACTATATGCCGACAACAAGACCTCGGCGGGCAGCCCCGGCGAGGTCGGTTTATTCCGGCAGGGTTTCCAGTATCTTGCGCAGCAGGCGGGTCAGATCTGACCGCTCCTGGGTATCGAAGGCCTGCCACATGGCCCGCAACCTGGCGCGCTGGCGCGGTACCACATCCAGCAGGAAGTCCTGGCCGGCCTGGGTGATGCGCAGCAGCTGACAACGTCTGTCCTCCGGCAGCTCCTGCCGACTGGCCCAGCCACGGGCCACCAGTTCATCCGCCAGCCGGGTACCGCTGGTGCGGGACGCCTCCAGCAGACGACTCAGCTCGGAGGGCTGGATCCCCTCCTCATAGGTCAGCAGTATCATGAGCCCCAGGTAGACGGACTCACTCACCCCCTCTTCGGCCAGCCCCCGCGCCTTGGTCTCGGTCAGCCGATGCTGAGCCGCCATCAAGAGGCGCCCCAGCAGCAACTCTTCGGTTGGGGTGCCGGGTAACAAGGCATCCACGCGGGCGATCATTTTCTCGATGGGCAGCTTGCAAGGTGTCATGGCATATCCTGGGTGTTAGTTTCAGCCGACATAATAACACGTGAAACTATTTCGGCCAGTACAACTTGCCTCCCCCAGACGCTTTTCTAGCCAACTTTTCCCCTTGGTTGCACAAGCTTTCGACAAACGATGCGCCGCCTCTCAAGGCGACAGAAAAGGGTGTTGACTTGCCAGGGTCGAATCGGTTTAATAGCGCCCCGTCGCCCAGATAGCTCAGTCGGTAGAGCAGCGGATTGAAAATCCGCGTGTCCGTGGTTCGATTCCGCGTCTGGGCACCATTTTACCAAGGCCTCTTGTTGACTCAGGATGCCGACAAAAAAGTTTTACGCCGGCTTAGCTCAGTTGGTAGAGCAACTGACTTGTAATCAGTAGGTCATCAGTTCGATTCCGATAGCCGGCACCATTTTCGCCCAGATAGCTCAGTCGGTAGAGCAGCGGATTGAAAATCCGCGTGTCCGTGGTTCGATTCCGCGTCTGGGCACCATTTTCGCAGCATGCTGCAACAAAGTTTGTTCCTCCTTAGTTCAGTCGGTAGAACGGCGGACTGTTAATCCGTATGTCGCTGGTTCAAGTCCAGCAGGAGGAGCCACCTACGAAGCCCTCGTCGCAAGACGAGGGCTTCTTCTTTTTGTCCCTGCAACAGAAGTGCCGTCGGCATTGGGCCAGGGACGGCACGGTCAGCGACGTCTTTACCCAACACCCGCTTCACCCATTCACCACCTTTGCATTACACTGCCGCAACTTTTTGACAACCTGCGGCCGCCGCCATGTTCCTGCGCGTCCCCCGACATGCCGTCGCCGCCTACCTGGGCCTGCTGGCGGTCCTGCTGCTCTTCCTGGCGCCACCCCTGGCCCGCGCCTTGGCGCCCATGCCGCAGGCCATGCCTTGCCATGAGCTGCAACCCCAGCCGGCCAACCAGGGCCATATGGGCGCCCTCTCCCGCGCCTGTGGCTATTGCGATTTGCTGCTGCAGCTGCCCTTTGTGCTCTGGCGCGCCCCCAGCCTGCTGCCCCTGGCGCCGCTGCCCCTGCGAACCTCAACCTTGCTCTGGCAGCCGCCTCGTCCAGTCAGTCGACTCTGGTTCATCCTGCACCCGCAGCCACCTCCCCACCCTCCTGCGCCAGAGCCAACATGACAATGGCGGCACAGTCCGCCTCCTTTGACGATTCTGCGATGGAAGAACCATGTCCGTATCCCATTCCACGGCGTCGCCTGGTGACGCCCTGTGGCAGCTGATCCGCCGGCTGCACTTTTACATCGGCCTGTTTGTCGGGCCCTTCATTCTGGTGGCCGCCCTCACGGGCACCCTGTATGTGCTGACCCCGCAGCTGGAAAGCTGGCTCTATCGGGACGCCCTCACCAGCACACCCCAGGCAGAGGTTCAGCCTCTGGCCCGCCAGGTGGCCGTTGCCCGGCAACGGCTGGGTGAGGCGGCCAGGATAGTGGCGGTGCGCCCGGCCCCCGGCCCCCACGACACCACCCGGGTGCTGTTCAGCGACCCGGCCCTGGCGGCCGGTGAATCCCGCGCCCTGTTCATCGATCCCTACAGCCTGCAGATCAAGGGCGATCTGACAGTCTACGGCACCTCCGGGATCCTGCCCCTGCGCCTGTGGCTGGATAAGCTGCACCGCAGCCTGCTGCTGGGTGAGCCGGGACGGGCCTATAGCGAGCTGGCCGCCTCCTGGTTGTGGGTGGCCGCCCTGGGAGGCCTGGTGCTGTGGCAGGGGCAGCGGGCCCGGCGGCGCAACGGCGTGCTGCAGGCCCGCCACTGGCACCAGCAACTGGGATTGCTGCTGCTGGCCGGGCTGCTGTTCTTCTCAGCCACCGGCCTGACCTGGTCCCGCTGGGCCGGCGGCAATATCGCTCTGCTGCGGGCCCAGCTTGGCTGGCTGACGCCACAACTGCATAGCCAGCTGGCCGAGCACCACGCCATGCCGGCCCAAGGCGAACATGCCCAGCATATGGCCGACATGACCCTGGCCACCGGCAACCCCGTGGATCCGCAATGGGATGCCGTACTGCAGGCGGCCCGCCAGGCGGGTCTGACTACCGGGCGGCTGGAGCTAAAGCCGCCCAAGGCCGCCGATCAGGCCTGGATCGTCAACGAGATAGACAGGCGCTGGCCCACCCGGGTGGACGGGGTGGCGGTACATCCCCAGAGTCTGGCGATCCTGGATCGCACCCGCTTCGCCGAGTTTCCCCTGGTGGCCAAGCTCACCCGCTGGGGCATAGACGCCCACATGGGGGTGCTGTTTGGCCTGCCCAATCAGCTGCTGCTGGTGGCCTTCGGCCTGGGACTCTGTGGCCTCATACTGCTGGGTTACCGCATCTGGTGGCTCAAGCGCCCCGCCCCCGGTCGCCAGGCCCCGCTGCGCACCCTGGCCTCGGCCTGGCTGGCCCTGGGGGGTATGGGTCGCGGTCTGTCGATCCTGCTGGCCCTGGCACTGGGCTGGGCCTTACCGGTGCTCGGCGTCAGCCTGCTGATCTTCTTGCTGCTGGATAGCCTGCGCTGGTGGCGGCTGGCCCGTCGATCATTGGCAACCGCCTGATGCCCCTCAAGCCCCGCAGTGCGGGGCTTGATTGCCAGACAGCTACCGGCACAGCCCGTCCGCCCCAGGTTCCTCAACCTGAAACACCTGTTTGATCAGTGGCTTGGGAATGAAGATGGCCACCAGATGGGCTCAATCCAGGCGAAACGGCACAGGAGTGCGCAAAAAGTCGCCGGATGGCAGGGCGGATTGCATAAAACGGTTGACCTGACAGGGGAAAATCCGTTTAATGGCGCGCGCCGCACAAGGCAACGCGCTTCCTCCTTAGTTCAGTCGGTAGAACGGCGGACTGTTAATCCGTATGTCGCTGGTTCAAGTCCAGCAGGAGGAGCCAAATTCCATGAAAAGCCCGTCATCCCTGATGACGGGCTTTTTGTTTGCCTGGCGAGGCAAAAGATGCAAGTTAATGAAAAGTAACGTCAAGGTTGTGAAGCTTGCCAACTGACCCGGCCATAGCGTGATCTGTTCAGCAGTTACTAAATTAGACTTTAGTAATGTTTAATATATTGATCCAGGTCAGTCTGCCGTCCCCCTCCCGCCCTACTATGGCGCCATAGGTTTAGGCCAGGGATCGCCTCTTGCCGTCCACTTATCCCGTGCCGAAACCGCCTAGATTCCTTCAACCTTGAGACACTTCAATGCAGCACAAGACGCTTCTGGGCCTGGGCGCCCTCGGCCTTTGCCTGGCCGCCGGGCCCGCACTGGCCACCAACGGCATGATCTCCCACGGCTACAGTCCGCTGGACAAGGCGGTGGCTGGCGCCACCACCGCCTACCACTTCGATGCCCTGGTCACCGCCACCAACCCCGCGGGCCTGGCCTTCGTGGACGACAGCCTGGTGGCGGGTGTCTCCCTGTTTATGCCGGATCGGCATTACAGCTCGGCCGGCGACGCCAGCCCGCTGTTTGCCATCGGCCCCCAGCAGATCCAAAGCAGTGGCGATCTGTTTGTCATCCCGGCCATGGCGTGGGCCTACCGGCTGGATGAGCGGCAGACCCTGGGGCTGGCCCTGTATGGCAATGGCGGCATGAATACCCGCTACGAGGGCGGCTCCGCCACCCTGTTCGATGCCAACGGCAACAGCATGACACTGCCGGGTACCTTCGGCGACGGCACCGCCGGCGTCGATCTCAAGCAGATGTTCATCAACGCCACCTACGCCCATCAGTTCAAGGACGATCAGGCCCTGGCCCTGAGCCTGCTGCTGGCGGGCCAGTCGTTCAAGGCCTACGGCATCAGCAACTTTGCCGGCTTCTCGCTGGATCCGGATCATCTCTCCGACCAGGGCACCGACTATGCCTACGGGGTAGGGGTCAAGCTGGGCTATCAGGGCAAGCTGACCGATGCACTCTGGCTGGGGGCGGCCTATCAGCCGCGGATCCGCATGTCCAATTTCGACAACTACCGTGGTCTGTTCCCGGACGCCGGGCGGTTCGACGTGCCGGCCATGGCCAACCTGGGGCTGGCCTGGCAGGCCAGTGATGCCTGGTTGTGGCTGCTGGATGTGCAACACATCTTCTACTCCGATGTGGCGGCCATCGCCAACACCGCGGACGCCATGTACAGCTGCATGCAGGGGGTGAGCCGCGCCTGCCTGGGAGGCTCCACCAGCACCGGCTTCGGCTGGCAGGACATGACGGTCTACAAGCTGGGACTGCAGTATCAGCAGGCGGATTGGTCGCTGCGCGCCGGTATCAGCTATGGCAAGAGCCCGATCCGTGACAGCGAGATACTGTTCAACATCCTTTCCCCCGGCCTCATCGAGTGGCACTACACCCTGGGAGCCAGTTATCAGATCAGCGATAGCCTGAGCCTGCATGGCAGCTATATGTATGCACCGAGCAACAGTCTGAGTGGCCGCAACAGTCTCTCCGGCCAGGCCGAGGGCAGCCAGAGCCAGACCCTCACCATCGCCATGTCCCAGCAGGAGCTGGATCTGGGGCTAAGCTGGCGCTTCTAGCCGCTGACGGCGGCCGGACTCCCCCGGCCGCCTTAAGGTAGATTTAAGCAAACGTAAAGATACTGCAACCTGACCCCGTGGAGCGGGCGCCTCAGAGGGAGGCGGGCCACGGGAACAGGAGTATTGCATGCGTCTGTCCGTCGGAGCCGTCAGCCTCAATCTGTGCCTGGCCCTCTACTTCACCCTGGTGCTAAACCTGCCGATCCTGAGCCACTTCTACCGGATCCTGAGTGGGCTGCCCCATTACGACGCCGGCTTTGCCCTCTCCATCCCGCTGGTGCTGCTGGCCGCCCTGAATCTGGTGTTTCTGCCCTTTAGCTGGCGCCCGCTGCAAAAGGGCTTCTTCTTCGTGCTGTTGCTGCTCTCCTCCGTGGTGAGCTACGCCATGTTCAACTACGGGGTGATCTTCGACGCCACCATGGTGCAGAACATAGTGGAGACCAACACGGGCGAGGCCTCCGCCTACCTCAATGCCTCCGTGCTGGGCTGGGTGGTCCTCACCGGCCTGCTGCCAGGTTTGCTGCTGCTGAGCGTCAAGGCCCGGCCGTCGGCCAAGCCCTGGCATGGCCTGGCACGCCGCCTGGGCTCGGGGCTGGTATCCGTGCTGGTGATCGGTCTGGTCGCCGCCGGCTACTACAAGGACTACGCCTCCGTCGGGCGCAACAATCCGCACCTGAACCGGGAAATCGTGCCCAGCAGCTACCTCTACTCCGGCTTCCGCTATGTGCAGAATACCTACTTCAGCCAGCCACAACCCTTCGTCCAGATAGGCACAGACGCCAAGCAAAAAACCACCCCCAACGCCAAACCCAGCCTGATGATACTGGTGGTAGGGGAGACGGCCCGGGCACAGAACTACGCCTTGAATGGCTACCCGCGCCCCACCAATCCCTTCACTCAGGATCTGGGGGTGATCAGCTTCCAGCAGGTGCGCTCCTGCGGTACCGCCACCGCCGTCTCCGTGCCCTGCATGTTCTCCAACATGACCCGTGACAACTACAGCGATAGCCGCGCCAAGCACCAGGAAGGCCTGTTGGACGTGCTGCAGCATGCCGGCGTGACCCTGAGCTGGCGGGAGAACGACGGCGGCTGCAAGGGGGTCTGCGACCGCATCCCCCATGAGCAGATGCCCAAGGATGACCCCACCCTGTGCGATGGCGAAAGCTGCCACGACGAGGTGCTGCTCAAGGGGCTGGCGGACAGCCTGGCCGACCCCAAGGGCAATACCCTGGTGACCCTGCACCTGATGGGCAGCCACGGCCCCACCTACTTTCAGCGCTATCCGGACTCGGCCCGCTACTTCACCCCGGACTGTCCGCGCAGCGACATCGAAAACTGCAGTCAGGAGGCGTTGATCAACACCTATGACAACAGCCTGCGCTACACAGACCAGGTGCTGGCCCAGCTGATCAAGACCCTGCAGGGACTGTCGGATCGCTATGACACCGCCCTGCTCTATCTGTCGGATCACGGTGAATCCCTGGGGGAGAAGGGCCTCTACCTGCACGGTACCCCCTATGCCATGGCCCCCAGTGAGCAGACCCATGTGCCCATGATTGGCTGGTTCTCCCCCGCCTTTGCCCAGGAGAAGTCCCTGGATCTGGGCTGCCTGCGGCAGGAGGCCCAGCAGGGCAAGTTCTCCCAGGACAACCTGTTTCACTCCATCCTGGGGCTGATGGACGTCACCACCCAGGAGTATCAGTCGCAACTGGATCTGTTCCACCCCTGCCGGCTGGGCTGAGATTGATTCAGCCTGGGTTATGGCGAGCGGCCACCGCTAAGGTTAGACTCGGAAAAACCCAGGCAATCAAAGGAGTTTCCCATGGTGGTCTCACGAAACCTGACCTCAGTCGCCCTCTTGAGCAGCGGCCTGCTGCTGACGGGGGCCGCCCAGGCCCAATCCGATGTCAGCATGTTCCCGCCGGCGGCAGAGGGTCAGCAGCGGCTGGTGATCCTGCTGCCCAAGCTGGACAAGGAGCAGGACGTCAAGGTGGAAATCCAGCTGGCCAAGGCCATGGAGGTGGATTGCAACCGCCAGCGCCTCGGCGGCGATCTTAGCCAGCAGAGCCTCAAGGGCTGGGGCTACTCCTACCATGTGCTGGATAAGGTGTCCCCGCCCATGAGCACCATGATGGCCTGCCCGGACAAGACCAAGCATGAGGCCATGGTGCCCGTGATGGGCCAGGGCTACCTGCTGGACTACAACAGCCGCCTGCCCCTGGTGATCTATGTGCCGGCGGATCTGAGCGTCAGCTACCGCCTCTGGCAAGCCGGTGACAGCCAGCCCGCCCCCCAGGGGTAGAACCTCCACTCAACATGAAAGAAGGCGCTCCTTACGAGCGCCTTCTTGTTCCGACTTGTCTGACTCAGGCTCAGGGCATCTGCTGAGCCAGGAAGCTCTGCGCATCCGCCTGCTGCAGGAAGAAATGTCCCTGCCAGCTGCTGAAATGCCCCGCCACCGGATCTATCACATCGCCATTGGGTAGCCAGGGGCTGATAAACCACTGGGCGTAAGCGTCATACCAGGCCCAAGGCGTCTCGACCACTGGCTGCAACAGCACCAGTGAGCCGGCGGCATCCTTGATGATCCAGCCGGAATGGCCGGCGGCATCCAGACCGCCATCCACCAGCTGCAGGCTCAGCAACTGCCAGCTGCCCCAGCTCTCGTCCTCGGTGATCACAGGCCAGTTGGTGACCCAGTACCAGGTGCGCGGGCTGCCATCGGCGGCGTAACGGAAGGAGCGACTGAGCAGGCCGCCGTTGTAATCGGACAGGCCTGGCAGAGCCTCGGCATCAATCTCCGCCAACGCCACCCCGGCCTGGCGCAGGGCCTCCACCTGACCGGGCAGATCGGCCACCAGCTGGCTGCCCCACTCGGCGAAGCGGTGGCCCACCCAGAGATCGTTGGCTTCTTTGCGGTAGATCTTGTAGTCCTGCCCCTGGTCATCCAGGGTGAAGGGGTGATCCGCCAACGCATAATGGTGCCAGGTGGAAAACTCCCGGGTTTCGTCATCCCCCACCTGACGCTGTACCGCCTCATAGTCGTTGAACAAGTAGCCGTCCGGATGGTCGGCATCCACCAGTTTGCCGTTCGTGGCGCTGTCACTGCCGTAATCCAGCAGGTAGCGGGCCCCCCGCAGGGTCACCTGATCCGGCGCCTCACCGCGGATGGTTTCGTGTTCGTACCAGTAGGCGGCTCGTTCGCTGCGATTCCAGTTGTAATCGGCATACTCCTCGAACACCTCATCCTGGGGATTGGCCCACACGGGTTGGGCCACCCTTTCTATCACGCGTCCATCCGGGTGGGTTTCCGTCTGATAGATCTCGTTATAGCTGCCGTCCGCCGCCCAATCCCGCAGCTGGAACACCAGGCTGCCGCCGTCGCTCAAGGGGCGAGTCACATCCAGCTGGGCATAGTGGGGCAGGCTGCTGGCCGGGTCAAAATTGGCCATGTCAGGCCACTCGTACTCCACAAAGCAACCCAGGGCATCCCCATCCTGCTCCTCGGCCCAGGGGCACAGGCTGCGGCTGGCGCCGGCCTGTCCCACCACCTGCAGCTTGTGCTGGATAAAGTCCACCTGGCCATAATTGCCCGCCGCCACCTGCGCCGCCAGATCGCCACCATCGTATTCCCGGTTGCTGCGATCCACCCCATCGGCAATGCCCTCCACCAGGGGATCGGTTTCGTCGTAATAGTGCCAGCTCTCCTCGCCGGCCGCGCCGATCTGCCCCTGGGCATAGACCTGGCCCTGCTGCTTGAGCTGGTTGTCGCGGTTGTAGTCCTTCTGCCAATGGGCCTGCTCCTGGTAACTACCATCGCTCTGGCGCACCAGCAGCCGTTCCGCCACCTCCTGCTGGGAGGGCTCGCCGTCCAGGTAGACGTAATCCTGGGCCACCGGATCCCAGTCATAACTGACCCAGGTCTCGCTGATGCGCTGATGGCCATCGTTAAAGGTCTCGGTCAGCCGGCTGCCCAGCAGGCGAATGGTGCGGGCATCCCCCAGATAGTCCTGCAGCAGCACCTTGACCTCATCCAGGCTCTCCTGCCGATCCGCTACCGACTTGGCCGCATCCTGGGGATAGGCATCGCCGTTATCCCCTACCCCATCGCCGTCAGAATCCCGGCTCTCGCTGGCATCCTCGGCAAAGGCATCGCCATGGTCGCCCACCCCGTCACCATCCGTGTCGGCACTCTCGCTGGCGTCCTGCGGGAAGGCGTCGGCATGGTCACCCACCCCGTCGCCATCGCTGTCGGCACTCTCGCTGGCGTCCTGCGGGAAGGCATCGCCATGGTCACCCACCCCGTCGCCATCGGTGTCAGCGCTCTCGCTGGCGTCCTGCGGGAAGGCATCGCCATGGTCACCCACCCCATCGCCATCGCTGTCGGCACTCTCGTCAGGATCCAGCGGGAAGGCATCCGCATTGTCCCCCACCCCATCGCCATCGGTGTCGGCATGCTCGTCAGGATCCAGCGGAAAGGCATCCTGCTCATCGGCAGTGCCGTCATTGTCGCTGTCCTGCATGACCACCAGGACACCCTCCTGGCTGTGCACCCGTATGCTCTGGGGATCCGTCTGCTCATCCAGCGGATGATCCGCCAGATACTGCGCCAGCGCCTGCCCCATCTGGGCGCCCTGATCCAGCAGGGTCTCGCCGTCACTCTCGGCCAGTGTCTCAGGCAGCAGGGCGGCCAGATTCAGGGCATAGATCTGGGCCTGGGTGTGCCCCTGGGCCAGAAAGTCCCCCAGCAGTGCCGTCTCGTCCAGCCCCAGCTGGCCGGCCACCTGCGCAAGGGCGGCAGTCAAGTCGCCATCCCCTTGCTGTTGCAGCTGCTGCGCCACCAGGGTGGACAGCGGGGTCACCACCGTCTGCCCGGCCGGCGCCACCATGACGAAGCTGCGGGTCAGGGTCTCGGGCGTCGCCGTACCATCCCCCAGATCCTGGGTCTGGCCGGCGATGGCCTGCACCAGCAGGCGGTACTGGCTGGGGTCGGGCACCCCGGTCACCGTCAGGCTGGCCCGCCCCGTGGCGTCCGTGGTGGCTTGGGGCTCATCCTCATCCAGCTGGCTGTCGCCATCCAGATCCAGCCAGACCAGCGCCTGGCTCAGGTAACCGTCGATGGCGGTCACCTCCAGGCTCTGGCTGCTGCGGTCGTTATCGCTACCGCCACAGCCCGCCAGGGCCAGCGCCAGAGCCAAGGCGCTGAGCGACCGGCCGGGAATAGCATAAAAGCGAAGAGAAGGCTGCTTGCACATGGGATCACTCCTTGATGATTTCTCCATGGCAACCCTAGCGCAGCCCGTTGGCGGCCGACTCACCCAAATGGGGGAGGCGCCGCTATGGTTATGGGCTTAACTGCACCGGCAGCCGCCGGGGCCCCCAGCGGCCCGGCTCAGGTTCGAAGCACCCGGCCAGGGGGCGTCCGCAGTGGGGGCAGGTGCCGGTCGGACTCAAGCCCCAGTGACTCAGCCGATAGCCCTCCCGCTCGATCAGCAGAGCGCCGCAGCCGGCGCAGCGGGTCTGGCCGCCGGCCCGCTCACTGCAGTTGCCCAGATAGACGTGCCTGAGCCCGGCCTGCTGGGCGATGGCCCTGGCCTGCTGCAGGCTGGCCAAGGGGGTGGCCGGGATGTCCTGCAGGTGAAAGTCCGGATGAAAGGCGGTGAAATGCAGCGGCACCTCGTCCCCCAACTCATCGTGGATCCAGCGGCACATGGCCGCCAGCTCCGCCGGATCGTCGTTGAGCCCCGGGATCAGCAAGGTGGTGATCTCAAGCCACACCTCGGTCTGCCGGTGCAGGTAGCGCAGGGTGTCCAGCACCGGAGCCAGGTGACCGCCGCAGATCTGGTGGTAGAAGTCTTCGCTGAATCCCTTGAGATCCACATTGGCCGCATCCATGGCGGCGAAGAATTCGACCCTGGGCTCGGGCTCTATGTAGCCGGCGGTCACCGCCACAGTCGCGATCCCGGCGGCATGGCAGGCCGCCGCCACATCCAGGGCATATTCCATGAAGATCACGGGATCGTTGTAGGTGAAGGCGATGCTGCGACAGCCCAGCTGCTGGGCCAGCCGGACCAGCTGCGCCGGCGAGGCCGCATCACACAGGGTGTCCTGCTCCCGGGACTTGCTGATCGCCCAGTTCTGGCAGAACTTGCAGGTGAGGTTGCAGCCGGCGGTGCCGAAGGAGAGCACGGGAGTGCCCGGCAGAAAGTGATTCAGAGGCTTCTTCTCGATGGGGTCGACGCAAAAGCCGCTGGAGCGCCCATAACTGGTGAGCACTATCTGGCCATCCTGCGCCTGACGCACATAACAGACCCCGCGCTTGCCGTCCCGCAGCAGGCAGTGGCGAGGACAGAGGGTGCACTCGACCCGGCCATCGGCATGCCGCAACCAGTAGCGGGTAGCATGAGAGTCCTGCATAACGCCTCCAATCCGAGGAGCAACACTATAATTGTAGGATTCCCTGACCCAGGAGGGCCCATGCAGACGCTCAGAGCCGCCGCCGTGGCCGGCACCTTCTACCCGGCCAACCCCATCCTGCTGCGCGAGCAAATTACTCTCTGGTGCCGGGAGGGAGACGCCCCCACCCTGCCCAGACCGGTGCGCGCCCTGCTGCTACCCCATGCCGGTTACTGCTACTCCGGCGCCATCGCCGCCGCCGGTATCCGCCTGCTGCCCAAGCAGGGGATAAAACGGGTACTGATCCTCTGTCCGGCTCACCATGTCTACCTGCGCGGCATGGCCCTCTCCTCGGCGGAGCGTTTCGCCACGCCCCTGGGGGAGATCCCCCTGGACAGAGCCGCATTGGCCGGACTCAGCCATCTGCCGGGGGTGCAGATCAACGACGAGGCCCACCGCTTCGAACATGCCATCGAGGTGCAGCTGCCCTTCTTGCAACAACAGCTGGGGGATTTCAGCCTGCTGCCGGTGGTGGTGGGCGAAACCAGCCCTTCGGCGGTGGCCGGGCTGCTGGAGGCACTGATGAACGAGCAGACCCTGCTCATCATCAGCAGCGATCTCTCCCATTACCTGAGCTGGCAGCAGGCGCGGGAACGGGACGAAGAGACGCTGGCCCAGATCCTGGCCCTCAAGGGGGATCTGCAGGGCCAGCAGGCCTGCGGCTGTTTCGCCCTCAACGGCGCCCTGCTGTGGGCTCGCCGCCACAAGCTGCAGGCCAGCCGGCTGGCGGCCGCCAACTCCGGCGATACCGCCGGCGACAAACACAGAGTGGTGGGTTATGCCGCAATTGCCTTCTATTGAGGCGGCCGAACAGGCCGCCATGCTGGCCCTGGCGCGGGCCACCCTGCAGCATCACTGGCAACGGCAAGAACCGGCACCCACTGCTGTCCTGCCCCACGGTCAGCTGCTGCTGCCCTGCTTCGTCACCCTGCAAAAAGCCGGGCAACTGCGCGGTTGCATCGGCTGCCTGGAGGCCCGCATGCCCCTGGCCCAGGCCATCGCCTACTTCAGCCTGGCGGCCGCCTTCTCGGATCCCCGTTTCGCCCCCTTGAGCCAGGACGAGTTACCGCAGATCCGCATCCACCTCTCCTTGCTGGGCAGCATGACGCCCCTGCCGGCCCATAGCCGCGCCGCCCTGCTGGCGGCCCTCACGCCCGGTGAAGATGGTCTCAAGCTGCAGGACCCGCAGCACCAGGCCACCTTCCTGCCCAGCGTCTGGGAGCAACTGCCCAATCCCGAGGAGTTCGTCGATCAGTTGCTGCGCAAGGGCGGCTGGTCCCAGCACTGGCCGGGGCAGCTGCAGGCCTGGCGTTATCCGAGTCTCAGCTTTGGTGAAGATTGAGTCCAAACCCTTGTTCTATCTGTAACAAGGGGTAACAAGTGATTGGTTGGATCACAGATCCACAGCGCCAATAACAACCGGTTGCATTGTTTGCTGGTAGGCTGCCGCCAACTTAGCTGTCCGGAGCCCCCTATGCGTATCTCCAGCATCGAGGCCATGCGAACCCTGGCCCTGTTGGCTGTGGTGGTGATCCACTCATCCCCCTTCGCCAACCCCTTCGATCCCACCATCTGGCCCGAGCCGCACCAGATCTATCTGGCGGCCCTGTTCAATCAGCTCACCCGCTTTGCCGTTCCGTTTTTCTTCCTGACCGCCGGCTTCTTCTTCGAACCCAAGCTCAAGGGGCCGAACGCCGGAACCGCCCTGTGGCGCTACTGCCGTCCGCTGCTGTTGCTCTGGCTGGTCTGGAGCCTGGTTTACACGCTGGTGCCCTTCGACCCGCCGGCCGTGCTGAGCCAGGGCTACCTGGCCACCATGGCCCCCCAATGGGCCTGGCTGCTGAGCGATACCAACAACCTCTGGGTGGGTGGCATGGTGCACCTCTGGTATCTGCCGGCCCTGGTGCTGGCCATGGGGCTGTGCTGGCTGGCGGAGAAGTTTGGCAAGCTGGAGCTAACCCTGGTGCTGGGCCTGCTGCTCTACCTGCTGGCCCTGCTGGGCGGCTCCTACGCCAAGCCCATACTGGGAGCAGAGTGGTCATTGATGACCCGCAACGGCCCCTTCTTCTCGTTGATCTTTGTCAGCCTCGGCATGCTGGTACGCCGTCATCAGTGGCGCCTGCCCAGTCGGTCGGCCTTCTGGCTGATGGCCGCTGGCGGCCTGGTTTATCTGCTCGAAGGCGCGGCGCTCTATTTCCTGGATGGCATTCCCTTTGGCCGCCATGACTTCCTGCTGGGCAGCCTGCCCTGGAGCCTGGGCCTCTTCCTCTGGCTGCTGGCCAACCCGCGCTGGGGCCAGGGCTCCTGGCTGGAACAACTGGCCCCCAAGGTGCTGGGTCTCTACTGCCTGCACATGCTGCTGGTGATCTGGCTGATGCCCCTGAGTGCCGCCTGGATGTCGCCCTTGTGGGAGGTCTGCAAACCCCAGGTGCTGCTGGCCCTGTCGGTGCTGCTGTACCAGCTGTTGGCCTGGCTGCCGCTCTCCAGCTGGCTGCTGCAAGGCAGACCCTCCGGCTCGTCAACCACCCTGCGCACCGAAAAAGCCCAAGCCGCCAATTGACAAGCCGCGGCAGAACGGGTTTAATGCGCGCCACGCCCGGATAGCTCAGTCGGTAGAGCAGCGGATTGAAAATCCGCGTGTCCTTGGTTCGATTCCGAGTCCGGGCACCATACAGCACAAGGCCCTGCAGCAATGCAGGGCCTTTTTGCTATGGGCGTCTTGGCGAGTTCTGGTCTCCTGATTTGCTCTCGAAGTAGGATGGTAACTCCATAATTTGCTGGAGAATTTACACCAACACCAAATTTCCTAGCTCACCGCTGCTAGCCCCCAAAAAAAACGTCCGGGTCTACCATCCGACGGCTCGTAGTTTGAGCCCGCGCCCATGGGTTATGCTGGAGCTCGATTATTCTCGGCACGGATGCTCATCATGGGAAAACTACAAGCGCCTCTGGTTGCCAATTTGCTGAACCTGCACGCGTTCTTTGATTACTTCAACCAGCAGGGCATTGCCTGGCAGGCGGTAGCACGCCAGTGCCAGTTCCCTCACCCCGACAATATGGTGCAGTGGCTCACGCTGAGCCAGGTCCTGCGCTTTTTCCAGCGGTTGCCCGAGGCACGCAGTCGGCCCTTGGGGGCGGAAGCTGGGTTGCAGGTGGATCTTGTTCTGCTGGCCCCCAGCTTGATGGTGGCAGAGCGGCAACCCTCCGGACTTGCCGATGGCATTCGTGCGCTGTTGCAGCACCTGCCTAACCTGAGCAGCCATGTGCAGGTGTGGGTCGAGGCGTCGGGCGACGGCTGGCGACTCTGCCATCGAGGGCAGCTGCGACCGGAAACCCCCGGAGTGGAGCAGCTGGAGTGGTTCAGAACCGCCAGCCTGATCCGTTACTGTCAGCACTTTCTGGGCCCCGACTGGTGGCCGGCCTGGCTGGCGCAGAGTTGTCCGGCTCCTGGCTATCCCCTGCCGGAGCCCCTGAGCCGGATACCGACCGACTATGACCAGGCCGTAGCCTCCCTGCCGCTCCCGCTGCCTGAGGATTTTGTGCCACTCCCGCTGCCAGCCGGGCCAACGCCGTTGGCCAGACTGCAGGCGTTGGCCAATACCTATGCCTGCTACCCAGGTTTTACCCTCACCTGGTTTGCCCGGCTGCTGGGCCTCTCCAGTCGCAGCCTGCAGCGCCAGTTGGCCGCGGCCGGTATGACTTTCCGTGACTTGCGGGATCGGGCCCGCCATGAACAGGCCCTCCGCCTGTTGGCGTTACCGGATCTGGCGATGGAAGAGATTGCCTGGCGTTGCGGCTACAGTGATCTGGCCAACTTCAACCGGGCCTTTGTCGGTTGGGCTGGGCTCAGACCGGCCAGCTATCGTCGCTCGGTGACGGAGAAAATTGGCGCGAACTGACCTGACGCTATCGGCATGGTGCACCCTACACTCCAGAGTGAGCCCCCGACACTGGGTTGAATTAGGAAGGAGAAAACCATGTCCCGCAAACGACTATCCGTTCTGCTCGCCGCACTGTTGTCAGCAACCTGCATGACGACCCTGGCCGCCGAAGATGCCCTCACACAAGCATTGAATACCGAAGGAGCGCGCGTGAACCTCCCCGTTAGCGCCGCCAAGACCCCTTTCGACCCGCTCTTTATTCGTCAGGCCAGAGGGGCCTTTAACAATTTCCACTTCCAGATGGGGGGCGATCATGCGCTCTATTACGGCCTGCACCTGGACAACCTGCTGCCTACCGCCGAGGCGGCCCCCAATCCCGAATTCAAAGCCATGCAACGTGCGCTGCGCCCCGAATTGGGGGATATCCAAGTCACCACAGCAAAAGGTCCGCTGAAACTCAGCGACTATGCAGTCTCGCCCCAATACCGCATGCAGGCCATGGTGATGGTGCATAAAGGCAAGGTGGTTTACGAGACCTATCCAGGCATGGCACCCGATGCCCGGCACTTCTCCGCCTCCACCGGCAAGACCCTGGCCGGCCTGGTGGCCGCCCTCCTGGTAAGTGAGGGGAAGGTCGATCCCAAGCTCCCCATCGTCCACTACGTGCCGGAGCTCAAGGGCACCGCCTGGGACCAGGTGACGACCGCCCAAGTCTTGAATATGACCACCGCCATGGATAACGAGGAGACCAAGGCGTCCATCATGCAACCCGACTCCGCCGTGGTCCGTTATTTCGCCTCCATTCTGGGCTCGCCCCGCGCCACCACCGGCAAGAGTGAAGATTGGCTCAGCGTGGCCCGGGATCAGCAACCGCTGGCGGGGGAAAAGCCGGGAGAGCACTTCCGCTACGCCTCCATCAATACCCAGGTCGTCACCCGGTTGATCGAGAATGTGGAACACAAGACCTTTGCCGATGTCTTCGCGGAGCGGGTCTGGTCCAAGGTTTACGCCCGCCGCTCGGCTGCGTTTGCGCTGACCCCCCAGGGGGATGCCCTGCCCGTGGGTATGGTGCTGATCACACCCGAGGATTTTGCCCGCTTCGCCACCCTGTTTACCCCCAGTTGGTCGGCAGTAGCCAGCGAGCAGGTGGTGACACCCAAGGTGCTGGACCTGATATACCAGAACGTGGATCCCAAGCGGTACAATGGCACCACCAAGCAGCAGTCGTCCGTGGATATGTTCAACGACCAGGCTCAGGGCAATGCCTACCAGTTTGACTACATCTGGTCCGATGGCGCCCTGGCCAAGAGTGGCAACCTCAACCAGATGATCTACATGGATCCCAAGCGCGATTTTGCCGCCGTGGTCTTCTCCAGCCTGCCCTACCATTCGGGTTATGGGGAATTCAAAGCCCCGGCCTATTTGCGTGCGGCGGCCAAACAACTGGCTGGCTTCTAGAGAAAAAACCGCCGGCCCGCTCATGACGGCGCGCCATAAAAAACGGGGCACATTCAGTGCCCCGTCCGCTTCTGGCACCCGAGACGACCGCCGTGGATGCCATGGTTCCGTGACCCCGATTACAGGGTGTTCTTATACACAACCCCGTCCTTCATGATGACCACGAAGTTCTTGGCCGGATCCGAAACCAGATCAATATTCTGC
>NZ_BAABFC010000025.1:0-75331 GCF_039540575.1 Pseudaeromonas paramecii
GTCCAGTAGAGTTTGAATCCCGCTATCGGGAACGGCTGGGAAGTGTCTAAATCACTGGTGGCGATTCACAAATCCGCAGCTGGATAGCCGTTAACCAACCCGTCGGAACCACTCCATTCACTGGCTGGCGAACAAGCATAAAATCAAGGCGACTGCCTTCCCCGGCAGAATGCAGTGAACCATAAAAAACGGGGCACATTCAGTGCCCCGTCCGCTTCTGGCACCCGAGGCGACCGCCGTGGATGCCATGGTTCCGTGAACCCGCTTACGAGTTGTTTTTATACACAACCCCGTCCTTCATGATGACCACGAAGTTCTTGGCCGGATCCGAAACCAGATCAATATTCTGCAACGGATTGCCATCCACCAGGATCAGATCCGCCAGGGCGCCCTCTTCCACAACCCCCAGCTTTCCTTTGTACGGATCCCGCGGGCCGCACAACTTGATCAGCTGGGCATTATCGTAAGTCGCCATCTTGAGAATTTCATAGGGGGTATACCAGCGCTTGAGCTTGGCTAACATCTTGCCGTGTTTCTGGCCCAGCTTGGCATCGAACAGGATATCGGTACCGAACGCGGTCTTGACCTTGTATTTTTTGGCCAGCTTGATGACCTTGTCCGTGCCGTCGGTGACCTGGATCCACTTTCTCTCATTTTCCGAACCTGGCGGGAAGGGAATGGCATCCTCATCATTGAGCAGCGGCTCCATGCTGAACCACACGTCATTTTTCGCCATCATCTTGAGCGTTTCTTCGCTCATCAGGAAGCCATGCTCTACCGAACGAATGCCCGCCTTGATGGCCATCTGAATGGCCTCATCCGTGTTGGCATGAATCGCCACATAGGTATTCCATGTCTTCGCCACATCAACCGCGGCCTTCATCTCCTCGAAGGTATATTCGGTCACATCCAGCGGATCGTAGTTGCTCGATACCCCGCCACCGGCCGCAATCTTGATCTGGGTGGCGCCCATGCGCAGGTTTCTTCGTGCCGCAACCATCACATCCGGCACGCCATCGGCAACCGTCAGCAAATAGTTATTTTCCAGATAGGTGGCATGTTCCGGTTCATTACTGGGCCGGTTATCCGAATGGCCGGATGTCTGGCTGATCATGGGACCGGAAGGATAAATCCGGGGGCCGATATACTGGCCTTCATCAATCGCTCGCTTGATGCCAAAGGGGTTACCCCCCACATCACGCACCGTGGTAAAACCCCGCATCAGAGTCTCTTCCGCCGATTTGGCTCCCAACAGGGTCAGGTAGCTCATGTCCGCATTCATCAGGGTGGGGATGGAGGGGGAGTTGAACATGACATGCCAATGAACGTCCGTCAGTCCCGGCATCAACACCTTGCCCTTGGCGTCGATCACTGCAGCACCGGCGGGTGCCGGGATCGATTTGGCGATTTTGGTGATGCTGTTGCCTTCGATCAAGACACTCATATTCTGGGCAAGCGCTTCATGCTTGCCGTCAAAAATGGTGGCGTTTTGGATCAAGGTGGCAACGGGTTGCTCCGGCTCGGCACTGGCGCTAACCGAACACACCAAGGAGGGAAGTAAAATGGCCGCAAGTTTTCCTATATGTCTCATATACAATCCTTTCATGATGTTAAAACCATAATTCATGGTCGCTAAATCCATTTGTTACTTCTGTCTTTTGGCACTAAAAGATAATTTGTAGCACTGCTTGAATCGCCACCACTGATCTAGATCACTGATGGCGATTCAACACGATGTGAGCGACCTGAGAGGATAGGTCTCTAATGGTTAACCATGGTTTGTAATCAGAACCATGGCCACTACCTCGCCCTTCACATAGCCACTTCTGATTCTGCAACTCGATATTGACGTTCTTTTTCCAAGCCATGAAAAAACCGCCCAGCCATTGCTCAAAGTTAAGCTTAGCTGGGCGGTTTTGGTATCCAACCTTATTACTCGGATACATGTGGCAATGCGCTGATCGGGCCGCTTATTCCACCGTCACGCTCTTGGCCAGGTTGCGGGGCTGATCCACGTCCGTGCCCTTGATGATGGCCACATGGTAGGAGAGCAGCTGCATCGGCAGTGTGTAGACGATGGGGGCGATGATCTCATCCACCTTGGGCATGGGCATCACCCGCATGGTGGCATCGGAGGCAAAGCCGGCCTGCTCGTCGGCAAACACGTAGAGGATGCCGCCGCGGGCCCGCACCTCTTCCACGTTGGACTTGAGCTTCTCCAGCAGCTCGTTGTTGGGCGCCACCACTATGATCGGCATGTCGGCATCGATCAGCGCCAGGGGACCGTGCTTCAACTCGCCGGCGGCATAGGCCTCGGCGTGGATGTAGCTGATCTCCTTCATCTTCAGTGCCCCTTCCATGGCGATGGGGTACTGGCTGCCACGGCCCAGGAACAGGCTGTGGTGCTTGTTGGCAAACTCTTCGGCCAGGGACTGGATGCGCTTGTCCAGGCTCAGGGTCTGGCGGATCTGCGCCGGCAGGCCGCGCAGTGCGCTCACCAACTGGGTTTCGGCCGCCGGGCTCAGCGCGCCACGGCAACGACCTATGCTGCCCACCAGCATCAGCAGGCCGGCCAGCTGGGTGGTGAAGGCCTTGGTGGAGGCCACGCCGATCTCGGCGCCGGCCCGGGTCATGAAGGCCAGGTCAGACTCCCGCACCAGAGACGACCCCGGCACGTTGCAGATGGCCAGGCTGGCCATGTAGCCGGACTCCTTGGCCAGGCGCAGGGCCGCCAGGGTATCGGCGGTCTCACCGGACTGGGACAGGGTCACCAACAGGCTGCCGGGACGGGTCACCGACTTGCGATAACGGAACTCGGAGGCGATCTCCACGTTGCAGGTGACGCCGGCCAGCGCCTCGAACCAGTAGCGGGCCACCATGCCGGAGTGATAGGAGGTGCCACAGGCGACGATCTGCACGTGCTGCACCTGCTCGAAGATCTCCCGAGCACCGTTGCCGAAGGCCTCCGGCACCAGGTGGCTGTCGGTGAGGCGACCTTCCAGTGTGTTGAGGAGGGCGGCGGGCTGCTCGTAGATCTCTTTCAGCATGTAGTGGCGGTATTCGCCCTTGTCACCGGCATCATGGGACAGCTCGGACTCCTGCTCGGCACGCACCACGGGCTGGCCGTTGGCGTCAAATATCCGCACCTCACGACGGGTCACCTCGGCCACATCCCCCTCCTCCAGGAACTGGAAGCGACGGGTCACCGGCAGCAGGGCCAGTTGGTCGGAGGCGATGAAGTTCTCACCGATCCCCCGACCGATCACCAGGGGTGAGCCGGAGCGAGCCACCACCAGGCGTTCGGGATCGGCACTGTCCACCACCACGGTACCGTAGGCGCCCCTCAGCTCCTTGACCGCCGCCTGCAGGGCGGCCAACAGGCTGGGGCAGGTCTTGCGGTAGTGGTGCACCAGGTGGACTATCACCTCGGTGTCGGTCTGGGAGACAAACGTGTAGCCCAGTCCCTTGAGCTTGGCGCGCAGCTCCTCGTGGTTTTCTATGATGCCGTTGTGCACTACCGCCAGATTGCCGGAGACATGAGGGTGGGCATTGGTCTCTGAGGGTTCGCCATGGGTGGCCCAGCGGGTGTGGGCGATGCCGGTACCGCCGGACAGGGGAGTGGCGGCCAGGGCGTCGGCCAGCTCCTGAACCTTGCCCAGGCGGCGTACCCGCTGCAGTTGATGATCCTTGATCACCGCCACCCCGGCGGAGTCATAGCCCCGGTACTCCAGACGACGCAGGCCTTCCACCAGAATATCCACCACATCCCGTTGGGCCACGGCCCCGACAATTCCGCACATGCTCTTGTTCCTTATTTTCGTTTGCTATTCGAGGTTGTCCGGCGCGCAGATCACCTGCACGCCCTGTTGTTCAATCTGTTGTTGCACGTCGCCCGCCAGGCCGCTGTCGGTCACCAGCACATCTATACTGGTCCAGGGCAGCTCCAGGTTGGGGATACGGCGGCCCACCTTGTGGGACTCGGCAAGCACTATCACCTCCCGGGAGACCTCGGCCATCACGCGGGACAGGCCGATCAACTCGTTAAAGGTGGTGGTGCCTCGCGCCGGATCGATGCCGGCGGCACCGATAAACAGCTGGTCAAAATCGTAGGAGCGCAGCACCTGCTCCGCCACCTGGCCCTGGAAGGATTCGGAATGGGGATCCCAGGTGCCCCCCGTCATCAGCAGGGTGGGCTCATTTTCCAGTTCCCGCAGGGCGGCGGCCACCACCAGGGAGTTGGTCATCACCACCAGACCACGGCGCTGGGCCAGCTCAGGGATCAAGGCGGCCGTGGTGCTGCCGGAGTCGATGATGAGACGGTAGTGATCCCGGATCAGGCCGGCGGCACAGCGGGCGATGGCTATCTTTCGTTTCGAAACTTGTTCTTCTTCCTGCACCGGCGGCACCAGCTCGCTGGGCACGGGCACGGCGCCGCCGTAGCGGCGCAATAGCAGACCGTTTCTCTCCAGCTCGGCCAGATCCTTGCGGATGGTGACCTCAGAGGTGTCAAACAGCCGGGACAGTGAGTCCACACTCACCTCGCCCTTGTCGGCAAGCAGGCGAATGATGGCGTGGCGGCGCTGCTGGGTGTTGCGCTTCTGCATGAGGGTGTCGTTGTTCAGACCGAAGAAAGTAATGGCAGTTTATACTTTCAAAACGAAAGATCAAGCGAAACAAAAGCGCAACTTAGGTTTCATTGCGCCCGTTAATGGCAACAAAAAGCATCACTTGGCACCCAACTGCACTGGTGCCATAGTAAGCAAACAAGCCACACCGCCACTCAATAGGAGCCATCATGACCGCCACCCCATCCGAACAACAGCTGCGCAATGCCGTGCTGGAGGCCCTGATCAAGGGCGGCCTGTTGTTGTTGCTGGTTTATGTCTGTTACCTCATCTTTTCACCCTTCCTGGCCCTGATGCTCTGGGCGCTGGTGATGGCCATCACCCTGCATCCCAGCCATCAGAAACTCAGCCGCCGGCTGGGCAACCGTCAAGGACTGGCCGCCACCCTGATGGTGCTGCTGGGGGTACTGCTGTTGCTGGTGCCCAGCGCCCTGCTGGTGGGCTCCATGGCCGATACCCTGAAGGACGTGGCCACCGGCAGCTGGCAGGTGCCGGCTCCCTCTGCCAAGGTGGCGGAGTGGCCCTTGGTGGGGGACAAGCTCTATGGCTTCTGGCAACAGGCCGCTAATGACCTGCCCAGCCTGCTGCAGCAGAAAGCCCCCGAGCTAGGCTCCATCCTCAAGACCCTGCTCAGCACCGCCGCCAGCATGGGCGGCAGCCTGCTGAGCTTCTTGCTCTCCTTTGTCATCGCCGGCATCATGCTGGCCTTCAGTGCCCCCGGTGCCGCCGCCATGGGTCGGATTGCCGACCGCCTGCTGGATCCGGTACGAGGCCCCGGTTTTATCCAGCTCTCCAGTCGCACCATACAGGCGGTGGCCATGGGCATACTGGGGGTCGCCGTTATCCAAGCCCTGCTCATCGGTCTGCTGATGATGCTGGCCGGCGTACCGCTGGCGGGTATGCTGGCCCTGCTGGTGCTGATCCTGGGCATTGCCCAGATCCCTGCCAGTCTGGTGACCCTGCCGGTGATCCTCTGGCTGTGGATGGGCGGTGAGCACGGCACCCTGAGCGCGGTGATCTTCACCGTACTGCTGCTGGTGGGCGGCATGGTGGATAACGTGCTCAAGCCCATGATGCTGGGCCGTGGTGTGGAAGCCCCCATGCCGGTGGTATTGCTGGGCGCCCTGGGGGGCATGGTCAACGGCGGCATCCTGGGGATGTTCCTGGGGGCCACCCTGCTGGCCATGGGCTATCAATTATTTATGAACTGGGTAGATCAACCGGCGCCGCAACCAGCCAAGATAGACTCATCAACAACTCAAGGATGAACCATGACTGACCAGGAAACCGCCACCCAAACCGGCCAGGATCCGGTGCGCCAATTGACCCTGCGGCTGGCGGGGCTGGCGCTGCTGCTGCTGATCTATGTGCTGTTTGCCCAGCGCCTCACCCCCATGACCACCAGCGGCAGTGTGCAGGCCTTCCTCATCCGGCTGGCGCCGGAGGTAGCTGGGCGGGTGTCGGAGGTGGCGGTCAGCGATAATCAGGTGGTCAAGGAAGGCGAACCCTTGTTCATGCTGGATCCTGAGCCCTATCAGATTGCCCTGACCCAGGCGGAAGCCAGGGTGGCTAATGTGGGCCAGAGCCTGGGCGCCGACACGGCGGCGGTGCAGTCTGCCCAGGCCAAGGTGCTGCAAGCGACGGCGGCCTACAACAACGCCCGGGATCAATCGGCTCGGGTGATGGAGCTGGTGCGGCGCGGCGTCATGTCTCAGTCGCAAAAGGATCAGGCGACAGCCGCCCTGCAACAGGCCGAGGCCACCCTCTCGGCTACCAAGGCGGAGCTGGAGCGGGCCAAGCAGAATCTGGGCCCCAGCGGAGAGGCCAACCCCAGACTGCAGGAGGCCATGGCCACCCTCTCCCGCGCCCGACTGGATCTGATGCGCACCACAGTGTCCGCGCCTAGCGATGGTGTCATCACCAACGTACAGCTGGCTACCGGCCAGTACGCCGCCGTTGGCACCCCGGCCATGACCTTCATCGACACCCATGCGATCTGGATCAACGCCATGCTGCCGGAGAACGCCCTGGAGTACCTCAAGCCCGGGACCGAGGCCGAGGTGGTGTTTGATGTGCTGCCCGGCCGGGTCTTCCAGGCCAAGGTGGAAAGCCTGGGTTGGGGCAGTGCCCTGTCCGGCACCACGGATCCCACCACTGGGCTGCTCACCAGCGACGGGCCCGGCAATCAGGATCGCGCCTTCCCGGTGAACATGGTTCTGAGTGAGCCCCTACCTAGAGGCCTGCGCTATGGCTCCCGGGCCTCGGTGATCCTCTACACCCACAAGGTGCGTCCCATGGACTGGATCGCCGCCGGCTGGATCCGGGTGTATAGCTGGCTCTCCTACATCCTATGAGTTCGACCGCCGCCCACTGGCGCGCCCCCTGCCTGCGACTGGCCATAGCGCCGCTGGCCGCCATGGGACTGGGATTCACCCTGGGGCAGCCCCTGCCCTTTCTGGTGGGCATCTTCGTCATCCTGCTGCTGATGATGTTCCCCGGTCGGCCGCCTCTGGCCTTGCTGCTCAAGCTGTTGTTGCTGGTGCTGGCCACCAGTCTGCTGGTGGCACTGCTGGCGCGCATCACCGGCAACCAACCGGTGGCCTTCTGGCTTGCCATGGCAGCCCTGTGTGCCACCGCCTTTGCCCGCCTGGCCCGCAATCAGGCAGATCTGCCCGGCATGTTGATATTGCTGGTGGCCAGCCTGAGCATGGTGCTGGTGCAGCTGGATGTCTCTTTGCCCACCCACATTGCCTGGCTGATGGGCGGCGCCTTCGCCGAAGCCTATCTCTGGTGCCTGCTGGCCCATGCCCTCTGGCCCGGGCCGCTGCCCATGAGCCAAACCGAGGCAGCGACGCAGGTGCAGGGCTCGGCCTGGAGTGTGCTGGCCAAGACCCTGGCCCTGCTGCTGGCCCTCTGGTTGGCCCTCCTGCTCAAGGACAACAGCGCCGTGCTCATCGGGGCGACCCTGGCCAACTTGCTGCGGGCCAGTGATGCCAGCCTGGTGCGCCAGCAGGGTAATCAGTTGCTCTACTCCAACCTGCTGGGGGCCCTGGTGGCCCTGCCGGTGGTGCTGCTGTGTGGTATCTTCTTTCACCCCGTCATCGCCACCCTGCTCTGCCTGTGTGGCAGCCTGTGGCTGACCGGGCGCCTGGCACTGGGCACAGCCAAACCCCTCATCCAGACCGCCCTGACCGTCTATCTGGCGCTGATTGGCTCGGCCCTGCCCAAGCTGGACCAAGGCTTCTGGATACTGAGTGATCGGGTGTTGACGGTACTGATCACGGGTCTCTATTGCCTGCTGGTGATGCGGCTGATCCACCCCATACCCACGGCAGAAAAACCAACGGCGCCCTGAGGCGCCGTTGACTGACCGAGTCCATCACTTCTTGATCTTGACCGGCCGCTGCCAGCCTTGGATATGCCGTTGCGGCACTCGGGTGATCACCAGCTCGTTCTCCCCCACCTCGCGGGTAACCGTGGTGCCCGCACCTATGGTGGCGCCCTTGCGCACCGTCACCGGTGCCACCAGCTGGGTATCAGAGCCGACGAAGACGTCATCTTCGATGATGGTCTTGTGCTTGTTGGCACCGTCGTAGTTACAGGTGATGGTGCCCGCCCCCACATTGACATTGGCCCCGATCTCGCTGTCCCCCAGATAAGAGAGATGGCCGGCCTTGGTACCCACGCCAAGGCGCGCATTTTTCACCTCGACGAAGTTGCCCACATGCACATCCGCCGCCAGCTCGCAGCCCGGCCGCAGCCGGGCAAAGGGTCCGATAGTGGTACCGGTAGCCAGTTTGGATGACTCGATCACCGTATAGGGGCTGATGATGCTGTCATCACCTATATGGCAGGACTTGAGCACACAACCGGCGCCGATCTGCACCCGGTTGCCCAGGCTGACGTCCCCCTCGATGATGACGTTGGCATCTATGATGACGTCCTCGCCACAGGTGAGGGTGCCGCGCAGATCGAAGCGAGCCGGATCCAGCAGGGTGACGCCGTCGAGCATCAGCTGCTCGGCGGCCCGGCGCTGATAATGGCGCTCAAGCTGCGCCAGCTGCAGCCGATTGTTGGCCCCTTCGGTCTCCCAGGCCTGTTCCGGCTGGGCGGTGGCGATGGGCGCGCCGGCGGCATGGGCCGCGGCGATGACATCGGTGAGGTAATACTCGCCCTGGGCGTTCTGGCAGGTGAGCCCCGCCAGCCAGGCCTTGAGCTGGGCGGCCGGCGCCACCAGCACACCAGTATTGACCTCATTGATGGCCAGTTGCTCGGCCGAGGCATCCTTCTGCTCGACGATACCCACCACGGCGCCCTGCTGGCGCAGGATGCGGCCATAGCCGGTGGGATTGGCCAGGTTCACCGTCAACAGGCCGATGCCACCCTGGGGTTGTACCGCCAGCAGCCGCTCCAGCGTGGCTTGGCTTATCAATGGCGTGTCGCCGTACAGCACCAGCACATTGTCGCCATCGGCAATGGCCGGCATGGCCTGGGCCACCGCATGACCGGTGCCCAGCTGCTCGGCCTGCAGCACCCAGTTCACCTGGGCGTCGAGCCGTTGCTGTAGCAGCTCGCCGCCGTGACCGTAGACCAGGTGCACCTGGGCCGCACCCAGCTGCTGGGCCGTCTCGATCACATGGCTGACCATGGGTCGCCCCGCCACCGGATGCAACACCTTGGGCAAGGAAGAACGCATGCGGGTTCCTTTGCCCGCCGCCAATATCACCACCTGTAGGGACATAACCACTCATCTCTATGTTGTGTTCGCTGGCGCTAGTGTACCGCCCGCCAATAAAAAAAGCGGCTCGAAAGCCGCTTTTTGTCTGCCAAGAACGCCTTAACGGTAGTTCTTGCGGGTCAACTCCACCACGCGCAGCTGAGCCATGGCCTTGGCCAGCTCGGCAATCGCCTCGGCATAGTCCACATCGCCAGACTTGCCGTTCATCTTGGCTTCCGCCGCCCGCTTGGCTTCCTGCGCCTTGGCCTCGTCTATGTCCTCGGCACGAATGGCGGTGTCCGCCAGCACGGTCACGTTCTCCGGCTGCACCTCCAGCATACCGCCGGAGATGTACATCAGCTCTTCGGCTCCGTGCAGCTTGATCAGCCGCACAATGCCGGGCTTGATGGACGTCAGCAAGGGCGCGTGGCCATGGCGGATACCCAGTTCCCCTTCCGCACCGGAAACCTGAACGGACTCAACCCTACCGGAGAACAGCATCTCCTCGGCGCTGACCACGTCCAGGTGGAAGGTAATCTCGGCCATAGAACCTCCTGCCTCGGATTAGAGTTTCTTGGCCTTCTCGACCACTTCGTCGATGGAGCCAACCATGTAGAACGCCTGCTCGGGCAGATCGTCGTACTCGCCGTCCAGAATGCCCTTGAAGCCACGGATGGTGTCCTTCAGGGAAACATACTTACCCGGGGAGCCGGTGAACACTTCCGCCACGCTGAACGGCTGGGACAGGAAACGTTCGATCTTACGGGCACGGGCCACCACCAGCTTGTCGTTCTCGGACAGTTCGTCCATCCCCAGGATGGCGATGATGTCCTTGAGCTCCTTGTAGCGTTGCAGCACGGATTGCACGCCACGGGCCACTTCGTAGTGCTCCTGACCCACCACCAGCGGATCCAGCTGACGGGAGGTAGAGTCCAGCGGATCCACGGCCGGGTAGATACCCAGGGCAGCGATCTGACGGCTCAGGGTGACGGTGGAGTCCAAGTGAGCGAAGGTGGTGGCCGGGCTCGGGTCGGTCAAGTCATCCGCCGGTACATACACCGCCTGGATGGAGGTGATGGAGCCGGACTTGGTGGAGGTGATCCGCTCTTGCAGGGCGCCCATTTCTTCGGCCAGGGTCGGCTGATAACCTACCGCGGACGGCATCCGGCCCAGCAGGGCGGATACTTCGGTACCGGCTAGGGTGTAACGGTAGATGTTGTCGATGAACAACAGCACGTCACGACCCTCGTCACGGAACTTCTCGGCCATGGTCAGACCGGTCAGGGCCACCCGCAGACGGTTTCCAGGCGGCTCGTTCATCTGGCCATACACCATGGCCACCTTGTCCAGAACGTTAGACTCCTTCATTTCGTAGTAGAAGTCGTTACCTTCCCGGGTCCGTTCACCCACACCGGCGAACACGGACAGACCGGAGTGCGCCTTGGCGATGTTGTTGATCAGTTCCATCATGTTGACGGTCTTGCCCACACCGGCGCCGCCGAACAGACCGACCTTACCGCCCTTGGCGAAGGGACAGATCAGGTCGATTACCTTGATGCCGGTTTCCAGCAGCTCGGTGGTGTTGGACTGATCTTCGTAGCTGGGGGCCTCACGGTGGATAACCCAACGGTCGTCTTCACCGATGGGACCCTGTTCGTCCACCGGCTCACCCAGCACGTTCATGATGCGGCCCAGGGTGGCGGTACCGACCGGCACCTTGATGGCCTCACCCGTGTTGGCCACTTCGGCACCGCGACGCACACCGTCTGAGGTACCCATGGCGATACAGCGGACGACACCGCCGCCGATTTGTTGCTGAACTTCCAGTACCAGACCCTGGGTCTGGCCTTCGCTCACAATCTTCAGTGCATCGTACACCTTTGGTACGGCGTCCTGCGGGAACTGGACGTCCACCACGGCACCGATGACTTGAACGATGATACCGTTACTCATGTCAAATCCTCTAAACCTATGAATACCTTAGCCCTAAACCGCCGCAGCACCGCCCACGATCTCGGTCAGCTCTTGGGTGATACCGGCCTGACGGGCCTTGTTGTACACCAGTTGCAGATCGTTGATCAGTGTGTCGGCGTTTTCGGTCGCTGACTTCATGGCCACCATACGGGCGGACTGTTCACTGGCCAGGTTCTCAACCACGCCCTGGTAAACTTGTGACTCTATGTAACGACTGAGCAGTTTATCCAGCAGATGCTTGGGATCCGGCTCATACAGGTAGTCCCAGTGATGCTTGGCAACCTTGTCATCATCTGACTTGGGCAGCGGCAGCAGCTGTTCGACCTTGGGTTGTTGCACCATGGTGTTAACAAACTTGTTGTACACCAGGTACAGGCGGTCGATTTCACCGTTATCGAACGCCTGCAACATCACCCTCACCGGCCCCACCAACTCGCTGACGCTGGGGTTGTCGCCGAAACCGGCCACCTGAGCCAGGACCGCCTTACCGTAGCGCCCGAAGAAGCTACTGGCCTTGGAACCCACCAGGGCGAGAGAGCTCTCGACCCCTTGCTCACGCCACTCGTTCATGGAACCCAGCACGGCCTTGAACAGGTTGATGTTCAGACCACCGCACAGACCACGGTCGGTAGAGATGATGATGTAACCTACCCGCTTGACGTCACGTTCTTCCAGGTAAGGATGCTTGTACTCCAAGCTCCCCAGGGCGATGTGACCGATCACCTTGCGCATGGTGACTGCATACGGACGGCTGGCAGCCATGCGATCCTGCGCCTTGCGCATCTTGGACGCCGCCACCATTTGCATTGCGCCGGTGATCTTCTGAGTGTTCTTCACACTCGCGATCTTGTTTCGTATCTCTTTAGCGCCGGCCATCTTAGACCCTCCTCGTCTGTGGCCGCCTCACGACGGCCACCTTGGGTTACCAGGTCTGGGTGGCCTTGAAGGCGTCCAGCAGCGCGCTCAGACGGGCAACGATGTCATCGTTGTAATCCGCCTTGGCGTTGATTTCCGCCATCAGGTCCCCGTGCTCGGTGTTGGCAAAGGCGAGCAGCGCCGCTTCGAACGCGGTGATCTTTTCCAGCTCGACGTCATCCAGGTAGCCGCGTTCGGCAGCAAACAGCACCAGAGACTGGCCAGCCACGCTCATCGGGGCATACTGCTTCTGCTTCATCAGCTCGGTCACCTTCTGACCATGGCTCAGCTGCTTGCGGGTGGCATCGTCCAGATCGGAGGAGAACTGGGCGAAGGCCGCCAGCTCGCGGTACTGGGCCAATGCGGTCCGGATACCACCAGAGAGCTTCTTCATGATCTTGGTCTGGGCGGCACCACCGACCCGGGATACGGAGATACCGGGATCCACCGCCGGACGCACACCGGCGTTGAACAGCTGGGTGGTCAGGAAGATCTGACCGTCGGTGATGGAGATTACGTTGGTCGGAACGAAGGCGGATACGTCACCGGCCTGGGTTTCGATGATCGGCAGCGCGGTCAGTGAACCGGTCTGGCCCTTCACGGCACCCTTGGTGAACTCTTCCACATACTCTTCGTTAACCCGAGCGGCACGCTCCAGCAGACGGGAGTGGAGATAGAAGACGTCGCCTGGGTAGGCTTCCCGTCCTGGCGGACGACGCAGCAGCAGGGAGATCTGACGGTAGGCCACGGCATGCTTGGACAGGTCATCATAGATGATGAGGGCGTCTTCACCGCGGTCACGGAAGTACTCACCCATGGCGCAACCGGCATAGGGGGCCAGGTATTGCAGGGAGGCAGACTCGGACGCGGAGGCTACCACGACTATGGTGTTGGCCAGGGCGCCGTGTTCTTCCAGCTTGCGGACCACGTTGGCAATGGTGGAGGCCTTCTGGCCGATGGCCACGTACACACACTTAATGCCGGAGTCTTTCTGGTTGATGATGGTGTCGATGGCCAGGGCGGTCTTACCGGTCTGACGGTCACCAATGATCAATTCCCGTTGGCCACGGCCGATGGGGATCATGGAGTCCACGGCCTTGTAGCCGGTTTGTACCGGCTGGGACACGGACTTACGGGCGATAACGCCGGGGGCGATCACTTCGACCGGAGAGAAACCGTCGTTGTCGATCGGACCCTTACCATCGATGGGTTGACCCAGGGTGTTCACCACCCGCCCCAGCAGACCGGTACCCACAGGTACTTCCAGGATGCGGCCTGTGCCAGTGACCTTCTCACCTTCGGCCAGATCGGCGTAGGGGCCCATGACGATGGCACCCACGGAGTCACGCTCCAGGTTTAGTGCCAGGCCATAACGGTTGCCCGGCAGTTCAATCATTTCGCCCTGCATCACGTCGGCCAGGCCGTGGATGCGAACGATACCGTCGCTTACGGAGACGATGGTCCCTTCGTTACGCGCCTCGGTGACGACTTCAAATTGCTCGATACGCTTTTTAATCAGCTCGGCAATTTCAGTGGAATTCAGTTGCATGCTCTAATCCCCAATCAAGATTGCAATGCTTCCGCCAAGCGGTTGAGTTTGCTACGAACAGTGGCGTCGATGACTTCGTCACCGGCCTTGATGACCAGACCCGCAATCAGCGTCGGATCGACGCTGCAGTGCAGCTTCACGGTACAGCCATAACGCTGCTCCAGTGAGGTACGGATCTTGTCCTGTTCTGCCTGGCTCAACGCACTGGCCGAGCGGACATACGCCTCGAGTTGTTTTTCCCACTCGGACTTCAATGCCACAAACTCCGCCAATACGGCAGGCAACACACTCAATCGTCCGTTTTCGGCCATCACCTTGATAAAGTTCTGGCCTTGCTCGTTGAGTTGCTCGCCACAGATCTGGATGAAAAGCTCAGACAGTCTGGGTCCGGCCGCCGGGCTGTTGACCAGCGCTTGCATGACCTCGTTCGTGGAGACTTCGGCAGCAAAGGTGATCATGGCCAGCCAGCTATCGACAGCCTGCTGTTCAACGGCATATTCGAACGCAGCCTTGGCGTAGGGGCGAGCGATGGTTGTCAATTCAGACATAGCCCCGGGCCCCCTTACAGGTCTGCAATCAGTTTATCGACCAGCTCGCTGTTGGCGGCCTTGTCGATTTGGCGTTCGAGGATCTTCTCGGCACCAGCAACGGCCAGGGCCGCCACCTGCTTACGCAGTTCCTCTTTGGCGCGGTTGCGCTCAGCTTCAATTTCGGCGCGAGCCTGGGTCAGGATCTTCTCCCGCTCAGCCATGGCGTCTTGAGTGGCTTCATCCATGATTTGAGACCGGCGCTTGTTGGCCTGCTCAATGATCTCGGTCGCCTGACGCTTCGCCTCTTTGATCTGCTCCATTGAGTTGTTTTGCGCCAACTCCAGATCTTTCTTGGCCCGTTCTGCAGAAGCCAGTCCGTCAGCTATCTCTTTCTGACGCTTTTCGATGGCAGCCATCAGGGGCGGCCATACGAACTTCATGCAGAACCAGACAAAGAGAATGAAGGCAATCGTCTGGCCGAGGATGGTCATATTGATATCCACAGCACGCTTCCTCTTTGATGGTTAAACGTAGGTCGGAAGGAAGTGGCAGGCTTAGCCGGCCACGGCAAACATCACGTACATGCCCAGACCCACGGCGATCATCGGGATAGCGTCCACCAGACCCATGACGATGAAGAATTGGGTACGCAGCAGGGGCAGCAGGTCGGGTTGACGAGCGGCACCTTCCAGGAACTTACCACCCAATACACCGATACCGATGGCGGCACCGATAGCAGCCAAACCCATCATCAGACCAGCAGCGATAAACAGCATCTCCATGATTTCTCTCCGAATTTAGTTAATTAAAACAACAAGGGTTAATGTGAAAAAATCAGTGTTCTTCACTGGCCATCGACATGTAAACGATCGTCAACACCATGAAGATGAACGCCTGCAGCGTCACGATCAGGATGTGGAAGATAGCCCAGGGCACATTGAGGAACCATTGAGACCACCAGGGCAGCATGGCGGCGATGAGGATGAAGATCATCTCACCGGCGTACATGTTGCCGAACAACCGCAGGCCCAGGGAGATGGGCTTGGCGATCAGGGTAACGGTCTCGAGTATCAGGTTGATTGGCACAAACGCCCAATGGTTGAAAGGTTGCAGGGTCAGCTCCTTGATGAAGCCGGAGACCCCCTTCATCTTGATGCTGTAGAACAGGATCAAGAAGAAGACACCAAACGCCATGGACAGGGTGATATTCACATCAGCGGAAGGAACGACTCGCAATTTCTGGGCATGATCCCCAGCAATCAGCTGTGCCAGTTGGGGCAGATAGTCGATAGGCAGCAAGTCCATCACGTTCATCAGCAGGACCCAGACGAATATGGTGAGCGCCAGGGGCGCAATCAGCTTGCTCTTGCCGTGGAAGATACCGCGTACGGAGTCATCCACGAACAACACGACCATCTCAACGAAGCACTGCAGCTTACCCGGCACACCGCTTCTGGCCTTGACAGCCACGGAACGGAATAACCAGAGGAAGAGCAGACCCAAACCCACAGAAAAGATCATGGAGTCGATATTTACCGCCCAGAAGCCCGATCCAACCTGCCAGTGATGGAGGTGGTGGGAGATATACTCCTGAGGAGTAAGCATTTCTCCTGTTGCAGCCATGAGTTTTCCTAGTAACGGTTGTTGAGTGTTAACGAAATAATCCATTGGGAGCACAAGAGCACCCCGTAGGTGACAAACAGCGGAAGATGCACCACCGCCAGCCACTTAAAGGCAATCAAGAACAATGCCAGTGTTGCCACCAGCTTGATCCCGGCTCCGCAATAGACGTCCCACAACACCAGTCCAACGTTCAATTCCTCCGCTTTGCGGGAGGTACCGATCCAGCTGAACAGCATTTGTGGCACCCAGTATATTCCGCCCCCTACGAGGGCGGAATATGCCGCAGCCCCGCCCTTGCCCAGGTACCAGGCAAATGCACAGACTGCTATCAGGACAAGCTGATAAATCAAAACAACCCAGGCGAGTGCTTGCACACTCAGTTGGCGATTCTGACCCACCCGCTTCTCCAATCCGGTCAAGGTAAAAAGGGCGTCCTTTTTAACACAAAATTAACTTTGCTACCGTCACATTTATCACAAAGGTTGCAAATTGTGATAACCGTAACTATTTATCAAACAAAGTATTTTTGTGACTTTGAACACAATAGCCCAGCTCTGCTTAAAAAACCATACTTGAAAAAAAACCAGATTGGATAGCAATCTGGTCTCTCTTCCGCACTATTCTAGCCCCAAACTTCTCAGCAGACGGCTCAGCTCTTCGGCATTTTGGTAACTCAGTACCACCTTGCCACGGCCAGCCTGGTGATGTTGCCACTGCACGCCGAGCCCCAACCGCTCACTGGCCAACTGTTGCCAATCCTGACCCCGAGGATCTGGCTCCGGCTGCGGTTTTTCCGTCTTGGGCTGAAGCGCCTTTTTTACCCACTTTTCGGTGTCGCGCACCGTCAGTCCCTTCTGCACCACGTTGCGGGCCAGCTCGGACTGCTGTTCCCCCTCCAGTGCCAGCAGGGCGCGGGCATGACCCATCTCCAGATCGCCATGCTCCACCAGACGCTTGACGTCATCGTTGAGCTGATTGAGGCGCAGCAGGTTGGAGACGGCACTGCGGGACTTGCCGACGGCTTCTGCCAGGGCCTGGTGGGTCAGACCGAATTCCTCCAGCAACCGCTGCAGGGCCACCGCTTCTTCGATGGCATTGAGATCCTCACGCTGGATGTTCTCGATGAGGGCGATGGCCACCGCCGCCTCATCCGGCACATCCTTCACCAGACAGGGCACCTCGTGGAGCCGCACCAGCTGACAGGCTCGCCAGCGACGCTCGCCGGCGATGATTTCAAACTGCTGCTCACCCAGGGGCCGCACAACGATGGGCTGGATCACCCCCTGGGCGCGGATCGAGTTAGCCAGATCCTCCAGCGCCTCCTGGGACATGTCCTTGCGCGGCTGGTATTTGCCCGGCTTGAGCCAGGCCACCGGCAGGCGGCGCAACTCGCCCTGGGTCAACTCGCTGCGTTGACGCACCTGGTCGGTCTTGATGTCATCGATAAGCTGCTTGTGGCGGGCCGCCTGGCTGGTACCCAGCAAGGCATCCAGTCCCTTGCCCAATCCACGTTTCTTGGCTGGTGTCATAGTGGTCTCAGGCCGGTGTGGCCAGTTGTTCTTCCCGTCTGAGGATTTCGCCGGCCAACGCCAGGTAGGCCTTGGCACCCAGGGAACTCTTGTCGTAATACATGGCCGGCGCACCGAAGCTGGGCGCCTCGGCCAGCCGCACGTTACGGGGGATGATGGTGCGGTACACCTTGTCCCCAAAATGCTGTTTCAGCTGATCGGACACCTCATTGGCCAGTCGATTGCGGTGATCGTACATGGTTCTGAGAATGCCCTCGATGCATAGGGCCGGATTCACCACCGCCGCCAGCTTGCTGATGGTGTCCACCAGGGCGGTGAGCCCCTCCAGGGCAAAGTACTCGCACTGCATGGGCACCAGCACGGAATCGGCCGCCGACATGGCATTGACCGTCAGCAGGTTCAAAGAGGGCGGACAGTCGATGAAGATGTAATCGTATTGCTCCCGCACCCCCGCCAGGGCGGTGCGTAGCCGGCTCTCCCGGGCGAAGACCTCCATCAGGCGGATCTCGGCGGCGGTCACATCGGAGTTGGCGGCGATCAGGTCATAGCCACCGCTGGTCTCACTGACCACCACCTGGGCAAAGGGCACCTCGTCCACCAACAACTCGTAGGCGGTTCGAGGCACCTCGTACTTGTCCACCCCGCTGGCCATGGTGGCATTGCCCTGGGGATCCAGATCGATCACCAGCACCTTGCGTCGGGTGGCGGCCATGGAGGCGGCCAGGTTGACGCAGGTGGTGGTTTTCCCCACTCCGCCCTTCTGGTTGGCTATGGCAATGACTCGTCCCACGGCATCCCCTGCAAATTACTGTTTTTTGATGATAATCAGATGGCGTTCGGCACCCAGTTCCGGCACATGCAACGGCTGGACGGCCTCCACACTCAAACCGGCCGGCAGGCTGGTCAGCTCCTCGTCCGGACAAACCCCCTTGAGGGCCAGGAAACGCCCCTCGGCGGAGGGCAGGTGCTGGCACCAGTCCAACATGTCCAGCAAGGAGGCGAATGCCCGGCTCAGTACGCCGTCAAAGCCCTGCTCTGGCTGATACTCTTCCACACGAGACTGCACCGGGGTGACATTGGTCAACCCCAGCTCATGAATGACCTGGCGGATGAAGCGGATCCGCTTGCCCAGGCTGTCCAACAGGACAAACTCTTTGTCCGGATTGAGGATGGCCAGCGGCAGACCGGGCAAGCCCGGGCCCGTGCCCACATCGATGAATCGGCGCCCCTGTAACCAGGGACTCACCACCAGGCTGTCGAGAATGTGCTTGACCAGCATGTCGCCAGGCTCGCGCACCGAGGTCAGATTGTAAGCCTTGTTCCACTTGTGCAGCAACCCGACGAGCGCCAGCAGCTGCTGCTTCTGCGGATCGGTCACCACCAGGCTGGTCTGAGCCAGCAAGTCATCCAGACGTTGTGCCAGCATGCTCACCTCAGGCGCTCTTGCGCAGCAGGCCGCGCTTTTTCAGGTGAACCAGCAGGATGGAGATGGCGGCCGGCGTGATCCCCGGGATCCGCGCCGCCTGACCTATGGTCTGGGGCTTGGCATCGTTGAGCTTGGCCTTCACCTCGTTGGAGAGGCCCGGCACCTCGGCATAATCCAGATCCAGCGGCAGCAGGGTGTTCTCGTTGCGCAGCTGCTTGTCGATTTCGTCCTGCTGGCGATCGATGTAACCGGCGTATTTGACCTGGATCTCCACCTGTTCGGCAGCCTGGGCGTTGTCCACGCGCGGCCCCAGGCCGTCCACCGCCATCAGGGCCTGGTAGGTCACCTCGGGACGGCGCAGCAGCTCTTCCAGGTTGTGCTCGCGGTTCAGCGGTGCCTTGAGCAGGTCGTTGAGGGTAGCCAGGGACGGGTGGTTGAGATGCACCCAGGTCTCCCGCAGGCGCTGCCGCTCCCGCTCGATCTGCTCCAGCTTGTCGTTGAAAGCCGCCCAGCGGATATCGTCCACCAGGCCCAGCTCGCGGCCCACCGGGGTCAGGCGCAGATCCGCGTTGTCCTCCCGCAGCAGCAGGCGATATTCCGCCCGGCTGGTAAACATGCGATAGGGCTCCTTGGTGCCCAGGGTGGAGAGATCATCCATCATGACGCCGATATAGGCCTGATCCCGGCGCGGCGCCCAAGGATCCTTGTCCTGGGCCCGCAGGGCGGCGTTGATCCCGGCCAACAGGCCCTGGGCCGCGGCTTCCTCGTACCCGGTCGTGCCGTTGATCTGCCCGGCGAAGAACAAGTTTTTCAAACACTTGTTCTCCATGTTGGCCTTGAGATCCCGCGGATCGAAATAGTCGTATTCGATGGCGTAGCCGGGTCGCACTATGTGGGCCTGCTCGAAGCCCAGCATGGAGCGGACGATCTGCACCTGCACATCGAACGGCAGGCTGGTGGAGACGCCATTGGGATAGAGCTCGTGGGAGCTGAGGCTCTCGGGCTCGATAAAGATCTGGTGGGCGTTCTTGTCGGCAAAACGCATCACCTTGTCTTCGATGGAGGGGCAGTAACGGGGGCCAATGCCCTCGATCACCCCGGCATACATGGGACTGCGGTGCAGGTTTTGCCGGATCACCTCATGGGTGCGCTCGTTGGTATGGGTGATGTAGCAAGGCACCTGGCGGGGATGCTGCTCTGGTTTTCCCAAGAAGGAGAATACGGGAACCGGATCGTCACCGGGCTGGGTCTGCAACAGGGCGAAGTTCACGGAACGGGCATCGATGCGCGGCGGTGTGCCTGTCTTCAGACGACCCACCCGCAAGGGTAACTCGCGCAGCCGTTGACCCAGCCCGATGGAAGCCGGATCCCCGGCGCGGCCACCGGCATAGTGCTCCATGCCGATGTGGATCAGACCGTTCAGGAAGGTGCCGGCGGTCAGCACCACGGTTTTGGCCAGGATGCGGATCCCGGCCTGAGTGACGACCCCCACCACGGTATCGCCGTCCAGGATCAGATCCTCGCAGGCTTGCTGGAAGATCTGCAGGTTGATCTGGTTTTCCAGTCGGTGCCGGATCTCTTGCTTGTACAGCAGACGATCCGCCTGGGCGCGGGTGGCACGCACCGCCGGGCCCTTGGAGGAGTTGAGGGTGCGGAACTGGATCCCGGCATGATCGATGGCTTCGGCCATGATGCCGCCCAGAGCATCCACCTCCTTGACCAGGTGACCCTTGCCAATGCCACCAATGGCGGGGTTGCAGGACATCTGCCCTAGCGTATCCACGTTATGGGTTAGTAGCAGGGTCTTCATGCCCATGCGTGCTGCGGCGCCCGCCGCTTCGGTACCGGCATGGCCACCGCCCACGACGATCACGTCAAACTGCTCGTGATATTGCATAAGGATCACCTCGATTGGCTGGTCAGGATCTTCCGCCTGGAAAAAGGCGGATCATTCTATCCGGTTAGGCCGTGCGGATAAACGACGAGTTTGTGCTTACACCGGCATCAGGATCCCGGCTAGTTATATAAGGATCTTTTAGATCGATCTCTTATTGGATCTTTTATTAGGATCCGCCACTTGTGTGGATATGAGTTTTTTTCACCAATAAAACAGGATCTTGGATCTGATCACAGCCTGTGATCTTCCCGGGATCCAGCCGGCGGGATCCTCTGTACAAGATCGCCTTTTATGCACAGCTCCAGGCGGCCCCTTCGGTTGATCAAAGGATAACCAGGGGATCAACAGAAGATATTCAGGATCTTATCCACAGTGATGGTAAAGCTGGATCTTTCCTGTGGATGGGCTGGGTGTCAAGTCTGGGAAGATGTGAACAAACCGCGGCAGGGAGGCGCTCACCGCCGCGGATCGATTGGGGATCAGAGCCCGGACAGCAGGGGTAACCAGGTCACCAGCCAAAGATCGGCGGCATCTTCCGGCAGATCCTGAGCCGTGACGTCGATGAGGCAAGGCGTCCCCACCGGCTGGGCGCCACAGCCCTCCAGCAGGGCCTGCATCTGATGGCCGGCGGCACAGAAGGTGTCGTAGTTGCTGTCACCCAGGGCCACCACGGCGTAGTGGCTCCGGCCCAGGTTGGGTTGCTGCAGGGCCAGTTCCCGGGCGAAGGGCTGCAGGTTGTCCGGGATCTCGCCGGCGCCATGGGTGGAGGTCACCGCCAGCAGCAGTTGTCCTGCTGTATCGCCCAGTTCGGCCAGACTGGCCGGGTTGTGGATCCGGGTCTGGTGACCGGCCTCATTCAGGCGATCGGCCAGGTGATCCGCCAGGTATTCGGCGGCACCCAGGGTGGATCCCACCAGCAGATGGATCTGCGCCATGTTTCTTTCTCCTTAGGTGTGGGGGCTTAGGTGTAGCCAAAGCCGGGTGAAGGGAGAGGGATAACAAAAAGGAGCCGCGAGGGCTCCTTCTTTATATACCGGATATCGACCGGGTCGCGGCAGCGGCGGACTAGACGCGACGCTTGAATTCGCCGGTACGGGTGTCGATTTCGATCTTGTCGCCGATCTTGACGAAGTCGGCTACGGAGATGGTGGCGCCGGTGCCCTTCAGACGGGCCGGCTTCATCACCTTGCCGGAGGTGTCGCCACGGACGGACGGCTCTGTGTATTCCACTTCACGCACGATGGTGATGGGCAGTTCGACGGAGATGGCCTTGTCGTTGTAGAAGGTCACTTCACAAACGTCTTCCATGCCGTCGATCAGGTAGTCCAGCATGTCGCCCAGGTTTTCCTTTTCCACGTCGTACTGGTTGTACTCTGTGTCCATGAAGACATACATGGGGTCGGCGAAGTAGGAGAAGGTACATTCCTTACGCTCCAGCAGCACGACTTCCATCTTCTCATCGGCCTTGTACACGGTTTCGGTACCGGCGCCGGTGAGCAGGTTCTTCAGCTTCATCTTCACCACGGCGGCGTTACGGCCGGATTTGTTGAATTCGGTCTTCAGAACGACCATGGGGTCGCTGCCGATCATCACTACGTTGCCGGCGCGGAGTTCCTGTGCGGTTTTCATTGGATCAGTTTCCTGTATTGAACAGAGAGGTGTGATTAAACGCCGTATTCTAGCCGGTTTTCCACCCATTGCACCAGACGGCTGGCTAAATCTCCTCCAGATAACACCTGCGCTGGCCAGCGCTGCGCCCAGTCCAGGTATTCGGTGCTGTGCTGGCACCATTGCGGCCACTGAATGGCCATCTGCTCGGCCTCGCCTCTGTCATAGGCCAGATGAAAATCCAGCAGGGCCTGGCGGGCTTCGACACTCAGCCCCGTCATATAACGCGCCATGAAGGCTTGCAGCTTCTCCAGGTGGATGTCATCTTCCTGCTGGTAGATGTGCCAGAGGAAGGGGCGGGCGGCCCATTGGGCCCGCAGGAAGGAGTCTTCTCCCCGAACCAGGTTGAGATCGCAGGACCACAGCAGGCGATCGTAGCCGGCCTGATCCGTCATGGGCAGACCCACCAGCTGCAGTTGACCTCGGCGGGCGCTGTCTCCCGCCTTGAGGGGCTGGTCCAGCCAGGGTTGCAGGCTGGCCAGCACCCGACCCTCCGGCACCAGCAGGCAGATGGGATCCTCGCCATCTGCCCAGGCCTGCAGCAGGCCGGGCAGGGCGGCAGTCTCGTAGGTGAACAGGCTGACGTAGCGACAGTTGGATGGTTGGGCTGGCACCCCCAACTGGGCAAACAGTGCCTGGCGCCGGGTCGGATCCGCCTGCCAGGCCTGACGCTGGGCGGTGAGTGATCCTTCACACAGTAGACCGCCACTGCGGGGGCTGAAGCCCGGAAAGAAGAAGTACTTGGCCAGGCCATTGCTTTGCAGCGAGGGCAGGCCGTGACAGTCGTCGATCCACGCCTCGGCGCTCAGGTACTCGAGGTTGAGCCACAGGGGGCGGGGGCTGGCCTGGGCCATGGCCCTGAGGGCCGAATCGGGCAGCTGGCAGGCGAAGGCCTCGATCACCAGCTCGCCGGGCTGCCAGGCGGGATCGAACTCGGGATCCCAGCGGCAGATCGCCACGCCTTGTCGGGTCTGCTGAGGCAAGGCTGGATCCAGATCCGGGCAGAGGCGGGCGAAGCTGGCCAGATCGTCCACCCAGAGGCGTACCGATTGGCCGAATTCCGCCACCAGCTGGCGGGCCAGCCGCCAGGTGACGCCGATGTCGCCGTAGTTGTCCACCACGGTGCAGAAGATATCCCAGTGCCGTTTGTGCATCTTGCCCTGCCTGTGCCCCTTGTCTTGTGTCGGCGCGGTTATACCGGATCCCGGCGTCGCTCACCAGCGCCGGATCGGCTAGGAGTGGCTAAAAAACTGGCTATAATGGCGAACTTTATCCTGCCGTTGTTGAAGAGTCGTCATGCCTGCCAATCTGATGTTGTTGTCTGCCGCCGCCATCTGGGGGTTTGGTTTCGTTGCCCAGCGTCTGGGAATGGATCACCTGGAGCCGTTTGCCTTCAATGGCTTGCGCTTCCTGCTGGGCAGCCTCTCCCTGCTGCCGCTCATCTGGTTCTTCGCCCGCCGCGGCCAGGGCCAGGCGGATCAAGGTTCCCTGCTCAAGGCCGGCTGTCTGGCCGGCTGCATGCTGTTTATCGCCGCCACCCTGCAGCAGGTGGGCCTGTTGTATACCACGGCGGCCAAGGCCGGCTTCATCACCGGGCTCTATCTCATCCTGGTGCCCATCTTCGGCCTGCTGCTCAAGCACACCACCGGCATCACCACCTGGATTGGCGCCGTGCTGGCGGTGGTGGGGCTCTATCTGCTGAGCATCAACGATGACTTCAGCATGTCGTTTGGCGATCTGCTGCAGTTTATCGGCGCCCTGTTCTGGGCCATGCACATACTGGTGATCGACCATTACAGCGGCAAGGTCAACGCCCTGCGTCTGGCGGCCAGCCAGTTCCTGTTCTGCGGCCTGCTGAGCATGGGAGTCTCGTTTGTTATCGAAACCCCGACCCTGGCGGGCATCCAGAGTGGCTGGCAGCCGCTGCTGTATGCCGGCCTGGTGAGCGTGGGGGTGGCCTATACCCTGCAGGTGGTGGGGCAACAGAAGGCCAACCCGGCCCATGCCGCCATACTGCTGAGCCTGGAGGCGGTGTTTGCCGCCATCGGCGGGGTCTGGCTGCTGGACGAGAGCCTGTCGCTGCGGGCCTGGATCGGCTGTGGCCTGATGCTGGGCGGCATGCTGCTCTCCCAGGTGCGTTGGCCCAGCGGCCAGGCGGCACAACCCGCCTGAGCAAGATGACCGGCTAAGGCTGGTCATTTTTTTTTCTTACATATATGCTAATCCGTATATGTGAATCTGGAGGTGTCATGAGCCAATCCCGCGTGCTGTTCCTCTGTACCGCCAACTCGGCCCGCTCCATCCTGGCCGAGGCGCTGCTGCGCCAGCTGGCCGGCGATCGCTTTGCGGTGTACAGCGCCGGCAGTCGGCCGGAATCCGTGGATCCCCGAGCCCTGACGGTGCTGGGGCAGGCCGGTATCGGCACTGAGGGGCTGGTCAGCAAGGGGCTGGATGCGGTGTCCGATCAGCGGTTTGATTTCGTCATCTCCCTGTGTGACAAGGCGAGCCTGGAGTGCCAGCAGATCCCCCATAAGGGGCGGGTACTGCACTGGAACCTGCCGGATCCCAAGGCCGAGCCCGGCGAGGCGCCCTTTGTCGCCTGCCTGCAGGCCATCCGCAGCCGCATCGAGCTGTTCCTGCAGGTGGTGGGCTCGGACCCGCTGCCCAGCAGCCGGGAGTTGGCCCCCGCCGAGCTGTTTCGCGCCCTGGCGGACGAGACCCGACTGCGCCTGATGCTGCTGCTGTTGCAGGAGGGGGAGCTGTGCGTCTGCGAGCTGACCGAGGCGCTGGACGATCTGCAGCCCAAGATCTCCCGCCACCTCAAGCAGCTGCGCCATGCCGGCCTGGTACAGGACCGGCGCCAGGGGCAGTGGATCTTCTATCGGCTGGACGACAGCCTGCCCAGCTGGGCCGACAGTGTCTTGCGCCTGGCGGCCCAGGCGCTGCCCGGCCCCCAGCACGGCGATCTCCGCCGGCTGGCCGCCATGCAGAACCGTCCCTCCCGGGAGGGAGTCTGCGGTCTATCTAACCTGAGCAAGGAGTCGGCATGAGCAGTCCATTGGGGGTGTTTGAACGGGGCCTGAGCCTCTGGGTGGCGCTGGCCATGGGAGCCGGCGTGCTGCTGGGCAGCTATTTGCCTGATCTGTTTGCCGGGGTGGCGGCCCTGGAGTGGGCCCACGTCAACCTGGTGGTGGCCCTGCTCATCTGGCTGATGATCTATCCCATGATGGTGCAGATCGAATTCTCGGCGATTAAAGCGGTGGGGCGGCGGCCCAAGGGGCTGCTGCTGACCCTGGTGGTGAACTGGCTGGTCAAGCCCTTCACCATGGCCCTGCTGGGCTGGCTGTTCTTCCGCTACCTGTTCGCCCCCTGGGTGGATGCCCAGAGTGCCGAGCAGTACATCGCCGGCATGATCTTGCTGGGGGTGGCCCCCTGTACCGCCATGGTGTTTGTCTGGAGCCAGCTGACCCGTGGCGATCCCAACTACACCCTGGTGCAGGTGGCCATCAACGACCTCATCATGGTGGTGGCCTTTGCCCCCATCGCCGGCCTGCTGCTGGGGGTGACGGATCTGCAGGTGCCCTGGCAGACCCTGTTGCTGTCCACCCTGCTGTATGTGGTGCTGCCCCTGGTGGCCGGGATCCTGACCCGCCGCCATCTGCTGGCCCGGGGCGGAACGGCGGCGGTGGCCCACTGGGTGGCACGGCTCAAGCCCTGGTCCATGGTCGGGCTGCTGGCCACCGTGATGCTGCTGTTCGGCTTCCAGGCCGGGGTCATACTGGACAATCCCCTGGCCATCGCCCTGATCGCCGTGCCCCTCATCATCCAGTCCTACGGCATCTTTGCCCTGGCCTACGGTGCCGCCCGCTGGCTGCGGCTGCCGCACCCCATAGCTGCACCGGCCTGCCTCATCGGCACCTCCAACTTCTTCGAACTGGCGGTGGCGGTGGCCATCTCGCTGTTTGGCCTGCATTCGGGGGCCGCGCTGGCCACCGTGGTCGGCGTGCTGGTGGAGGTGCCTGTCATGCTCTCCCTGGTGGCCCTGGCCAACCGCACCCGTCACTGGTTTCCCCCACAACAGGAATCTTGATATGTCGTCCTCCTCCCATCCCTTGTTCGAATTACCCCTGGCCCAGGGCGGGGCCCTGGGGCTGATGCCCTGTCCGGGCACCCAGAGCCTGGCCCTGGTGGCGGCCCTGCAGCAGGTCAAGGCCTGGGGCGCCCAGGCGGTGCTGACCCTGATGGAGCCCGATGAGCTGGTGCAGCACGGGGTCGGGGAGCTGGGCCATCAGGTGCAGGCCTTGGGGCTGACCTGGTTCCACTTGCCCATAGAGGACGACCATGCCCCCGAGGCGGCTTTTGCCACCGCCTGGGCCCAGCAGGGACCGGCGATCCTGGCCCTGCTGCAAGGCGGTGGCAAGCTGGCGCTGCACTGCCGGGGGGGCACGGGCCGCACCGGTCTCATCGCCGCCCGTCTGCTGCTGGCCCTGGGCTGGCCGGAAGCCGAGGCGGTGGCGGCGGTCAAGGCGCTGCGGCCCAAGGCCCTGAGCCTACCGGTGCATTGCCAGTGGTTGGCACAACAGGCTTGAATAAGAGGTCATCATGAATCCCTTGCAGCTGTTTACCTGGTTGGCAGATTGGCTGGTCTATGGCGGCCTGGGGCTGGCGCCCGCCAGCCGCCTGGGCCTGGCGCTGCATTTCTTCGTCGAGGATGTCAGCAAGATACTGGTGCTGCTGCTGGTGATGATTTACGTCATCGCCTGGCTGCGAGCCGGGCTGGACGTGGAGCGGGTGCGGGATGCCCTGGCCCGGCGCCATCGTCTGCTGGGCTACGGCCTGGCCAGCCTGTTCGGCGCCATCACGCCGTTTTGCTCCTGCTCCAGCATCCCGCTGTTTCTCGGCTTCACCTATGCCCGCATCCCGGTGGGGGTGACCATGGCCTTCCTCATCACCTCACCCCTCATCAACGAGGTGGCGGTGGTGCTGCTGTGGGGCCTCATCGGCTGGCAGCTGACCCTGACCTATGTGGTGGTGGGCCTGCTGGCCGGCATGCTGGGTGGGCTCCTGATGGATGGGCTGAAGGCCGAGCGCTGGCTGCAACCCCTGGTGCAGGAGGTGCTGGCCGCGCCGGTGGCAGAAACCCAGGCCAGAGAGGCGATCCAGCTGGGCTGGCGGGAGCGCCACGGCTTTGCCAAGCAGGAGACCCTCAGCATCTTCCTGCGGGTCTGGCCCTGGGTGCTGCTGGGGGTGGCCCTGGGGGCCGGGTTGCACGGCTACCTGCCGGAGGATTTCTTCCACCGTCATCTGGGCGGTGGCCAGTGGTGGTCGGTGCCCGCCGCCGTGGCCCTGGGGTCGGGTCTGTATGCCAACGCCACCGGGGTGATCCCGGTGATGGAGAGCCTGCTGGCCAAGGGGCTGCCCTTGGGCACGACCCTGGCGCTGTGCATGAGCACGGTGGCGGTGAGCATTCCGGAATTCGTGATGTTGAAACAGGTCATGCAGTGGCGTCTGCTGGCCTGGTTGCTGGCTTACATACTGGTGGCTTTCACCCTGGTGGGCTGGCTGCTGAACGCCGTGGGTTAAATCCAACAAGGAGAGGATATGAAACAGTTCAAAGTCTATGGCTCGGGTTGCAGCAACTGCGTGAAGACCGCCGAGCTCATTGCCCAGGCGGCCGCCGAACAGGGCGAGGAGATTGCCCTGGAGAAGGTCACCGACATGAAGAGCATCGCTCTGGCCGGGGTGATGAAGACCCCGGGGGTGGGGCTGGATGGCCGCATCATCCACTTCGGCTCAGTGCCGGCGCCTGAGCTGGTGCGCAGCTGGTTTGCCTGAGGCCGGATCTCAAGCGGCCTGGTAACAGACCGCTTGGCAATCGTTGCTTCGGGACACATCAAGGAGACTCCCCCATGCCCCTCAATATTGGCATCAACGGCTTCGGCCGGATCGGCCGCCTGGCCCTGCGCGCCGCCTTCGACTGGCCGGAATTTCGCTTCGTGCGGATCAATGATCCGGCAGGTGATGCCGCCACCCTGGCTCATCTGCTCAACTTCGATTCGGTGCAGGGCCGCTGGCAGCACGAGGCGCGGGCCGATGGCGAGCGGCTGATCATAGGCCAGCAGAGCATCCAGGTCAGCCGTAACAAGGCCATCGGTGACACCGACTGGTCTGACTGCGATCTGGTGCTGGAGTGTTCCGGGGTGATGCGGGAGCCGGCCCTGCTGCAGGCCTATCTGGATCAGGGGGTGAAGCGGGTGGTGGTGAGCGCCCCGGTGAAGGGCGACGATATCCTCAACGTGGTGATGGGGGTAAACCAGGAGCGTTTCGAGCCGGCCCGCCATCGCATCGTCACCGCCGCCTCCTGCACCACCAACTGCCTGGCCCCCGTGGTCAAGGTGATCCACGAGGGGCTGGGCATCCGCCATGGCTCCATGACCACCATCCATGATCTCACCAACACCCAGACCATACTGGATGCGCCCCACAAGGATCTGCGCCGGGCGCGGGCCTGCGGCATGAGTCTGATCCCCACCAGCACCGGCTCGGCCACCGCCATCACCGCCATCTTCCCCGAGCTGACCGGCCGCCTCAACGGCCATGCGGTGCGGGTGCCGCTGGCCAATGCCTCCCTCACCGACTGCGTGTTCGAGGTGGCGCGGTCCACCACGGTGGAGGAGGTCAACGGCCTGTTGCAGGCGGCGGCCGAGGGGCCCCTGGCGGGCATCCTGGGCTACGAGAGCCGGCCATTGGTCTCCATAGATTACAAGGGTGATCCCCGCTCCAGCGTGGTGGATGCCCTCTCCACCCTGGTGATCGGTGGCACCCAGGTGAAGATCTATGCCTGGTACGACAACGAGTGGGGCTACGCCAACCGCACCGTGGAGCTGGCCCGTCTGGTGGGCCAGGCATGAGTCTGCTGGCCCGGTGGCACGGCCTCAGCCAGGGGGGGCGCCAGTACCTGTTGATCACCGCCAACTACTGGGCCTTCACCCTCACCGACGGCGCCCTGCGCATGCTGGTGGTGCTCTACTTCTACCAGCTGGGCTACTCGGCCCTGGCCATCGCCAGCCTGTTCCTGTTCTACGAGCTGTTCGGCGTGGTGACCAACCTGCTGGGCGGCTGGCTGGGGGCGCGGTTGGGGCTCAACCGCACCATGCAGCTGGGGCTGGGGCTGCAGCTGCTGGCCTTGGGGATGCTGACCCTGCCGGATGCCTGGCTGACGGTGCCCTGGGTGATGGCTGCCCAGGCCCTGTCGGGCATCGCCAAGGATCTCAACAAGATGAGTGCCAAGAGCGCCATCAAGACGCTGGTGCCGGCGGAGGCGCAGGGGGCCCTCTACCGCTGGGTGGCCCTGCTCACCGGCTCGAAGAATGCCATGAAGGGGCTGGGCTTCTTTCTGGGTGGCGCCCTGCTGGCGCTGTGGGGTTTTCAGGGGGCCATGTGGGCCATGCTGGCCGGTCTGCTGGCGGTGGGGCTTATCAGCCTGCTGACCCTGAAGCAGGAGCTGGGCAAGGCCAAGAGCAAGCCCAAGTTCAAGGATCTGCTCTCCAAGAGCCCGGCCATCAATGTGCTGTCGGCGGCCCGCTTGCTGCTGTTCGGCGCCAGGGACGTCTGGTTCGTGGTGGCCTTGCCGCTGTTTCTGAGCGGTCAGCTGGGCTGGAGCGTCTGGCAGGTGGGGGGGGTGATGGCCCTGTGGGTCATGGGTTACGGCCTGGTGCAGGCCCTGGCGCCCCGGGTGACCGGCAAGCGCAGCGGCCGCTTGCCGGATGGTGGTCAGGCCCTGGGTTGGGGCCTGGCCCTGACCCTGGTCAGCCTGCTGATCCCCTTGGGGCTGGCCGCCGGTCTGCCGGCGGCGGCCTGGGTGCTGCTGGGGCTGGCGGTGTTCGGCGCCCTGTTCGCGGTGAACTCCTCCCTGCACAGCTACCTCATCGTCAGCTATGCCAAGGCGGATGGCGTCTCCCTGGATGTGGGCTTCTACTACATGGCCAACGCCCTGGGCCGCCTGCTGGGCACATTGCTCTCCGGCTGGCTGTTCGGCCTGGGCGGCCTGCCTCTGTGCCTGTGGGTCACCACAGGCCTGCTGCTGGGGGCCAGCCTGTTCTGCCTAGGACTGCCCCGAACTCGTGCCGTCGTCGCTTGAGAGGAGGTCACCGACCTTGCTCTTCACCACATCCAGGGTGCTTTGACCTGTGGCCTCGTTGACCCCCACATCCAGCACGCCGGTGGCCAGGCCATAGATGGCCCCCGCGCCTGTGAGGCTGCTCAGCAGGGTGTCGCCGACGACCTTGGGCATGTAACCGATCTCGTCACCCGTCATCTCCTGGTAGTAGTCGCTCACCAGGGGGATGTGTTGCAACGGGTTGAGGGCATCGACGGCATCCAGCCAGGAGGCCTCCTTGTCGACAAACAGGTTGTCGTCGATGCTGTCCACCGTCTCGGCAATCTTCTGTTCGCCTGTCTTGCTGGCTTCCTGCTGTTCCGCCACGTTGTCCAGGAAGCTGGAGAGGCTGGTGGGCATCCAGCCATCCAGGCCAAACTGGGTCACCATGTTGCTTAGCTCCAGCGGGTCGTCGTCTTCGCTGAGGGTCTTCTCCACCGGTTTGGCTTCCAGCAGGTTGCTCATCTGATCCTGCAGCAGATCGGAGAAGTCGCTGTCGGTGGCCGTCGCGCTGGTCTGGCTCTGATCCTGCGACGTGCTGGTGGTCTTGGTCACTGGGGTTGTGGTGCCGCTGGCGGCGACGGCGCGGTATCCGTTCATGGTGCTGACTCCTTGCTGTTATCCAGTTGAACCAGATCCTGATCCTGCAGGTTGCCCGGCAGGAAGCCTTGCCGGGTGGTCAGCAGGCTGTGGTCGGGATAGACCTCCTGGGCCACCAGCTGGGTGCTGGATCTGGGGTGGGAGAGATAGAGGTGGCCATCGGCACCCCGCAGGCGGCGGGTCTGCTGGATGCTGAAGGCATCCCCCACCTTGATGCCCTGCCGGCTGCCGATGTTAACCATCACGTCCTGGCCATCCACCCGCACTATGAAGGCGCGTGGTTGGACGCATTTGAGGTCGTTACTGATATCCTGCAGCCCTTCGCGCAGCTGGCGCTGTATCTCCAGGCCATAGGCCGAATCCCAGAATTCAGAACTGGTGACCGACACGGCCTCCGTCTGGCCGAAGGGCCAGAAGGTGCGGAAGTCATAGTGGCGGATGGAGATAGGCTGGCCGGTGAGGCCGTCCATCAGACGCAGGGTAAGTTCAAACTGACGCACCAGCTGGTCGCTGCTCAGCAGGTTCTCCTGTTTGCTGGTGGAGATGTCGGTGATCTCGCCATCCAGCAGGTACTGGCTATTGGTGCGATAGGCCAGGGAGGTGAGCTCCTGCTGGTCATCGGCGTCGATGCCGTCAAAGCCGATGGCCAGGGGTTCTGTCTGCAGACCGCGGACGATGAAATCCCCCTGGGCCGCCTGGGCCAGGCGATAGAGGCGATCGGTCACCGCTTCGGACAGGTTGTACAGCTGGCCGAGGGAGGCTTGGGCGGGATCTCGCAGTACCAGGCGCGCCAGGGTCAGGCTCTTGCTGTAGAAGGGCTGACGAGGGCAGACGGGGGCGCCGGGCCACAGGTTGACGCGCAGGGTCACATCCAGCCGCTCATCCCGGCTGATCTCCTCAATCAGCTCCAGCTGACTGAGGGCCGGTGGCAGCTGGCCGATCAGGGTCATCTTGTCGTTGAGGAAACGGAACTTGGAGCCGGGCTGGAACTTGAGGGTATCCGGGGTGACCTGATCCATCACCGACAGGGAGTAACCACTCTTGGCCACGGCATCATGGATGGCGGCACGGGCGGCAAAGTAGCGGGCCATCTCCAGATTGTCATCGACGATGGGGGCGGAGCCGGTGCCTGAGTACCAGGCGGCCTTCGCCGAGTGGCTCATGGCAAACATGCCCAGCAGCACCAGCAGCCAAATCAGGGGAAACAGGTATTTTTGCATGGGGTTACTCCCACCACTTGGTGCGATTGATAGGGGCGGGCATCTCCGCCAACCGATTGAAATCTGCCTTGTCCAATTTCAGCTCCGTGATGAAGAGATTACCGTCCTGCTCCTGGCGGACGACTTGCGCACCCACAATGGTGCCGCGGCTGATGCCATGCCAGCGCTGGTCTGGCTGCGGGCTGCTGAGCTCAACACCGTACAGTTGCTCGGTCAGTTGCCGGTAAGCCTGTAGCTTGCTGGCGTTCATGGCTTGCAGCCGGCGTTCGCCCTCGCTGGGGCCGGGCTGGTTATCCAGGTAGGCATAGCCCACGGCTGTGATGGCCGGCGCTGTCGCCGCCGGCTGCAGCTTGATTGGGCTTTGACAGGCCGGCAGACCCAACACGGCTAATAACAAGCCAATTAACCGGAACGGGTAATTTTTTAAAATGGCCATATGGTGGGATCAGATATTTTCTTGACCAACCATCCCTGTTCCTGAACATTAGCCAAATCACCATTGCCGCTGTATTCCATTCGGGCGTTGGCCAATTTGGTCGATAAGACGGTATTGTCGTCGGCAACATCTTTTGCCCGCAAAATACCGGTCAGACGAATATATTCCTTGCCATTGTTGATCAGTATCCATTTATCACCGCGCACCACCAGGTTGCCATTGCGCATGACCCGGATCACCGCCACGCTGATCTCCCCGCTGAAGTTGTTACTCTGGCTGGCATCACCGTCGCCGCTGAAGTCCTGGCTCTGGTTCAGCCCCAGCTCGATCTCCCGGCCTGCCAGCTTGAGGTTGCCGCCGGGTACCGTGATGGGATCCAGATTGAAGGCGTTGGATTTACTCAGGCTGCTGGACTGCTTCTTGGTGGCCGAAGTGGCTTCCTTGAGTTTGATGGAAATGATGTCCCCCACTCGCAGCCGGGTCTGTTCGTCGAAGATGCTGTTCTGAATATCGTCATTGAACAGAGAGCCGGTGGGCTGGGTGTGGGCCGGATCGGGTTCGGGCTCCAACATGGCAAAGTAGGGATCGTCCTCGGTGGCATCCTCCATCTTCTTGTTCAGCGGGGTGGCGGGCAGGGGCTCGCGGTTGACCTCGGAATCCTTGGTGGGCGGGGCACCAGTCTGGGCGCTACAGGCCACCAGGCAGCAGAGGGTCAAACTGACGGCGGTTTGGCGAAGCAGTAAATAAAAAGACATAATTGAGACCATTTTACCCACAGGAAACTTGATGTGGTGAATATAAAGCAATCCCTTTGCCTAAATGGTCGAAAAACAAAGGCCTTATTTAAACGAAATCAACACGCATCTTTACGCAACCTTGCAAATAATTGCCTGTTATAAAATATCGCGCGTTAGCCCCGTGATACTTTAGTCAAAATATTGTCAATCCCGTCCGATCGGTTCGCCAAATAATTATCCTTTATGTCAAAAACGCTTGATAACCCCTTGTTCGTTTGTCTTGCGCTGATGCTGTTGCTATTTTGTTCGGTCGCTCTCGGCTTGGTTCTAAGCTCGGAATCTTTGGCAAACCGACTGCTGAATCCCTGGTTTTTAAAATATGGTCACCTGCTCGCTCTGGTGGGGCTGCTGGTGGCCGTAACCGGCCTCGGTGCCTGGTGGCCAGCACGGCAACGTGCCCGCCGGCCCCCCGCGGTGGCGCGGGAACCGGCAGAGCCGTTCAATCTTAGCCGCCTGCTGCAACACTTTGCCGCCCAGCGGCGCCAACAGGCCGCGCTGTTGGGTGTCCAGCTGGAGTGCCGAGTGAAGAGCGGGCTCTGGGTACAGGGTGAACCGGCGGCATTGCAGTCTCAACTTGAGCGACTCTGGCAGCAGACGCTGCGGCATCCCAGGCGCTATCCCCTGTTGCAGCTCGAGCTGGAGGCCAACGAACGCTGGGCCTGGCTGTGCTGGCAGGGTGAGGCCATCCCGGGGCAGTGGCAGTCGTTGCTGGCGTTTCCCCGTCTGCATCAGCGCCTCAATGGCAGTCTCGCTCCCTTGTTGGCGGCGGGGTGGCAGGTGAGTGTCAAGGCAGGAGAGGGGCGTCGTGCCTGGCGGTTACGTTTACCCCTGCTGGGGCGGGAGGAGGCGAGCCGATGATCCTCTTGTTGGGCAGCCAGGAGCCCGAGCATTGGCCGGCGGACTGGCCGGTGCCTGTTACCGTGACGGATGCGGACAGCCTGCTGCGCTGCTGCCTGGAGCGGCATGTGAGCCAGGTGGTGTTGCCCGAGGAGGCACAGGCCTACTGCCCTGAGTTACTGGCGCAGTTACGCTCGCTGGGGGTGCCCTATCGTTGTGGTTTACCGGCGGTGACCAGCAAGCCGGTCTCCGGGGGGACGCCCCTGGTGCTGGATGGCATCCGCATGGAGGTGCAGTGGCGTGAACATAGGGTGCGGCTCACCGAGGTGGAGTGGCGCCTGCTGCTGACCCTGTATCAGACGTCCGGGGTCATCTTCAGTCGGGAGACATTGAGCGGTGTGCTGTACCGGGATCACCGGGTGGTGGAGCCCAGAACCGTGGACAGCCACATCAAGCGGCTGCGCAAGAAGCTGCGGCAGTTGCAGCTGGCGGATGAGCCGGTGGAGACCGTCTATGGCCAGGGCTACCGGTATCGGGCCCTGGCCGGTTAGGGCTTATTGGGCGGACAGGGTCAGGGTCACCCGACGATTCTGGGCGCGCCCTTCCACCGTCTCATTGCTGGCCACCGGCTGATCCGGGCCAACCCCGGCCATGCTGATGCGGCCCTGAGCGACCCCTTGCAGTATCAGGGCACTGCCCACAGATTCGGCCCGCTGCTGGGACAGACGCATGTTCATCTCGCGTCCCCCTGTGCTGTCGGTATGGCCCACCACGTTGACCTGGGTCTCCGGGTACTCCTTGAGTACCTGGGCCACGCCGGTGAGGGCATTGGCTCCGGCGGGCTTCAGCTGGCTGGAGCTGCTGTCGAAGGTGATGCTGTTGGGCATGTTCAGCAGAATTTGATCCCCCTGGCGGGTGACGGAGACCCCGGTGCCCTGCATCTGTTGCCGCAGCTTGGCCTCCTGTTGGTCCATGTAATAGCCCACGCCACCGCCCACGGCGGCCCCGGCGGCGGCGCCGATCAGGGCACCCTTGCCTCTATCGTGCTTGGAGGAGGAGAGGACGCCCACCAGGGCGCCGGCGGCGGCGCCGATGGCGGTGCCTGTGGTGGCCTTGGCCGTTTGCTGTTCGCCGGTATAGGGGTTCACTGTGCTACAGCCGGCCAGCCCGAGGCTGGTGATCAACAGGGTACTTACAACACGGATGCTTCTCATCTGTCGGTCCTGATTGGTGAATGCGCGAAAGCGTCAAATGACACAGACTCTTCCCTGATGGCCAGATGGCCGATTCCTGCTGCCATTCTATCCATGGCGGCCCGCTTGCCAACTGCTGAATCACAAAGGGTTTTCTATTGTCTCCACCTGCGTCTCAGGTGATGATACCGGCGAAAAAGTAACGGAAGAGAGTCCATGTGCGCCAGCGAGGTGGCATCCAGCGAACACTATCAGGCCTGTCACAGCTGTGACTGGCTGGTGCAGATCCCGTCCCTGGCGGAGGGGGAGGCGGCCTGCTGCCCCCGTTGCGGCCAACCGATAGCCAGCCGCCCCCGTTTTGCCCAGCAGCGTCCCCTGGTGTATGCCCTCACCAGCCTCATCATGCTGCTGTGTGCCAACCTGTTACCCTTCTTGTCTGTCTCCACCCAGGGCTTGGGTAACAAGATACTGCTCTACCAGGCAGCCACCACCCTGTTCAGTGAGGACTATGCCAGCCTGGGGATGCTGATTTACCTGGTGATGCAGCTGCTGCCGCTATGCTGTCTGCTGTTGCTGGGCTATGTGATGCTGCGCCTGCGCTGGCATGGCCCCTTGGACTTAAGCCGGCTGGCCCTGCGCTGGCTGTTCTGGTTGCAGCCCTGGGGCATGGTGGAGGTGTTCATGCTGGGCACCCTGGTGAGCCTCATCAAGATCGCCGCCTTGGCGGAGGTGCAGGTGGGCTCCGGCTTCTGGTGCTACGTGGCCTTCAGCCTGGCTTACCTCAAGAGTTTCATGCACCTGGATCGCAATCGCCTGTGGCAGCAGCTGGTGGGGCCCGTGCCCTTGCAGGTAGAGCCCATAGCGCCCTGTTCGGCCCGGGAGCTGGATCTGGCCCTGTGTCACCTTTGCCATGCCACCGTGCCGCTGGATAGGGGCTACTGCCCCCGTTGCCAAAGCCGCTTGCACGCCCGCCAGCCCCAGAGCCTGCAGCGCTGCTTCGCCCTGCTGCTGGCGGCCATCATCCTCTATGTGCCGGCCAATGCCTTGCCCATGATGGTCACCGAGACCCTCGGCTCCGTGATGAACTCCACCATATTGCAGGGGGTGGTGGTGCTGTGGAAGATGGGGGATTACCCGGTGGCCATGGTGATCTTCTTTGCCAGCATCATGATCCCCATTGCCAAGATACTGGCCCTGTTGTGGCTCTGTTACAGCACCCATAGCGGCAACCCCACCCACAGGCGCGGCCGCACCCGCCTGTATCATCTGACCGAATTTGTCGGTCGCTGGTCCATGGTGGATGTGTTCGTGGTGGCGGTGCTGGCGGCCCTGATCCGCATGGGCAAGCTGATGTCCATCTACCCCGGCGATGCGGCGGTGGCCTTTGCCGGCGTGGTGCTGATCACCATGCTCTCCGCCATGGCCTTTGATTCACGGCTGATCTGGGATCTGCCCCCATCCACAGTGAGGAAACCCGAGTGAAAATCGGTTCGTCTTTCGGTAGCCAGGCGCAGCTGCGCGCCATCCGGCATCTGTCGCCCATCTGGCTGGTGCCCATCATTGCCGCACTGGTGGGCTTGTGGCTGCTCTATGTCTCCTTCACCAATCAGGGGCCTCTGATCACCCTCTACATCAAGGATGCCGATGGCATAGTGGCCGGCAAGACCATGATCAAGGCCCTGAGCGTGGATGTGGGCACTGTGCAGACGGTGAAGATGAGCAAGGATCTCAGCCATGTGATCCTCACCGCCCGCATGGCGGTGGATACCGAGGAGATGCTCAAGCAGGACAGTCAGTTCTGGGTGGTGAAACCCAGGGTCGGTCGCCAGGGTATCTCCGGGCTGGGCACCTTGCTGTCCGGCGCCTACATAGAGCTGCTGCCGGGCAAGGCGGACAAAGCGGCGGACAGCTACAAGGTGCTGGATGAGCCACCGCTGGCTCGCGCCGAGGAGCAGGGGATCAAGGTGATGCTCTACAGCGAGAAGAACCGTGGTCTGGTGGCCAGCGATCCCGTCATCTACCGCGGTTTCACCGTGGGCCGGGTGGAGAAGGCCAGCTTCTCCATCGAGCACCGCCGCCTGGAATACCAGCTGTTCATCCATGCGCCTTACGATGCGCTGGTGACCAGCAATGTGCGTTTCTGGACCAATAACGGCATGCGCGTCAGCGCCTCCTCCGAGGGCATCAGCCTGGAGACGGGTACCCTGGAGAGCCTGTTGCGTGGCGGCGTGACCTTCGACGTGCCGGAGGGCTGGCCTCTGGGGCGCAAGGTGAAGAGCGGCGAAGTATTCAACCTGTATGCCGACGAGGAGAGCAGCCGCACCCAGGAGTTCAATTTTCACCAGGACTATGTGCTCAAGTTCGGCGAGTCCATCCGGGGGCTGAACATCGGGGCCCCGGTAGAGTTTCTCGGGGTGCGGGTGGGCTCGGTACTGCAGGTGCCCTTCATGCAGGAGGACCAGGTGCTGATGGAGCAGGCTCCCCGGGAGGTGGCGGTGCTGATCCGACTGGAGCCCGGGCGCATCAACGGCATCGATTCCGAGGCGGCACTGCAACGCATGGTGCAGGTGCTGAGGGCCGAGGTGAGGCGTGGCCTGCGGGCCAGCCTGCGCACCGGCAACCTGCTCACCGGCGGCATGGTGGTGGAGTTGGCCTACCATCCGGATCAACCTCAGGCCCGGTCGCTCGGCACCTTCAATGGCTACCCTCTGCTGCCCACAGCCAAGGGCGGGCTGTATAACCTGGAGCAACAGAGCCTGGCGGTGCTGAAGAAGATCAACGATCTGCCGGTGGAGCAGACGCTGACCAAGCTGGACGAGCTGCTGAGCCAATCCAGCCAGAGCGTGGCGGCCATCGGCCAGTTGAGTCAGACCCTCAACCGGCTGGCGGGTCAACCGGCCACCCAGCAGCTACCGGATGAGACCCTCAAGGCCATGCAGCAGCTGCAGCAGACCCTGGCGGGCTTCTCCGCCGAGGCGCCGGCCTATCAGCAGCTCAATCAGACCATAGACAACCTCAATCGCCTGCTCAACGAGCTCAAGCCGGTGGCCCGCACCCTGAGCGAGCAGCCCAATGCCCTGATCTTCTCCCCGAACCCGGGGCAGGATCCCCAACCCAGGAGAGCCCAATGATGCGACGCAGCCTTAGGTTTTTGCTGCCCTGGCTGCTGGTGGGCTGTGCCGCCCAGCCTGGCCCCCAGTATTACGCCCTGACCCTGCCCAGTGAGCCGGTGGTCAGCAGTCCGGCCCGTCAGGGCCCCCTGCTGCAGGTGCAGAGCCTGACCCTGCCGGATTATCTGGCTCAGGCGGGCATCGCCTTTCAGCAGGATGACATCCAGCTGACCCTGGCCAATCAGGCCCGCTGGGCCGAGCCGCTGGATCGTCAGCTGGGTGCCCTGCTGCTGGCCAAGCTGGAGCAAGACCTGCCCCAGGTGCAGTTGCAGGGGCCGCAGGAGAGTGGCCAGCAGTGGCGGTTGAATCTGTTTGTCGATGCCTTTCAGGGGCGCTTCGATGGCCAGGCGGTGATCGCTGGCCGTTGGGTGCTGCAAGGGCCCCAGGGGGAGCGACATAGCGGTCGCTTCAACCAGCTGGAGCCCTTGAGTGAGGATGGCTATCCGGCCCTGGTGCGGGCCCTGCAGAAGGGCTGGTTGCAGCAGGCCCATGCCTTGGCCGGCCAGCTGCAGCCCCTGCTGCACTAATCCGTCAGGCTGTGGATCCGCTGTACCGGGCTTAGTCGGGCGCGGTTACGGCCCGCCTCGCAGGCTTGTTGCAGCGCGGTTTCGGCCGCATGCAGCAGGGCGGCGGCATCCAGCCTGGCCTCCAGGCTCTGCAGCCCCACCAGACCCAGGCTGGCGGAGAGCTGATAACTTTGCCCGGCCTGATCCACGGTGCCGTACAGGGTCTGCACCAGCTTGTCACCCACCCCCAGCAGTTCATCCACTCCCAGGCCCGGCAGCAGCACCAGCAGGCGATCCTGTTGCCAGCGGCCCAGCAGATCGCCGGTGCGCAGGGTGGCCTTGAGCCGGGCCGCAGCGGCCTGCAGCATGCCCTGGGCCTCCTCCACGCTGAGGGACTCGGTGGCGATGGGATCCAGCTCCACCAGCGCCAAGGCAAAGGGGCGCTGCTCCAGCCGGCAGCGGGTGTGGCTGTGGTGCAGCAGGGCCAGGATGCCCTGCTTGTTCGGCAGGCCGGTCAAGGGATCCTGATCGGTTTGCGGGGCCAGCATCAGACGGCGCAGGGCCTGGGGATGGGAGCTGGCCAGAAAGCGCAACAGCAGCTGCGCCTCCAACAGGCTGGCCAGGTCGGTGAGCCCCAGCTTCTGATCGGCACTGAGCTCGCCGCCGGCCTTGAGGCCGACGCATAGCAGGCCGATGCGATGGCCTTCGGCGTTGCGGAACGGACAGGTGGCCACCACCCCCAGACGTTGCATCCAGGGGTGGGGTCTGAGCTCGGGATCCTCACAGGCGTGGCACAGGGCGAGGCTCTCCTCTTCCAGCAGATGCTGGCAGAGGGGGGGCGGCGAACCGGGTGGCAGATCCTCGCCCACCACCAGCAGATCCCCCTCCTCGGCCAGCAGGCTGATCCAGGCACACTCGGCCTGGCACAGGGTCTGAGCGGTGCGGCTGATCTTCTGGTACTCCTCCTGGGGCAGATCCGCCAGGGTCAGGGTTCGCGTCAGGGCGGCCAGGCGTTGCTGGTGGCGTCCTTCCGGTTGCATCGCGTCTGTCATGCCTTTCTCCCAATCCGTGCTGGTGCTTAGTAATGGTAGGCAAAGGGTCTCGCGTCTGAGGCAAAAAACCTGTGGCTGATATCTCACTACGGCGAAGGATTGGCCTGCGTCGGTACGGGGGAGGCGGTAGGGCGGTCGAGGGGGAGTACAACCAGGAGCGGTGGATCACACCGCTCCCGGATTCTGCTTCAGATCAGGCTTGGGGCAGCTTGACCCCGGTGACCTGCCACTGCAGGGTGGCGCCCGCCATGAAGGGGATGATGGGGCTGCCGTTGGGCAAGGTGATGGTCTCCGGGATCTGCCAGGGCTTTTTCTCCAGGGTGACAGTGCCTTGATTGCGGGGCAGGCCATAGAAGTCGGCACCATGCTGGCTGGCAAAGCCTTCCAGCTTGTCCAGGGCATGGAGCTCGTCGAAGACTTGCGCGTACAGCTCGAGGGCGGCCCAGGCGCTGTAGCAGCCGGCACAGCCGCAGGCGGACTCTTTCTTTGACTGGGGGTGGGGGGCCGAGTCGCTACCCAGGAAGAATTTCTTCGAGCCGCTGGCCACCGCGGCCCGCAGGGCCTGCTGGTGGATGTTGCGCTTCAACACCGGCAGGCAGTAATTGTGCGGCCGGATGCCGCCCACCAGCATGTCGTTGCGGTTTAACAGCAGGTGCTGGGGGGTGATGGTGGCGGCGATGTTGTCGCCCGCAGCCATGACGAAGTCAGCGGCATCCTGGGTGGTGATGTGTTCGAACACCAGGCGTAACTCCGGCAGGCGCTCCGTGATGGGACGCAGCCGCTGGTCGATGAACACCTTCTCCCGGTCAAAGATATCCACGTGGGACTCGGTGACCTCGCCATGTACCAGCAATGGCATCCGGTGTTCCACCAGGGCCTCCAGCACCGGATACAGGCCATCCAGACGGGTGACCGCCGCATCCGAGTTGGTGGTGGCGCCGGCCGGATAGAGTTTCACCGCGGTGACGCCACACCGGGCCGCTTCAGCAATGTCGGCCGGGGTGGTGTTGTCGGTTAAATACAGGGTCATCAGAGGTTCAAAGCCTGAGCCTGCAGGTCTGGCGGCCAGGATCCGCGCCTTGTAGGCCATGGCCTCGGCCGCAGTGCGCACCGGAGGGACCAGGTTGGGCATGACGATGGCCCGGCCGAAGCAGCGGGCGGTGGCGGGCACGGTTTCTGCCAGCATGTCGCCATCGCGAAAATGCAGATGCCAGTCGTCGGGCGCGGTAATCGTAATCTGTGTCATGAACTCATCTCAACGGGTGGATAAAGGTTGTCGCCAGTGCCGACAGTATGAGACGTCTTGGCTGTCAGATTCAATCTTAGGTGCCGGCGGCCCGCTGGAGTCGATCCCAAATATCCAGCCATTCCGGCCCTGAAGGCGGCGCCTCCACCCAGATGCGCGCCACCCCCGGGGTCTGATCCAGCCGATAGAGGGCCCCATAGAGCGCCTGGCGGTAACCCTGATGATCGGCGGGCATGGCGATCCTGTGGCCGCCCTGGGCCGGCCAATCGGCGGCGTGCAGCAGCAGACCCGTGGTATCGTCCACCCTGGGCCATTGGGCCTGGAGTTCGGCCCGGGTGAGGAGACTCAGCGGACAGTTTGGCCGGTAATGCACCTTGTGATTGCCGGAGACCGCCACCCTGTGGGGGGCGAAGTCGCGCACCGGGACCGCCAGGTGGCGTTGCAGGGCGCTGGCGGTGATAGGCCCGGCGCGCAGTATCTCAGCTCCCTCGGGCGTCACCCTGAGAATGGTGGATTCGGTCCCCACCTGGCACGGGCCGCCGTCCAGCACGGCGGCAATCCTGCCATTGAGGCCGGCCATCACATGCTCTGCCCGGGTGGGGCTGAGCTTCTGGTAGGGGTTGGCCGAGGGGGCGGCTACCGCCAGCTGATGTTGCCTGAGCAGGCTCAGCAGGGTGGGGTGCTGGGGGATGCGCACCCCTATGGTGGGCAGGCCGCCGGTCACCACGTCGGAGACCCTGGGGTGTTTGTCCAGCAACAGGGTGAGGGGGCCAGGCCAGAACTGGCGTGCCAGGGGTTCGACCCAGTCTGGCACCGCCTTGACCCACTGATCCAGCTGCTGAAGATCGCCGATATGCAGTATCAGGGGGTGGTTTCTGGGGCGTTGCTTGGCGGCAAAGATCGCCGCCACCGCCTCGGGGTTGCTGGCATCGGCCGCCAGACCGTAGACGGTTTCTGTCGGTACCGCCACCAACTGGCCGGCCTTGAGCAAGTGGCCGGCCTGCGCCAGGTGATCGGCGCGCTCGGCCTGTAATAAGAGGGTGTTCATGAAGCGTACCTTGGGTCGTTCGCCTGCCAGGGCTGCCACTGCCCCTGGTGGTAGGTTTCCACGCCGCCGTCATCCAGCCGCAGCAGGTAGAGCCACTGGTTATCCAGCAGTTGCCGCACCTTCTCGTGTTGCTGGATGATGCGGCTCAGGATGGCCCGGGGCGCATCGATCACCACAGTGAGGCGCAGGGGCTCATGCTGCCAGTCATGACCATCGTGCACCGATTGCCATGCCAGGCCGATGCGCAGATCGCCGCCATTGCCTTCGAACACCCCCAGATGTCCGCCCACCACGTTATGCAGCGTCTTGTTGCCGCTGCCGTAGCGGTGGTTGTCTACCGTGGAGGCGTAGTACTGCAGGTTGATCCAATGGGCGACTATCATGGGGGCCGTCATGATCTGGGTCAGCCAGCGGCCATCCTCATCCTGCCGGGGGTCGTATTCGTGGAGAAAACTGCGGCCCGCCAGGTTGAGGCCGCGGGTGCGGGCCCGCGGGGCTATGATGAAGGCCGCATTGTTGGCCAGCCCCCACTCCGGCCGGGTTTGTGCCCAGTCGTTGGCCCGTTGCTTGATGGTGCGGGTGAGTTTCGCCGGCTGGTCGCACAGAGCCGCCAGCCCCAGGCGGGGGGCGCGCTCCCGCCGGGCGGCGAGGCCGGCCGCGGCCAACTGGCCGGTCACCTCCTCTACCTGGCCCCGATGGCCCTCTGGCAGCAGATCGGTATCGAACAGGGTCACCTCATCCGTGGTGGTGTTGTGCAGGGCGGCCACAAACCAGGTGCTCGCGGGCACCAGGATCTGCCGTTCGGCCAGGGCGGCTCTGACTTCGTCATCGTTCAGCAGGGCCGCCAGAGCGCGGGCGTTCACCTCGCCGGTTTGGCCGCAGCAGGCGCCGCAGTCCAGGCCCGCCCGTTGCGGATTGTTGCGGTTCTGGCTGCCGTGACCCACCAGCAGCACCAGGGGCGCCAGCCCCGCCTTGAGCCCCATGCCGGTCAGCACCTGTTCCGCGATAGCGGTTTGCGCGGCGAGATCGGCGCCCAGGGCGGTTTTCAGCGAGGGACGCAGCGGGGTATGGCCGGTCAGCCCCAGGCGGTTTTCCGCCGGTGCCGAGTCCGTAGCGGGCAGGCTGCGCTTGATCAGCTTGCTGGCGTAGCCCAGGCCTAGTGTCTCCACCAGGGTGAAACCCGAGGCGGGCATGGTCTGCCACGGCCGCCAGCCGAACAGCGTCTGCAGGGCGCCTTGTCGGCGACGGGACACAGCCGCATCCGTGTGGCGGCAGCCTGTGGTGTCGCTGATGGCCAGGGACGGCGCCAGCAGGCCCGGCAGCTGGGGGCGGCTGGCCTCTGTGCCCAAGGGGGTGTAGCGGATGGGCAGGCCGAAGAAGCCGGCAAATCCCAGGGTCTGGATGGTGCTGGATTGTGCCTCCAGATGACGCCGCAAGAGTTCCGAGCGCACATCGATACAGAACACCGCCTGCACCTTGGGCGGCGGCAGGGGGGCGGCGTCGGCCGGGCGGTCCAGCAGCTGGCGCACCAGCGATGCCTGATAGCTGAGCTCATGGGCCCGCTGCCAGATGGCCAGGCGCTGCAGGGATCTGGGGTGGGGCGAGTCAAGATGGCGACGCCACGCCTGCTGCCACTGCTGCCAGACGGCGCCACGCTGACGCGCGCCGTCATCGAGCAGGGTCTCCCAGCTCAGGCGGATGGCGAGCAAGTCCACCAGGCTGTTTTCATCCGACCCTACCAGCTTGGCCTGCCAGCGACGATAGGCGCACCAGGCGGCCCAGCCGCTCACCCGCAGCATGACGGCCTGCAGATAGGCGGCCCAGTCTTCCGGCACCAGGCCCAGCTGCTGGAGTGCCGATTCGATTTGCGCCTCGGCGCAGCTGGCCAGTTGCGCGGCCTTGCCGGGCAGGGCCGGTGCCTTCATCAGCAGCGCCACACTGTGATCCTGGCTGAGGCCGTGGCGCCAGCTGGCGTAGAGGTTCTGGTTCTGATCCGGCCGCCAGTCGGCCTGGGCCTGATCGAAGTAGGCGGCACAGAACTGGCCTATCTGCTGGGTGATGGTGTGGCGCCAGCTGGGCTGATGCTGCAGATCCCGCTGCTGGTCGAGGGCGTCGCACAGCAGGGGGGGCGCGAGTGGCGCCTGATCCTCCTGCTGCAGGGTGGCCAGCATGGCCGCCAGCGTGATGTCGCCACCCTGTTCCGCGACGGCGCGGGCCAAGTGCTCAGGCTGGATTTGGCCGTTCTGCCAGCGGGTGCGGTAATAGGACAGGGGCAGGGTCATGGGCGAGCCGGCCAGCTGCGCCAGGTTGGCCGCCACCTCGGCAAAGGGGCTGTGGGTGTGCTGCCAGTAGGGGTTGACGGCAATCAGGCGATCCAGCGGCCAGTTGGGCGCTATGCCGTCACAGGCGGCCCGGATGGCGTGGTCCAGCCATGCCTTGGTGGTCTGCTTGGGGCAGGTCAGGGCGTTCATACCGTCTCTCCCAGTGGGGTGGTGTCAGGGCGCATCGTGGGCTGGAGCTTGCCCAGCCGGGCCGGCCAGAGGGCAAAGGTGAGTCGGGTAAAGGTCTCGTCCAGGTAAAAGCCGCAGTAGGCCCAGGGGTAGAGTCGCTGGGCCAGCCGCCCCTGGGGGTGCCGACGCAGCCAGATCTGGAGGCCATAGAGCAGTACGAAGGCGACGCAGACCCAGGCCATCAGCCAGGGGGCCGTGCCGCTGGCGGCCGGCGCCAGGCCGGCGAACAGCCAGTGCCAGACGAAATAGAGCTGGATTAGCAGCAGCACCCGCAGCCCGGCGTGGGCCACCAGGGCCGCCGAGCGGCCCTGCTCCAGCCACAGCAGGGGGGCGAGGCCGAGGGCAAGCACCAGGGCGGCGGCGGTTGGCAGGGTCAGCCCAGCGGCGGGCAACAGCCATTGCCAGCCGGCGAGGGAGCCGGCCACCAGCATGCCGCTCACCACGGGGCTGAGCAGGTAGCGGACCAGGGAGCGCCGTGCGCCTTGGGTGCCGAGCAAGGCCAGCGCCCTGGTCTCGGAGACCGTTTCGCCGGCCGCCAGGAAGGCATGAGCCTTGTAGAAGGAGTGGGCCACCAGGTGCAGCAACGCCAGTTCGTAGAGCCCCAGGCCCACCTCCACCAGCATGAAGCCCATCTGGGCGCAGGTGGACCAGGCCAGCCGCACCTTGATGCTGATGCGCGTCATCATCACCAGGCTCGCCAGCACGGCGGTGAGACTGCCCACCAGCACCAGCAGCATCTGACTGGCGGGGGCCAGGGCCAGCAGCTCAGCCAGGCGGATCAGGACAAAGCCACCGACGTTGACCACTCCGGCGTGCAGCAGGGCCGATACCGGGGTGGGAGCCTCCATCACCTGGATCAACCAGCCGTGCAGCGGCAGCTGCGCCGATTTGAGGATGGCGGCCAGGGCAAACAGGCCGGCGGCCCAGTGCAGGCCCGCCGGCAGGGCGTCCAGGTGGGCCAGGTAGTCAGACAAGCCCCTCAGGCTGAGGGTGCCGGCGGCCTGGTAGATCAGCACCAGGGCCGCCAGCAGGCTGAGGTCGGCCAGCCGGCTGACGATGAATTTTTTGTGGGCGACGACTTGGGCCGTCCGGCGCTCCCGGTAGAAGGTCAGCAGGTAATGCAGGCCCAGGCTGGTGCAGCTCCAGCCCAGCACCAGCAGCACCAGGTGCTGGCTGACCACCAGCAGGCTGACACAGGCCAGGGTGAACAGCAGGGCCTTCACAAAGCGCGGTTGCTGGGCTTCGCCCTCAAGATAGCGCGCCGAATAACGGACGATGACCCAGCCAAGCAGGGCGATGAGCAGCGCCACCGTCAGGCCCGGCTTATCGACCTGGCGGTCTGCCAACCCGGCGGCGAGCCCGGCGGCGCTGGCCGCGACCAGGGTGCTGGCCAGGCCAAGGCCGGCCGTGATGCGGGCGACCGTCCAATGCTGTCGCGGCAGTAAGCAGGCCAGGGCAAAGCCTGTCATGTAGCAGGCTGGCAGTAGCCAGCCGTTGAGTAGCCCCATCATTCCTTTGCCTCCCAAGATGGCTTGGTGTTGCGTGGTCGATGGGGCGCATGTTGCTGTGCTTGGAGTATTTAGTAAAATATATATATCTTAATTATCTGTTCTAAAAAAAAGAACAAACCATGAGAAACCTCAATTTCCATCACCTCTATTACTTCTGGGTGGTCGCCAAAGAGGGGCACCTGACCCGCGCGGCGCAGCAGCTGCATGTCGCCCAGTCGGCCCTCTCCTCCCAGATCCGTCAGCTGGAGGAGCAGCTGGGCAACCCGCTGTTCAAGCGGGATGGCCGCACTCTGCGCCTCACCGAGGTGGGGCACCTGGTGCTGCAGTATGCGGAAAGCATTTTTAATCTGGGTAGTGAGCTGCTGGCCACCGTCGCCAGTGGTGAACGGCAGCGGGTGCAACGGCTGCGCATCGGTGCCGTGGCGACCCTGTCTCGGAATTTCCAGGAAAATTTTCTGCGCCCTGTCATCGGGGCGGAGGGCGTCACCCTGGTGATTGAGTCCGCCAGCCTGGCGGAGCTGCTGGAGCAGCTCAAGGTACACAAGCTGGATCTGATCCTGTCCAACCGCCCTGTGGCGTCCGATTCGGCCATGGCCTGGCGCTGCCAGCGCATCGCCCAGCAGAGCGTCTGCCTGGTGGGGCCCGTGGGGCCGGCGGCGAGCCGCTTCCGGTTTCCGCAGGATCTGGCCGGCGTGAAGTTGCTCGTGCCGGGCCCCAGCAGCGACATTCGCAGCCAGTTCGATCTGCTGTGCGAGCAGCTGGGCGTGCCGCTAAAACCCCATGCCGAGGTGGATGACATGGCCATGTTGCGTCTACTGGCCCGGGATTCCGGCGGCGTGGCCGTGGTGCCCGAGGTGGTAGTGCAGGATGAGCTGCAGAGCGGCAAGCTGCAGCGCTATGCCGTGCTCGACGGCGTGGTGGAGAACTTCTACGCCATCACCGCCAAGCGGCACTTTGAATCGCCGCTGCTCAAGATGCTGCTGGATGGCGCCGGCTGGGATACGGCTAACTGAGTCAGGCGGCTTGGTGAATAACCCTGCCCGCCAGGCAGGGTCTTCGCCGGGTTACTTGCCGATACAGAAGGAGCTGAAGATGCGGCCCAACAGATCGTCGGAGCTGAAGGCGCCGGTGATCTCGCTCAGGTGTTCCTGAGCCAGGCGCAGCTCCTCGGCCACCAGTTCGCCGGCGGCATAGACCTCCAGCTGTTCACGGGCCAGCTCCAGGTGGGCGCTGGCCTGATCGATGGCCTCCAGGTGGCGGCGGCGGGCCATGAAGCCCCCCTCCACATTGCCCTGGTAACCCATGCACTGCTTGAGGTGATCCCGCAGGGCCTCCAGCCCCAGGCCTGTCTTGGCCGCCAGCCGGTAGACGGGCACGCCGTGCTCCTCGCTGGGGGTCAGGGGCTCGCCGGTGAGATCCGCCTTGTTGCGGATGACGGTGAGGCCGATGTGGGGCGGCAGCCGGTCGATAAATTCGGGCCAGATGGCATGGGGATCGGCGGAGGCGGTGTGGGTGCCATCCACCATCAGCAGCACCCGATCCGCCTGGGCGATTTCGGCCCAGGCCCGCTCTATGCCGATCTTCTCCACCGCATCCTCGGTCTCCCGCAGGCCGGCGGTGTCTATGATGTGCAGCGGCATGCCGTCGATGTGGATGTGCTCCCGCAGCACGTCCCGGGTGGTGCCGGCGATCTCGGTGACGATGGCCGACTCGCGCCCGGCCAGGGCGTTGAGCAGGCTGGACTTGCCGGCATTGGGTCGCCCGGCGATCACCACCTTCATGCCCTCTCTGAGCAGGGCGCCCTGGCGGGCTTCCTGTTTCACGGCCCCCAGCTGGGCCATCACGGCGTAGAGATCCCCGGCAATCTTGCCGTCGGACAGGAAGTCGATCTCCTCCTCGGGAAAGTCGATGGCGGCCTCCACGTAGATGCGCAGCCGGGTCAGGCTCTCCACCAGCTCGGTGATGCGGGTGGAGAAGGCGCCCTGCAGCGAGTGCAGCGCCGAGCGGGCGGCCTGCTCGCTGGTGGCCTCGATGAGATCGGCGATGGCCTCGGCCTGGGCCAGATCCAGCTTGTCGTTGAGGAAGGCCCGCTCGGAGAACTCGCCGGGCCGGGCGGTGCGCAGGCCCGGCAGCTGCAGGATGCGCTTGAGCAGCATGTCCATCACCAAGGGGCCGCCGTGGCCCTGCAGCTCCAGCACGTCTTCGCCGGTGAAGCTGTTGGGGGCCTTGAACAGCAGGGCGATGCCCTGATCCAACACCTGGCCGGCGTCATCCATGAAGGGCAGGTATTCGGCCTGGCGCACCCTGGGCAGGCGGCCCAGCAGGGCTTGGGCCACGGTTTCGGCCTGGGGACCTGAGACGCGCAGTATGCCGACGCCGCCGCGTCCGGGAGGCGTGGCCTGGGCCACTATGGTGTCGTTGTTCATCGCTTGGGCTCGCTTGCTGGGGCAGGGGGACATTGTAATAAAAAAGGCGACCGTCTGGCCGCCTTTTGCTGTCTCGCCGGGGGCGATTATTTCTTGCGGGTATGCAGACCCTTCTTCTCCAGCTGACGGTAGATCAGGGTCTGCTGGGTGATGGTCACCAGGTTGGAGACCAGCCAGTACAGGGTCAGACCGGCGGGGAACCAGAGGAACATGAAGGTGAAGACGATGGGCATCAGCTGCATCACCTTCTGCTGCATGGGATCGGTGACCGTGCTGGGGCTCATCTTCTGGATGAACCACATGGAGGCACCCATCAGCAGCGGCAGCACATAGTAGGGGTCCTTCACCGACAGGTCGGTGATCCACAGGGCGAAGGGCGCGTGGCGCAGCTCCACGGACTCCATCAGGGTCCAGTACAGGGCGATGAAGATGGGCATCTGGATCAGGATGGGGAAGCAGCCGCCCAGGGGGTTGACCTTCTCTTCCTTGTACAGCTCCATCATGGCCTGGGACATTTTCTGGCGGTCGTCGCCGAAGCGCTCACGCAGGGCGGTCAGTTTGGGTTGCAGCAGCTTCATCTTGGCCATGGAGGTGTACTGGGCCTTGGTGAGGGGGTACATGCCGCCACGGACGATCAGGGTGATGAGGATGATGGCCACGCCCCAGTTGCTCACCAGGCTGTGCAGGAACTTCAGCAGCTTGAACAGGGGTTGGGCGATGAACCACAGCCAGCCGTAGTCCACGGTCAGATCCAGGTGGTTGGCCACGGTGGCCATCTCATCCTGCAGCTTGGGGCCGACCCACAGGGTGGCGCCCACCACGGCCTTGTCGTTGGCAGCTACCGTCACCATGGGCTCTTTGAGGCCGATGATGGCCTCTTTGTGGCCATTGATGGAGCGGCTGTAGAATTCGTTCTTCTGCTCCGGCTGACCGGCCCAGGCGGTAACGAAGTAGTGTTGCAGCATGCCGACCCAGCCACCGGGAGTGGTGACGGCCAGGTTCTTCTCGGTCATCTCATCGAAGGTGACCTTCTTGTAGCGCTGCTCGTCGGAGGAGTAGGCGGCACCGCGATAGGCAGAGGCCATCATGTGGCCACTCTGCTGACCCTCGGGGGTGGCGGTGCTCTGCTTGAGCTGGCCATAGAACTGTACTTGCAGCGGGCTAGCCTGCTGATTCTGGATCTGATACTCCACCTGCACCGCATAGCTGCCGCGCTTGAGCACGAAACGCTTGGTGAACTGGTCACCCTGGGCGTTGGTGTAGCTCATGGGCACCACCAGCTCATCGCTGCCGTCGGCCAGGGCAAAGCTGTCACCGGATACCTGATACAGGGGGCGGCCAGCCTGGTCGGCATCGGGACCATTGGGGCCGATCAGGCCGCTCTGGGCGATGTACAGGTGGGCCGGACCTTGCTCCAGCAGGGTAAAGGGTTCTTCAGAATCCAGAGTCTTGGCCTGGGCCAGCAGCTTGGCGTCGACGATGTCGCCACCCAGCGGATCTATGGTCAGCTCCAGCAGATCGGATTTCACCTTGATCAGGCTGCGAGCCTGGGCGCTATCCTGGCCATTGGGCACATCGGCGGTGGCGGCGGCCGTCTGGCTGGCCTCCGGCACGAAACCGCTTTGAGCCGCTTGGGTCGCGACGGGTTGAGGTTGCTTGTCTGTCTGCCATTGCTGCCACAGCAGAAAGCTGACGACCAACAGGCCGATCAAAAGTAAATTACGTTGGGATTCCATAGTCAGTTTCTTCGTTGTGTTCGCTTGGGATGCGGAACCGGGTCATGGCCGCCTGGATGTAAAGGGTGACATTTTAATAGACGTTTCCCCCCCAACCAAACGCCTTTTATGAGACCGTGCAGGCAGATCGCCTCGGCCATATAGGTCGAACAGCTGGGATGGAAGCGACAGCGGGGGCCCAGCAAGGGGCTGACCACCAGCTGGTAGAGGCGGATCAGCTTAACGGCTAGCCATTGCAACGGCGTGACAGGGTGCGCCATAGCTTGTCCAGCAGCTGGGTGAGATCGGCATTGCTCAGGCCGCCGATGCCTGCCTTGGCAATGACGACGATGTCGATGGCCGGCAGGTCGTGTTGGGTGTGGCGGAAGTTTTCCCGCACCAGGCGTTTGACGCGATTGCGCCAGACGGCACGCTTGAGGGCTTTTTTGGGCACGGTGAGGCCGAGACGAGGATGTCCCAGTTCGTTGGCACAAGCCAGCAAGGTCAGGTGGGGGGAAGCAGCCCGGACGGGATCGGAGAAGACACGCTTGAATTGGTCGGGAGTTAACAGACGTAACTCCCGGGGGAAGGTGTGCTTAGCCATTCACAGTGGTCAGGCGGGCACGACCCTTGGCACGACGACGGGCCAGCACCAGACGGCCATTCTTGGTGGCCATGCGGGAACGGAAACCGTGGTTGCGCTTGCGCTTCAGCACTGAAGGTTGAAAAGTACGTTTCATAACATTAATCCGCTTATCGACTGTACAGTTTGGGTGGCCACACCATCGAGGCACCGAAATCGGTGAGGCCGCTCTAATAAAAGAGGGCGAATTCTATACAGATTCCGATGGGCCGTCAATTGTGGCGGACAGCACAGGGCGTCCATCACGGGGTATGGCTGGACCGGATCCTTATATAAAGGACGCGGGCGCTGGATTATACCCTGCTGGCGGACAGAGACAAGCCCAAGGATCCGGCGAGGGATCCGCGGGATCGTGATCCGGATCGTGGCAGCCGACGCATTGTTGATAACTTGTGGGTAATATGGGGCTTTCTCGGGTCTTTATGCACAAAAAAGGCCAAAGTCAAGCCGCATATTTGCTCGGATCCCGGCTTTCTCGCTAGAGATCCAGGGGGTAAAAAAGTAGAATGTCGGATCTTCGCTTTTGCCTTTTTTGATTGGAGTGGATCGTGACAACGTCGCTATGGCAGCACTGTCTCAACCGGCTGCAGGATGAGTTGCCTTCGGGAGAATTCAGCATGTGGATCCGGCCGTTACAGGCGGAAGTCAGCGATAGTGCCCTGACACTCTACGCGCCCAACCGCTTCATCCTGGACTGGGTTCGCGATAAGTATCTGCTGAGGATCAACGGCCTGATCGCCGAGTTTTGTGGATCCGATGCCCCGGCCCTGCGCTTCGATATCGGCAGTCGCGCCACCCTGGCCCAGGCTGTGCATAAACCGGCGGCCCCCGTGGCACCTCAGCCGTCGGTACCCGCCTGGGAGACGCCGGCAAGCCAGAACAAGCCCGAGATCAATCACAAGAGCAACACCAATCCCAACTATACCTTCGACAACTTCGTCGAGGGTAAGTCCAACCAGCTGGCCCGCGCGGCGGCCGGGCAGGTGGCAGACAATCCGGGCAGCGCCTACAACCCGCTGTTTCTCTACGGTGGCACCGGCCTGGGCAAGACCCACCTGCTGCATGCCGTGGGCAATGCCATCAAGGCGCGCAAGACAGACGCCAAGGTGGTGTACATGCACTCCGAGCGTTTCGTGCAGGACATGGTCAAGGCGCTGCAGAACAACGCCATCGAGGAGTTCAAGCGCTACTACCGCAGCGTGGACGCCCTGCTGATCGATGACATCCAGTTCTTCGCCAACAAGGAGCGTTCCCAGGAGGAGTTCTTCCATACCTTCAATGCGCTGCTGGAAGGTAATCAGCAGATCATCCTCACCTCGGATCGCTACCCCAAGGAGATCAACGGGGTGGAGGATCGGCTCAAGTCCCGCTTCGGCTGGGGCCTGACGGTGGCCATAGAGCCGCCGGAGCTGGAGACCCGGGTCGCCATTCTGATGCGCAAGGCCGAAGAAAACCGCATTCATCTGCCGGATGAGGTGGCCTTCTTCATCGCCAAGCGGCTACGCTCCAACGTCCGTGAGCTGGAAGGGGCCCTGAACCGGGTCATCGCCAATGCCAACTTTACCGGTCGGGCCATCAACATCGACTTCGTGCGAGAGGCGCTGCGGGATCTGCTGGCCCTGCAGGAGAAGCTGGTCACCATCGACAACATCCAGAAGACGGTGGCGGAGTACTACAAGATCAAGGTGGCGGATCTGTTATCCAAGCGCCGTTCCCGCTCCGTGGCCCGTCCACGTCAGCTGGCCATGGCCCTGGCCAAGGAGCTGACCAACCACAGTCTGCCGGAGATCGGCGATGCCTTCGGCGGGCGCGACCACACCACAGTGCTGCACGCCTGTCGCAAGATCGCCGCCCTGCGGGAGGAGAGTCATGACATCAAGGAAGACTACTCCAACCTGATCCGTACCCTGTCATCCTAAGGAAGCTAGCCCATGCAGTTTTCGATCAATCGTGATGCGCTGCTGCGTCCGCTGCAGCTGGTCTCAGGTTCCCTCGGCGGGCGTCCGACTCTGCCGATCCTTGGCAATGTGCTGCTGCAGGTCAGTGAAGATGAGCTGGCCATGACCGGCACCGATCTGGAAGTGGAGATGATTGGCCGGGTTCGGCTGCTGGATCCGGCGCAGCCCGGCCGCACCACGGTTCCGGCCCGCAAGCTGCTGGATATCTGTCGGGGCTTGCCGGAGGGGGCGGAGATCGCCTTCGTGCTGGAAGGCGAGCGTCTGATCCTGCGTTCCGGTCGCAGCCGTTTCTCCCTGTCGACCCTGCCGGCGGAAGAGTTTCCCAACATCGAAGACTGGCAGTTTGATCTGGAGTTCGATATCAGCCAGCAGGAGCTCAAGCGGCTCATCGAGTCCAGCCAGTTCTCCATGGCCAGTCAGGACGTGCGCTATTACCTCAACGGCATGCTGTTCGAGACCCAGGGCCAGCACCTGCGCACCGTGGCCACCGACGGCCACCGCCTGGCCACCTGTCGGCGCGCGTTGCCAGCGGCCCTGCCGGAGCAGCAGCTGATACTGCCGCGCAAGGGGGTGCTGGAGCTGGTGCGGCTGCTGGAAAACGACGACAAGCCCATCCGGCTGCAGATGGGCAACAGCAACCTGCGGGCCATCTCCGAAGGCTTTGTCTTCACCTCCAAGCTGGTGGATGGCCGCTTCCCCGATTACCGCCGGGTACTGCCGCGCCAGAGTGACAAGCTGGTGATCGCCGAGCGGGAATCGCTGCGCCAGGCATTCGCCCGGGCCGCCATCCTCTCCAATGAGAAGTTCCGCGGCGTGCGCCTCAACCTGCAGAACAACCTGTTGCGCATTACCGCCAACAATCCTGAGCAGGAAGAGGCCGAGGAGTTGGTGGATGTGCAGTACCAAGGGGCCGAGCTTGAGATCGGCTTCAACGTCTCCTATGTGCTGGATGTGCTGAATACGTTAAAATGCGAGCAGATCAAGTTCAGCCTCTCCGATGCCAACAGCAGTGCGCTGCTGGAGGATGTCGCCAACGATGATGCCCTCTACGTTGTGATGCCGATGCGGCTGTAAGCATGAGCCTGCAGAGTCTGACGGTCCGGGATTTTCGCAACATAGAGAGTGCCCAGCTGGCACTCAGTCCCGGGCTCAACGTGCTGCTGGGCGACAATGGCAGCGGCAAGACCAGCTTGTTGGAAGCGATTCACTATCTCGGTCTGGGGCGTTCGTTTCGCACTCACTTGACCGGCCGGGTGATCCGTCAGGGGGAGAAGCAGTTCACCCTGTTTGCCAGACTCGCCGCCGGCGATGACAGCCTGGCGGTGGGGATGCAGAAGCTCAAGGGGGGCGAGGGCGATATCCGCATCAATGGCCAGAGTGCCGAGCGGCTGGCCCAGTTGGCGGAGTTGTTGCCGCTGCAACTGATCCACCCCGAGGGATACAACCTGCTCACCGGTGGCCCGCAACAGCGTCGAGCCTATCTGGACTGGGGCGTGTTTCACGTGGAGCACGCCTTTTTTCCTCTCTGGGGGCAGGTGCGACGGTTGCTCAAGCAGCGCAATGCGTTGCTGCGGCAGAGTGGCCAGTATGGCCCGCTGCAGTTCTGGGATCAGGAGTTGTCCCGCTTGGGTGAGCAGCTGAGTGCGCTGCGTCAGACCTATTGTGATGCCCTGCTGCCACTGCTGCAGGAGCTGGCCGCCGAGTTTCTGCCCGAGTATCAGCTGCAGATTGGCTTTTACCCGGGCTGGGATCGCAACCGGCCCTTGGTGGAGCTGTTGGCGGAAGGATTTGAACGGGACAAGTTGATGGGGCATACCCAGCTTGGCCCGCACAAGGCGGATCTGCGCATCAAGGCCAATGGGGTGCCGGTGCAGGATCTGTTGTCCCGTGGCCAGCTCAAGCTGCTGGTCTGCGCCATGCGGTTGGCGCAGGGACTGTTTTTCAATCAGGCCGGGGGGCGACGCTGTATCTTCCTGATTGATGATTTTGCCTCCGAGCTTGACGGCGACAAGCGTCGCCGGTTGGCGCAGCGGTTAAAGCAATGTGCTTCTCAGGTGTTTATCACCGCCATCGACGAAGCACCCTTGGCTGACATGATGTCAGAATTGGCGTGTCGTCTGTTTCACGTGAAACAGGGCACGATCACCGAATATCCAACACGCGAGAGCGAGAGAGTAAGAGATGAGTGAGAACACTTACGACTCTTCGAGTATCAAGGTTTTGAAGGGTTTGGACGCAGTACGTAAGCGTCCTGGGATGTACATAGGCGATACGGACGACGGCAGTGGTCTGCACCACATGGTATTTGAGGTGGTGGACAACTCCATCGACGAGGCGCTGGCCGGCTACTGCTCGGACATTCGCGTCACCATTCATGCCGATGGCTCCGTCTCGGTGCGTGACAATGGCCGGGGTATCCCGGTGGATATTCACGAGGAAGAAGGGGTTTCAGCGGCCGAAGTCATCATGACGGTGCTGCATGCCGGCGGTAAGTTCGACGACAACTCCTACAAGGTCTCAGGTGGTCTGCACGGGGTGGGGGTGTCGGTGGTGAATGCCCTGTCCGACAAGCTGTTGCTGACCATTCGTCGCCAGGGGCATGTCTACGAGCAGACCTATAGTCTTGGCGACCCGGTTGCGCCCCTGGCGGTGGTGGGTAACTCGGATCAGACGGGCACCGAAATTCGGTTCTGGCCTAGCCCGACCATCTTCTCCGATACCCTGTTCCACTACGAGATCTTGGCCAAGCGGTTGCGGGAGCTTTCCTTCCTCAACTCCGGTGTCTCCATCCGGCTGCATGACGAGCGGGATGGCCGTGAGGACCACTTCTGCTATGAAGGGGGCATCTGTGCCTTCGTGCAGTACCTCAACCAGAACAAGACCCCCATCCATCCCAAGGTGTTCTACTTCACCACCGAGAAGGATGGTATCGGTGTGGAAGTGGCCATGCAGTGGAACGATGCCTATCAGGAAGGGGTCTACTGCTTCACCAACAACATTCCGCAGCGGGACGGTGGTACTCACCTGGCCGGCTTCCGGGCCGCCCTTACCCGTACCCTGAACGCCTACATGGACAAGGAAGGCTACAGCAAGAAGGCCAAGACATCGGCCTCCGGCGATGACGCGCGGGAAGGTCTGACGGCCGTCATCTCGGTCAAGGTGCCGGATCCCAAGTTCTCGTCCCAGACCAAGGACAAACTGGTTTCCTCCGAGGTGAAGACCGCGGTGGAGCAGACCATGAATGAGAAGCTGGACGAGTTCCTGCTGGAAAACCCCGCCGATGCCAAGATAGTGGTATCCAAGATCATCGATGCGGCTCGGGCGCGGGAAGCGGCCCGCAAGGCGCGGGAGATGACCCGCCGCAAGGGGGCCTTGGATCTGGCGGGGTTGCCGGGCAAGCTGGCGGACTGCCAGGAGCGGGATCCTGCCCTGTCCGAACTCTACATAGTGGAAGGGGACTCGGCGGGCGGCTCTGCCAAGCAGGGGCGTAACCGTAAGTTCCAGGCCATACTGCCGCTCAAGGGCAAGATCCTGAACGTGGAGAAGGCGCGTTTCGACAAGATGCTCTCCTCCCAGGAGGTGGCGACCCTGATCACCGCGCTGGGTTGCGGCATCGGCCGGGATGAGTACAACCCGGACAAGACCCGTTACCACAACGTCATCATCATGACCGATGCCGACGTCGACGGTGCCCACATTCGTACCCTGTTGCTGACCTTCTTCTACCGGCAGATGCCGGAGCTGATCGAGCGTGGTTACGTCTATATCGCCCAGCCGCCACTGTACAAGGTCAAGAAGGGCAAGCAGGAGCAATACATCAAGGATGAGGATGCCCTGAGTGGCTATCAGACCTCTCTGGCGCTGGACGGGGCGACCCTGCACGTCAATGCCAGTGCCCCCGGCATCGGTGGAGAGCAGCTTGAGCGCCTGGTGCTGCAGCACAGAGATGTGAAGCAGCTCATCAGCCGCTTGGCCCGCCGCCTGCCGGAAGCCGTGTTGGAGCACCTGATCTATCTGCCTGCGTTGACCCAGGAGAGCCTCAAGGATCAGGTTGCCATGGCGGCTTGGGTGGCGCAGCTACAGAGCAAGCTGGATGAGCAGGGCACCAATGGCCTGCAGTTCGTCATCAGCCTGCAGTACAACGAAGAGCGCCATGCCCATGTCCCGCAGATTGAGCTGCGGCAACACGGGGTCGAGCGCCATTACCTGCTCAACTACGACTTCATCGGCTCGCTGGAGTATCGCCAGATCGTGGCCCTGGGTGAGCAGCTCAGCAACCTGATCGAAGAGGGGGCCTTCGTCAAACGTGGTGAGAAGGTCAAACCGGTAACCAGCTTTGAGGAAGCCTTGGCCTGGTTGGTGGATGAAGGCAAGCGCGGCGTCTATATCCAGCGCTATAAGGGGCTGGGTGAGATGAACCCGGACCAGCTGTGGGAAACCACCATGGATCCGCAATCCCGCCGCATGTTGCGCGTCACCATCGAGGATGCCATCGCTGCCGACCAACTGTTTGCCACCCTGATGGGTGACAATGTCGAGCCGCGCCGCGACTTCATCGAAACCAACGCCCTGCGGGTCGCCAACCTGGACGTTTAGTGCTCCAGGAGATGGAGAAAACAAAAAGCAGCCGATTGGCTGCTTTTTTATTGCCTAACCAGCCGGGAGGCTGGCATCAAGCATGATCGACCTGGGCCGGTAGCGGCTTGGCCTCACTCAACAGGCCGGGAAGGCGGCTGGCCAGCACACAGCAGTTACGGCCATTGCGCTTGGCATGATAGAGGGCGGCATCGGCGGCGGCGATCCAGTCGCTGGCGGTGGCATGCTGGGGCTCCAGGCGGGCAATACCCACGCTGATGCTAAAACAGATATGGTGCTGGTCGAACTCGACGATCTGCTCGGCCATGGCGATGCGCAGCCGCTCCGCCACATACATGGCACCCGGCTCATCCACATCCAGCAGCAGAATACCGAATTCCTCGCCGCCATAACGCCCGGCCACATCGGTGCTGCGCAGCACCTGCATCAGGGTCTTGGAGACGCGCCGCAGGACGGCATCCCCCGCCAGGTGGCCATAGCCGTCGTTGATCTTCTTAAAGAAGTCGATGTCGAACATCATCAGGGTGCTGCTGTGAGCGTGCCGTTGGCAGCGGTTGAACTCCTGCCGCAGACACTCTTCCCAGTGCCCGCGGTTGAACAGACCGGTCAGCCGGTCGGTGACCGACAGCACCTTGAGCTGCTGGTTGGCCTCCTGCAGGCCCAGTTTCCCCATGGCGGCATCGGTCACATCGTAGAGGATGATGCAGGCATGATCCGTGGTGCCGTTGCGTGAGGTGAGGGGCAGTATGGTGATGTTCTGATACATCAGCTCACTGCGACCGGTGAAGGGTTTGCTGGAGATGAAGTTGAATAGCCGGGGTCTTTGCTCCCAGGAGGTGAAGGTGGGGCTATTGAGGGCCAGCACCGTCTCCACCTTTCGACGCAACCAGCTTTCCGGCAGCGCCGGGAAGCGATGGAACAGTCCCTGACCTTGCAACTTGGAGAAGCCGATGCCGCTGTGATTCTCCATGAAACCATTCCACAGCTGGATGTTGAACTGACGATCCACCACCACCAGACCCACATCTATGCTCTGCAGCACGTCCAATATCCAGTGAAACTCATCTAGGGCAATTTGGCTCATGGGCTGACTCCTATTCCACCAGCAGGCTGAGTCGCCGCTCCAGCGGGCGCAAGGACGCTTCGGTAAACAACAGCAGCAGATCACAACTCAGCTGTTGACTGGGAATGGTGTAGGTGAAGTTGACCGATAACACGGGCTGGGCATGATCATCCGCCAGTGGGATATGCCGCTCGTCTAGAGTGTCGGCCATGGTGGGGTGGCTGTGGCTTAAGCGAAAACCCAGCTGTTCCGCTAACCCCAGCAGCAGGGCGCTGCTGAGCATGGCCGCCAGCTCCATCAGCACCTCATGGCCATCTCCTTCGGCTTCTTCCTGGCCCATCAGACGCAATATCTTGCCACTGTCATTACGGTCCAGGCGGATGAGGCATTCGCCCGCCAGGTTGGAGCCGATAAAGCCCTGACTGATCAGGCAATGACTCTCACTCTGGCACCAGCTGGCCACCTCCGTCATCACCTGATGACGGCTGCACAATCGCAGGGCTGGAATGGGCAAGTGGATAAAGACGTTGAGCAGGTTGGCCATCTGATTGGCGGCTTGGCCCATGGCCACGTTGATGAGCTCCTGCAGCGACTCGAGATAACCGATCTGTGGCCCGGCAACGGCCGGGTGCGGGTCGGTCGTGTTGGGGAGTTCGCTCAACAGGCCGTACCGCAGCAACAGCTGATGCAGTTGACTGGCCTCCATGGGCTTGCGCATGAAGGCCAGCGCACCCAACCCCATGATGCGTTGTTGAGCCTGGGGTTGTATATCCCCGGACACCACTATCACCAGGCAATGCAGATCCTCGCGGCGTATGGTTTCCAGCACCTGATAGCCATCAAGATCGGGCATGTTCAGATCGAGGAACAGCAGCTCGCCCCTGCGCGCCCGCAGCAACGCAAGGGCCTCTCTGCCGTTTTCGGCATGATGAAGATCCCGGGCAAAGCCGGCTGGCAAGGCCCGAGCCAGTTGATTGCGTGCAAAGCGGGAGTCATCGCAAATGATGACGGAATGAGCCATGTCGTGACCAGATCGAAGAAAAACCGCACACATTGTCGCATCTTTACCATCGGCTTCAAATGCACAAATGTTGGGCTAACCGTCAATTTTTGAACCGCTTAACAATTAGCCCTGGTAGGCCTCAAGCACGATACGAGCCAGTATTTCGATGCCTTGCTTCACCTGGGCTTCCGGTTGGGCATAGTTGAGTCGTAGGCACTGATACTGATGGGGCCACTGGCTGTCTTCAATACCGGGGAAGAAGTAGTGTCCCGGTACCACGATCAGGCCAGCGGCCTTGAGGCGCTCGTACAGGATCTGGCTGTGGATGGGCAGCCCATCGAACCAAAGCCAGAGGAACAGGGCGCCTTCAGGCTTGTGGATGCGAAAGCGCGGATCTGGGATGGCCTCTTGCAGCCACTGCACCGCCTGCTGGGCCTTGGCCTGATAGAAGGGACGGATCCACTGCTCGGAATGGCGAATGATGTCGCCAGACAGCACCCAGGGTTGCACCAGGGTAGGGCCCAGGCCGCCTGGCGCCAGGTTGATGATGCCGGAGAGGTTGCCGAGGGCCTGGATGATTGATTCATTGGCCACCACTATGCCACAGCGACAGCCGGGCAGCCCCAGCTTGGACAGGCTCAGGCTGAGGATGGTGTTGTCATCCCAGAACGGTGTCGCCTCGCTGAAGATGATGTTGGGGAAGGGGGTGCCATAGGCACCGTCGATCAGCAGCGGAATGCCGTGCTGGCGGGCCAAGCAATCCAGGTGAGCCACCTCGTCGTCCGACAGCACATTGCCGGTGGGATTGGTAGGGCGGGAGACGCAGATCAGTCCGATATCCTCACCAATTTCCAGCGCTTCAAAGTCCACCTGGTATTTGAACAGACGGTGGTCGAGCAGCTGGATGGCGGGCTTGCAGGCCAGAAACATGTCGTCACTCAGTGCCGAATCGGCGTAACCGATATATTCCGGGGCCAGGGGGAACAGCACCTTCTTCTTGCGGCCATCCGGGAAGTCACCGGCCAGCAGGTTAAACAGATAAAAAAAAGCGGTCTGGCTGCCATTGGTCAGGGCGATGTTGCGGGCGGTGATCGGCCAGCCGTATTCCCGCTGCAGCAGCTCGGCCAGCGCCTGGGTGAAGCTGTCCTTGCCCTGGGGACCATCGTAGTTGGCGATGGCGCGCAGCAGGTCACCCTGGTCCAAGCTCTGCTGCATCTGTTGCTGCAGGGCCTGTTGCAGCTCTGGCACTGCCGCCGGGTTGCCACCACCCAACATGATGGCGTCGGGATTGAGCAGCCCCTGATTCAAGTCGTCCATCAACTGGGTGATGCCGGCTTGTCGGGTAAACTTCTGGCCGAAGGAGGAGAATTCCATAACCGTGTCCAAGCAAGGGTGAAACGGGTTTGAGCCGTTTCACGTGAAACAAAAAACAAAAAGGGCCCTGACGGGCCCGTTCGATTAACGCAGGCTTACTGCTGCAGCACGGAAATATCCGCCACCTGGAGGAATAGGTTACGCAGCTGATTGAGCAGGGCCAATCGGTTATTGCGCAGTGCCAGATCCTCGGCCATCACCATCACCTTGTCGAAGAAGGCATCCACCGGCTCGCGCAGGGCGGCCAGGGCGGTGAGGGCTTGCTGATAGTCACCGGCGGCGAAGCAGGGGGCCAGCTCACTCTGCAGCTGAGCCAGCTTGGCCGCCAGGGCCTGTTCGCTGGCATCCTGCAGCAGGGCGCTGTCAATCTGCTCCGGCAGGGCACCTTCCACCTTGGCCAGAATGTTGGAAACCCGCTTGTTGGCGGCCGCCAGGGCCTCGGCCGCATCCAGGCTGCGGAAGTGGTTCACCGCCTTGACCCGACGGTCGAAGTCCAGTGGACGGGTGGGACGACGAGCCAGTACCGCCATGATCACATCGGCACTGATGCCTTCATCCTGGTAGGCGGCACGGAAGCGGGCCAGCATGAAGTCGATGACCTCATCGGCAACCTGGGTGTTGGACAGCTTGGCACCGTACAACTCAACCGCCTTGGCCACCAGACCGGCCAGGTCCAAGTCCAGCTGCTTCTCGACACAGATACGCAGGGCGCCGATGGCGGCACGGCGCAGGGCGAAGGGATCCTTGTCCCCCTTGGGGGCCTGGCCGATGCCGAAGATACCCACCAGGGTATCCAGCTTGTCGGCGATGGCCACGGCACAGGCCACCAGGCCGGTGGGCAGGGCATCGCCGGCGAAGCGCGGCATGTACTGCTCGTTGAGCGCCACCGCCACATCTTCGGCTTCGCCGTCGTGGCGGGCGTAGTGCATGCCCATGACCCCCTGGGTGTCGGTGAATTCCATCACCATGTTGGTCATGAGGTCACACTTGGACAGCAGGCCGGCGCGGGTGGCGTGCTCCACATCGGCACCGATTTGCGGTGCGATATAGGCGGCCAGCTCAGCGATGCGGACGGACTTGTCCTTCAGGGTGCCGAGCTGCTGCTGGAACAGCACGGTAGCCAGGCTCTCCAGGCGGGCGGCCAGCGGCTGCTTCTTGTCGGTCTTGAAGAAGAACTCGGCGTCAGACAGACGGGGGCGAACCACCCGCTCGTTACCGCCGATGACCTGACTAGGGTCCTTGGATTCGATGTTGCTGATGAAGATGAAGTTGGGCAGCAGCTTGCCGGCCTGGTCGTAGACCGGGAAGTACTTCTGGTCGCCCTTCATGGTGTGCACCAGCGCCTCGGCCGGTACCTCCAGGAAACGCTCTTCAAAGGCGGCGGTCAGCAGCACGGGCCATTCCACCAGGGAGGTCACTTCCTCCAGCAGGGCGTCATCCAGATCGGCAATGCCGCCCAGACGGCTGGCCTCGGCCTCTATGCTGGTCTTGATGAAGGCCTTGCGGCGATGGAAGTCGGCAATGACCTTGCCTTTTTCTTCCAGCAGGGCCGGGTACTGATCGGCATGGGTGAGCTCGAATTCGGCTTCGCCCATGAAGCGGTGACCACGCACCAGACGGGCGGATTGCAGACCCAGGACTTCGCCGGGGATCAGCTCGCCACCCATCAGCATGCACAGGGTGTGCACCGGACGGACAAACTGGGTGCGTTCGGCACCCCAACGCATCAGCTTGGGGATCGGCAGACCGGCCAGGGCGGTGGCGACCATGGCGGGGATCAGCTCGACGGTGGGACGCCCCACCACCTTGGCGCGATGCACCAGCCATACGCCCTTGTCGGTGACCAGGCGGTCGGCCTGAGCGGCTTCGATGCCGCAGCCACGGGCCCAGCCTTCGGCGGCCTTGGTGGGCTTGCCATCGGCGTCAAAGGCGGCGGATACCGCCGGGCCGCGCTTCTCCACTTCCTTGTCCGGCTGCGCACAAGCCAGCTGCTGCACCTTGAGGGCCAGACGGCGGGGCGCGGCGAACCACTCCAGGCTGGTGAAGGCCAGATCGGCCTTGGTCAGCTCGGCGGTAAAGTTGTCGGCAAAGGCTTCGGCCAGCTTGCGCAGGGCCTTGGGGGGCAGCTCTTCGGTGCCCAGTTCAATCAAGAGGGTGTCGGTAACCATGCTCACACCTTTTCCTTACACATGGGGAAGCCCAGGGCCTCGCGGGCGGCGTAATAGGCTTCTGCCACCGCCTTGGAGAGGGTCCGGATGCGCAGTATGTAGCGCTGCCGCTCGGTGACCGAGATGGCATGGCGGGCATCCAGCAGGTTGAAGGCATGGGCCGCCTTGAGGATCCGCTCGTAGGCGGGCAAGGGCAGCGGGGTTTCCAGGGCCAGCAGGTGCTGACACTCCTTCTCGCACTGATCGAACATCTGGAACAGGAAGGGCACATCGGCGTGTTCGAAGTTGTAGGTGGATTGTTCCACCTCGTTCTGATGGAACACGTCGCCGTAGGTGATCTTGCCCAGCGGACCGTCGGCCCACACCAGGTCGTAGATGCTGTTGACGCCCTGGATATACATGGCCAGGCGTTCCAGACCATAGGTGATCTCGCCGGTGACCGGCGCACACTCCAGACCGCCTACCTGCTGGAAGTAGGTGAACTGGGTCACTTCCATGCCGTTAAGCCAGACTTCCCAGCCCAGACCCCAGGCACCCAGGGTCGGGTTTTCCCAGTTGTCTTCCACGAAGCGAATGTCATGCACCTGGGGATCGAAGCCCAGCTCCTTCAGGGAGCCCAGGTAGAGCTCCTGGATGTTGCTCGGGGAGGGCTTGAGGATCACCTGGAACTGATAGTAGTGCTGCAGGCGGTTGGGGTTTTCACCGTAACGGCCGTCGGTGGGACGGCGGGAAGGCTGTACATAGGCGCAGTTCATCGGCTCGGGGCCAATGGCGCGCAGGAACGTCATCGGGTGAGAAGTACCGGCACCCACCTCCATATCGAGGGGTTGCACGATCACGCAACCTTGCCTGGCCCAGTAGTCTTGAAGGGTCAGGATCAGTCCCTGAAAGGTCTTGATATCAAATTTCTGCATGATTATGTTCGCGGTTTGATTCAGTGCATACTGAGCGGAATTAAAACTGCCAGAGTATAACGCCTGAGCTGGCCGGAATATAGGCTAAATCGGGCCGGGAGCCACCGATGGAACTACGCTGCGCCTGGGCCACCCGGGATCCGGATTACATCCACTACCACGACCAGGTGTGGGGACGCCCGGTTTATGATGACCGGGAGCTGTTCGAGAAGCTCTGCCTGGATGGTCAGCAGGCCGGTCTCTCCTGGCTCACCATTCTCAGGCGCACCGAGTCCTATCGCCTGGCCTATGCCGGCTTCGATCCGGTGCGGATCAGTCAGTTCGACGAGTCGGACCGCCAGCGGTTATTGCAGGATACCGGTATCATCCGCAACCGGTTGAAAATCGATTCCATCATCAAGAATGCCCAGGCCTACCTGGCCATGCAGGCCGAGGGGATCGCCTTCGCACCCTGGCTCTGGGCTTTTGTCGGTGGCGCGCCCCAGATAAACCACTGGCAGCGCTCAGAGCAGATCCCCACCCGCAGTCCGGCGTCGGATGCCATGGCCAAGGCATTGAAGAAAAGAGGTTTTTCATTTGTGGGCACCACCATCTGCTATGCCTTCATGCAGGCGGTGGGCATGGTGAACGATCATCTGGTGTCCTGTCCCTGTCATGGCGCCTGTCAGGAGGTGGCTCATGCCGCTGGCAGTTGACAACCGGGTGCCGGAGGGGGCCGTCAATGCCCTGCTGCTGGATGGGCGGGGTGGTGGCCAGCGGCTGCCAGCCGGTGCCAGCTTGCCGGAGCAACCCTACTGGCTGCATCTGGATTATTCCCAGCCGTCGACCCAGGACTGGCTGGCGGTGACGCCCCTGTTGCATGATGAGGCGCGGGATTCCCTGCTGGGTGAGAGCAACCGACCCAAACTGGTGAAGCTCAACGGCGGCCTGTTGCTGACCCTGCGCACCATCAACAGCAATGCCGGCCAGCGGCCGGAGCAGATGGTGGCCCTGCGCTTCTATATCGATGAACACAAGGTGATCTCTACCCGACGGCGTCACGTGGGCGGGGTGGTGACCCTGCAGCAGCAGCTGGCCGGTGGACACGGGCCACTCAACTGTGGCGACTGGCTGGTGGCCATGTGTGAGGCGCTGACCGAGGAGACCGGGGATCATATCGACGATCTGCAGGAGCGCATTGCCCAGATGGAAGAGGATACCCTGGCCCAGCAGCTGCCCCATCGTCGGGAGCTGGCCCATATCCGGCGTCAACTGATCCTGCTGCGTCGCTATCTGGCGCCACAGCGGGATCTCTATGCCCGTCTGGCCAAGGAGAAGATTACCTGGCTGGAGAACGACGATCAGCGCCGGCTGGAGGAGATCGGCGAGCGGCTGGGGCGTTGGCTGGATGATCTCAATGCCAGCCTGTTTCGCGCCGACATGATGAGCGAGGAGATCAGTGCCCACCACACAGAGCAGCTCTCCCGGCGATCATATTTGATGTCGTTGTTTGCCATGGTTTTTTTGCCGGTGAGTGCCCTGACGGGGCTGTTTGGCGTCAACCTGGGGGGCATTCCCGGGGCTGAGTCGCCCTGGGGATTTGGCTTGTTTTGCGGCCTGATGGTGGCCCTGGTGCTGGGGCTGGCCCTCTGGCTGTGGCGCCGGCGCTGGCTTTAGCCAGCTCAGGTGCTACCGGCCTTTGCGGATCAGATAGCGATAGGGCTTCTGGTCGGTCTCGGCGGCCAGCAGTGTGTGGTCCATGTGCCGGCAGAAGCTGGGAATGTCCCGGGTGGAGGCGGGGTCGTCGGCGGTGATCAGCAGGGTCTCGCCCTCGGCCATGCTGCGCACCGTCTTGCGCACCATCATCACCGGCTCTGGGCAGCGCAGGCCGATGGCATCCAGTTGATGGGTGGCGGTCGAGAAGCGATCGCTCATGTTTTATCCTCCGCAGGCAAGGTCGGCCATGATACTCCGCCTTGCTTCGGGATCAAGTCGTCGACACCGGCGGCTTCCACAGCGCCGCGTCCAGGATCGACCAGAGGTGGATGATCCAGCCCAGCAGCACTATCCACAGGACGGCGGCCAGCACGAAGTGCAGTATGGCCATCAGCAGTCGCCCCTGAACCAACTGCCCCAGACCTGGGATAAAGAAGCTGCACAAGGCGGCGATGACGTTGCCGGCAGAACCCTGACCCATGTTGTTCTCCTCGTGAAATTCTGACTTTCCCTAAGCGGGACTGCCTGGCTATATAGCATAGTGAGCTAGGCATGACCACAGGGAGGTCGGGATGCCACAGCACTGGCGAAAAGGGCTGTATCTGGTGTTATGCCTGCTGGGCTTGCTGGCCGGCAGCCAGTTGGACGGCGGCATGAGCGGCCCCTGGATTGTCTTGGGTCTCTGGTCCAGCATCGGCCTGTGGTTTGAACTGGATGGCTAAAGTCAGCGCGCCGCCAGCATGGCCCGACGCAGCCGGTGGCTGGCTTGCTCTGCCGTTTGTTGCGGGTCGTTGAAGAAGTTGCTCAGCACATCCGTCACCGCCTGCAGCACATAACTGGAGGTGGCCATGCCCTCGGCCAGGCTAGGCACCAGGTGACCGCCCTGCTGGGCCTGCTCCAGGGCCTGGCTGGACTGGCGGGCGCAGCTGTCAAATTGGCCCATTGGCAAGCCAGCCAACGCAGGGATCGACCCTTTCTTCTGATTGAAAAGGATTTGCAGCTCGGGGGTCATCAGCAGGTTGGCCAACTGTACCTGAGCCGCCTGTTGTTCCGGATCCCGCACCGAAAACATGGCGATGGAGTCGATGTTGTAGCTGAAGATCTCCGCATTTCCCGGGGCCGGCAGGCAGCCGATGTTGCTGCCGGGTTGCAGGCCGGCCTGGGTCAGCTCACCCTTGGCCCAGTCGCCCATCAGCTGCATGGCCGCACTGCCGTCCATCACCATGCCGGTAGCCTGGTTCCAACTTAGGCCGCCAAAGTGCTGGGGCACGAAGGGGCGCAGGGCTTTGAAGCGCTGCAGCAGGGCCACCATGGTGGGGCTATCGAGCTGATCCGGTTCCAAGTTGATGAAGGCGCGGCGGAAGAACTCGTTGCCGGCGTCGCCTAGAACTATGGACTCGAACAGTATGGCCAGTTGCCAAGGGTCATTGCCGATGGCCAGGGGCGTGATGCCGGCCGCCAGCAGACGGGGTGCCAGCGCCTGCAGTTGAGCCCAGGTGCTGGGCGGTTCCAGCCCCAGTCGGGTGAAGACATCCCGGTTGAACCAGAGCCAGTTTACCCTGTGAATGCCGATAGGCACCGCCACATAGTGGCCCTGGTGACTCAGGGTGGAGCGGACGAAGCCTGGCAGGCGCAGATCCCAGCGCTGGTTCTGGGCCAACTCATCCAGATCCCGGAGTAGCCCTAAGCGAGCCCACTCCAACAGCTCACTGCCCTTGATCTGGGCCGCGGCCGGCGGGGTGGCCGCCAGTGCCCGGCTGCGCAGCACCGCCATGGCACTCTTGCCGCCGCCACCGGAGACGGCGAAGTCCTGCCATTGCCCGCCTTGGGCGCGCCACTGCTGTTTGATGACCTCGACCGCACTGGCTTCGCCACCGCTGGTCCACCAGTGCATCACTTCCACCCGGGCGGCCATCAAGGGGCTGGCCAACAGCAGGCCGCAGCAGAGCAGGCTAAGACGCTTCATGACTCAATGCCTTGGCAGGGACAGCACGGCCTGCAGGCCACCACTGGGGCGGTTTTCCAGCACCAGATCGCCACCGTGAGCGTGGGCGATGCTGCGGGCAATGCCCAGCCCCAGGCCGGTGCCGGGGGTGTTCTTATCCAGCCGGTAGTAGGGCTCGAAGATCTTCTCCAGCTGCTCGGCCGGCAGGCCAGGCCCTTCGTCGATGAAGTAGAGCAGTACCACCTCGGCATCCATGTGCTCCTCCAGATCATCCATGACGATGACCCGCACCCGGCGGCCGTACTTGATGGCGTTATCCACCAGGTTGCCGATGCAGCGCTTGAGGGCCAGCGGCTTACCCCGGTAGGGCTTCTTGGTGCGCCCCTCGATCACCATCAGGGTTTCATGCAGGTTGTACACCTCGGCGATCTGCTCCAGCAGCTGGTTGATGTCCAGCAACTCGATGTTTTCATGGATGTCGGTGTCCTTCACCGTCTGCAAGGCACCCTTGACCATCATCTCCAGGTCATCAAGATCCTTGTTGAAGCGGGTGATCAGCTGCTCGTCATCCAACAGTTCCACCCGCAGGCGCAGGCGGGTGATGGGGGTCTTGAGATCGTGGGAGATGGAGCTGAACAGCCGCTCCCGGTCATCGATGTAGCGCTTGATACGGTGCTGCATGATGTTGATGGCGCGGGTTACGGCGACGATTTCGCTGGCGCCTTCCTCCGGTAGGGAGGCCTGGTCTATGTCCTTGCCCAGGTTGACCGCCGCATCGGCCAGATGTCGCAAGGGCCGGGTCTGCCAGCGCACCAGGATGAAGGTGAACAGAAACAAAATGGCGGTGAGCAGCAGGATGAAGCGGAACTGGCTGGCCGGCAGGCTGGCCTCATTCAGGCTCATGTAGGGTTCCGGCAGCAGGGCGGCCAGATAGAGCCACTGGCCCGGATTGATCTCGATCTGGGTCACCAGAATCGGCGGATTGAGCGGCTCGATGATCAGGGTGTAGCGGGCCCAGGAGGGGGGAATGTCACTGAGCAGGGTCTCGTTGTTGAACACATGCAAGGTGGCGGGATCGGCAAAGTCCACCTTGATGGCCATGTGTTGGCCCAGCTTCTGGGTCAGCACCTGGCGCACCTCGTTCACCACCTGGCGCTTGGCCTGGGTGTCCGCCACCGGGGTCAGTGCGATAGGTTCCTGATTCAGGGAGACGAAGAAGCGGCTACCGCCCATGTTGCGCAGTTGATCCAGGGCGATGTGCCGGTATTCCACCGGCAGGGATTGGAAGAAGTTGACCGTGGAGGCGGCGGAGAGCGCCAGGCTGCGGGTGGCACTCATCCTGCCTTCCTGCTCGCGCTTCTCCAGCTGTTGCAGCCAGAGGCTGGAGATCAGGCTCTGGGCCAGGATGATGGCCAGCAGCAGCAACAACAGCATACGGGAGAGCAGGGAGCGGGGCACCAGATAGCCCAGCAGCTGGCTAATCTTCATGGCTGACTTCGGCGATCAGCATGTAGCCGCTGCCACGTATGGTCTTGATGATGCGGGGGCTCTTGCCGTTGTCGCCCAGTTTTTGCCGCAGCCGGCTGATCTGCACATCAATGCCGCGCTCCATGGGCAGGGTTTCCCGGCCTCGGGTGGCGTCGCTGATGGTGTCGCGATCCAGCACCTGCCCCGGGTGCTGCAAGAACAGGGAGAGCAGAATGAAGTCGCTGCCGGTCAGATCCATCTGACTGCCATCGTCGTTCACCAACTGCTGGCTGAGGGTATCCAGGCTCCAGTCGGCGAAGCGGATGCGGCGGCCATTTTCCTTGATGGGCTGGCGGAACTCGGCACGACGCAACAGCGCCTTGATGCGGGCCATCAACTCCCGGGGGCTGAAGGGTTTGGCGATGTAGTCATCGGCACCCAGCTCCAGGCCAATCACCCGATCGGCTTCGTCGGAGGCGGCCGTGAGCATGATGATGGGCACCTGGGAGCTGCGGCGGATCTGCTGGCACAGGCTGAAACCGTCGTCGCCGGGCATCATGACATCCAAAATGATGAGATCCGGCTGATGTTGTTCCAGTTGGCCATACATGGCGCGACCGTCGGCAGCCGTGATGACGTCAAAACCCGCGCGCGCCATGTATTCCTGCAGCAGCTCCCGGATTTCTTGATCATCATCCACGATAAGGATTTGTTTGCCTTTTGTCATTTTCGCCAGACCACGCAATTAAGTGGGCAAATTGAACACAGTCAGCGTGGAAAATGCAAGCTGGTGGCCGGTTTGCTGTGATTCTATGAACAATAAATCCACCGGCCAGAAGCGTTTTCAGACTCGCCTGAGTGATTTTTCTATCCACTCACCTCCGCTCCAGCAGGGTGCTGATCCCCTGACCCAGACCGATGCACATGGTGGCCAGACCAAACTGACCGTCGATCCGCCGTAATTGATGCACCAGACTGGTGAGAATGCGGGCGCCAGAGCAGCCCAGCGGGTGCCCCAGGGCGATGGCGCCCCCCTGGCGGTTGACCTTGTCATCCAGCTGGTCCTCCAGCCCCAGATCCCGTAGACAGGGCAGCACCTGGGCGGCAAAGGCCTCGTTGATTTCCACCCTGTCCACATCCGCCAGGCTGAGGCCGGCGCGTTGGAGCGCCAATCGAGTGGCGGGGACGGGGCCATAGCCCATCAGGCAGGGCTCGCAGCCCACCACCGTCATGGCGCGCACCCGAGCCAGGACAGGCAGCTCTAGGCTCCTGGCCTTCGCTTCGCTCATCACCAGCAGGGCCGCGGCGCCATCGCTCAGCGCCGAGGCGTTGCCCGCCGTGATGCTGCCTTGCGGGTCGAAGACCGGCGGCAGGGCCGCCAGGGCAGCTAGGCTGGTGTCGGCACGGATCACCTCGTCCTGCTGCGCGAGCAGCGGCACGCCTTGGGGGTCATGGCCCGGGGTGGGGCAGATCTCCTGGGCCCAGAGGCCCGCCTGCTGGGTTTGCCAGGCCAGACGGTGTGAGCGCAGGGCAAAGGCGTCCTGCTCGGCCCGGCTGATGGAAAACTGTTGTGCCAAGTATTCGGCGGTGAACCCCATACGGGTGGCGCCCAGGCTGAGGTGGTGGGCCAGGCCGGGGTGAAAGTCCAGCCCCTTATCCATGGGCAGGTGGCCCATCTGCTCGACACCCCCGACCAGGCAGGCCTGGGCATCCCCCACCATGATGGCGCGGCAGGCATCGTGCAGCGCCTGCATCGAGGAGCCGCACAAGCGGTTGACGGTCACCGCCGGGACGCTGGTAGGCAAGCCGGCCAGCAGGGCGGCGTTGCGGGCAATATTGAATCCCTGCTCCGCCGATTGTTGGACGCAGCCCCAATAGATGTCGTCTATGTCGGTTGGCGGCAGCGCCGGATGACGCTGGAGCAGGGCCCGCATCAGGTGGGCCGAGAGCACTTCGGCCCGCACATGGCGGAAAACACCCTGGCGGGCACGCCCCATGGGGGTGCGCAGGGCATCGACGATCACGGCCTGTTGCATGACGATACCTCCGGATAGCCGCGTGATTCGGCCAGTGCCAGGCGGCGGCTCAGGGCCGGATGCCGATAGCGCGGGTGGGGCAGGGCGAGGGCATCCACCTCATCCAGCAGGCGGGCCAGGCCGTAATCATCCAGATAGGCACAGGGGCCGCCGCGGAACGCCGGGAAGCCGGCGCCCAGGCGCATGGCCTCATCCAGCTCGGCCGCGCTGGCAACCACTTTTTCTTCTAGGCAGAGTGCCGCCTCCTCCAGCAGGGGCAGCAGCAATTGCAGGGTCAGGGAGTCATCCGGCGGCGCCTTGAGGGTATCATCACGCCAGGCGGGATCGGGGATGGGCTGGCCGTGAGCATAGCGATAAAAGCCGGCACCCTGATGGCGGCCGCCTCGGCCAGCCTGCAGGTGCGTCGACAAGGGATCGGTCGCTGGCCGGGCGAAGCGATCCGACAGCTGGCTGGTCAGTTGGCACAGGATCTGGCGGGCGTTGGCCAGTCCCATCTCATCCAGCAGACGGGCCGGCCCTTGGGGCCAGCCAAACTGTCGGGTCATCAGGGCGTCCAGCCGATAGGGGCTGATACCACGGGCCACCAGTTCCAGAAACGCCGCCAGGTAGGCAAACCGCAGGCGGTTGACCAAAAAGCCGGGACCATCTGCTACCTGGAGGGGGACTTTACCCAGTTGCCTGGCCAGATCCACCAGCTGCTGGCGCTGCGCCGCCGCCATGGCGGCAGGCAACACCAGCTCGACCAGGGACTGGCTAAAATGCATGCCAGCCAGACGCTCCGGATGGCGTAAGCCCCGGGCCTGCGGCGCTATGCCCAGGGAAGAGGTAGTGCTCACTAGCAGGGCCGGTTCCGGCAGCAGGGACTCGAGGGTCTGCCAGAGCGCCTGCTTGGCGGCAAGCTCCTCATCGATGGCTTCCAGCACCCATGGGCTGTCCGCCAACTGTTCAGGCCGCTCCAGCAGCTGCAGATGTTGCCAGCGTGCCGCCTGGCCGGCTGCCGGCAAGCTCTGCCAACGTTGGGCGAGGGATTCGGCCAGGGTGGCCCGCCGTGCGGTATCGGCCTCGTAGAGTCGGACCTGGAGTCCGCGTTCCAGTGCCCAGTCCGCCAGATCCTGTCCCATGAGCCCGCCGCCGACCAGGCTCAAACTGGAGACGTTACGGGTGGGACGCTGGCGCTGTTTCGCCTGTAGGCTGAGAAAGTGACCGATAAGATGACGGGTCTGGGGGCGAGGACACAGCTGTAGAAAATGATGCTGCTCCGTTTGCTGGGCGGCCGCGCGGGGCTGATTCAGGCTGGCGGCCAACGCCGCAATGGCCCGAGCGGGGGCCTCGCCCTGCGCCGGCGCACTGGCGAGGCGCTGGCGTGCCAGCTGCAGGGTGAGTTGTTGCTCACTGACCGGCAAGGCCAGGGGCTGCAACCTGGCGGGCCGGCGGGCTCGCCAGTCCAGTTCGCCCGTGCTGGCCCGCGTCAACAGCGTCAGGCCGGCCTGCTGCAGATCTGTGGTCGCACAGATGCCGTCCACGGCGCCTTCGGCCAGCAGTTGGGCCGCTGGGCGGGGCGTGCCTTCCAAAATCCAGGCCAGTGCCGGATCCAGACCGATCAGCCGCGGCAGCCGCACACAGCCACCAAAGCCAGGCAAGATCCCCAGTCGAGTCTCGGGTAAGCCCATCAGGGTATCCTGGCTGGCCATCCGGTAATCGCAGGCCAGGGCCAGCTCAGTGCCGCCGCCCAGCACGTGCCCCTGTAACAAGGCGACCGTGGGACAGGGCAGGTCCTCTAGCTGATTGAACAGGATGCGCGCCTGTTCCAGCCAGCTCACCAACTGATGATGCGGGCCGGCAAAGGCCGGCAGGAATTCCTTGATGTCGGCCCCTAGGATAAAGTGGGTCTTCTTAGAGAAGAGCAGCAAACCGCTGGGCGGCTGACTGCTAAGGCGATGCAGGCAGCTAGACAGGGTTGCCAGCGTTAGTCGATCGAGCAGATTGGCTGCACCAGGCGCATCGAATACCAGGGCCTGATAGCCTTGCCCCAAGGCGACGAGCTGGACGGGATCGGTGTGATTCATGAGAACCTCCCTGCTGGGGTGCTCGGCCCGACTCATCCAACTATGGGCAGCGACTGGCTGATTTTCAACGAGGAGACCAGACCGCCATGAAGGGCTATGAGATCCCAGCCGAAACGCAGGTGATCAGCGAAGAGATCAAGAAGAGCCGCTTTATCACCTATGTAGGGCATAAGGTGGGCCTGGCGGCCAGTCGAGCCTGGTGGGCCGAACTGCGCCGAGAACATCCCCAGGCGCGCCATCTGGGCTGGGCCAGCATTGCCGGGCAACCGGACGATGGCCAGCAATATGGCTTTAGTGATGATGGCGAGCCGGCGGGTACCACGGGCAAGCCAATGTTGGCGCAGTTGCAAGGCAGTGGCCTGGGAGAGGTGACGGCCGTGGTGGTGCGTTACTACGGCGGGATACGCCTGGGAACAGGCGGGTTGGTGCGCGCCTATGGCGGCGGTGTGGCACAGGCCTTGACGCAAGTGTCACGCTGTCAGGTACGTCTGCTGAGCCTGTTCAGCCTCAGTTGTGACTACGGTGATCTGGAACCGGTGCAATGGTGTTTGAAAACCGCGGAGGCTGAGGTGATAGAGTGTCATTATCAGGAGCGCATCCGGTGGCAGATTGCCTGTGCGGCAGACATGGCACCAACGCTGGCGGAGGAGCTGGCGCAGCGCACACAGGGGCGAGTCCTGCTTCTGTCTACCAGCTAACAACAATAATCGGGTCGAACCAAGGAGATGTCATGAGAGTTGCCGTTTTTTATTCCAGCCGTAATGGCCAAACCCGAAAAATCCTTGAAACCCTGCTGCAAGGACAACCGGATGCCCAGGTGGAATGGTACGACCTGCACCAGTATCCAAAAAAGAATCTGACCAAGTATGACAAGGTGCTGATCGGCGCCTCTATCCGTTACGGTCATTTTCATCCTTCCCTGGAGAGTTTCATTCAGGGGCACCTTGAACAGCTTAAAGCGGTGGATGCCAATCTGATCGGGGTCTGTCTGACGGCCCGCAAGCCGGAGAAGGCAACGCCAAAGACCAACCCTTACATGCGCAAGCTACTGGCCAGAGTGGCTTGGCATCCCCAGCGCGCCGCCGTCTTTGCGGGTGCACTGCGCTATAGCCAGTACAACTGGTGGCAGACACGCATCATCCAACTGATCATGAAGATGACCGGCGGACAGACGGATACCTCTGTGGATGTAGAGTTGACCGACTGGGCTGCGGTGGAGGAATTTGGCCGGCAACTCTGGTCTCGCTAGGGCGTAGTTGCGGGGAATTCCGCCGCTTTGCCTCATTTCTGAACGATCGCACCAAAAGATGCAAAATCCCCTTGCGGCGCGGCGCGGGCTCCCTATAATGCGCCCTCACTGACACGGCGCACGACGCCGGGTGAGCAAGGCGAGTCAAGCCCAGCTTGACAAGCCGATAGAGCTGGGTAGAATGCGCAGCTCTTGGCGAAAAGCCAAACCGCTCTTTAACAATTCAATTCAAGCAATCTGTGTGGGCACTCGCAGAGGTTGAAGTCAATCGACAAA
>NZ_BAABFC010000026.1:0-673 GCF_039540575.1 Pseudaeromonas paramecii
CACGGCGGACGACGAGGGCAACATCACCATCACCACGGCCCAATGGAGCCTGGTGGTAGACAGTGCCAGTGGTGAATACGACTTCACCCTGCTGGACAACGTACTGCACGATGCGGTGCAGGGTGAGAACTGGGCGCTGGATGCGTTCAGCATTGCCCTGGGTGTGACGGTGGAAGACGCCGACGGCGACCAGGTCACCGACACGGTCACCCTGAACGTCGATGTGCAGGATGACATTCCGGTCCGCACGGTGGCCGCCGATGACCTGACGGTGGAAGAAGACGATCTGAACAACGCCAACGCGGTGGGCAACAACGAGGACGGCTCCACCGATGGCCACATCGCCCATGGCAGCCTGGCGGATAACTTCGCCTTTGGTGCCGACGGTGCCGGGGCCAGCAAGGTGGTGAGCGTCAGCTACGACGGCACGCCGTACACGGCGGACGACGAGGGCAACATCACCATCACCACGGCCCAATGGAGCCTGGTGGTAGACAGTGCCAGTGGCGAGTACGACTTCACCCTGCTGGACAACGTGCTGCACGATGGGGTGCAGGGTGAGAACTGGGCGCTGGATGCGTTCAACATCGCCCTGGGCGTAACGGTGGAAGACGCCGACGGCGACCAGGTCACCGACACGGTCACCCTGAACGTCGATGTGCAGGATGACATT